>JAUIGX010000132.1 GCA_030432435.1 Alphaproteobacteria bacterium
TAGGCGCCGCTCAGTGGAGCCTGGCAATGGCGATCGCCGGAATTTTGATTGCCGTTCTAAGCCCGGTTCTTGGCGCTATCGCCGACCAAACCGGCCGCCGCAAGCCCTGGCTGTTAGGCGTCTCGATCATGTGCGTGACGGCGACCTCGCTATTGTGGTTTGCCGAACCCACACCAAGCGATGTCCCTTGGGCTCTGACTTTTGCAGTCATCGCAACGGTCGGCTTTGAAATGGGAATGCTGTTTTACAATGCCATGCTGCCCGATGTGTCCAAGCCCGAAACCATGGGCCGTATATCGGGCTGGGCTTGGGGTCTGGGCTATGCGGGAGGATTGCTCTCGCTTGTGGTCGCGTTATTCGGATTTGTCCAAGCCGACCCGCCGCCTTTCGGGCTCGACACAAGCAACGCCGAACACGTGCGCGCCACATCTCTTGTGGTTGCCGTATGGTTTGCGGTGTTTGCATTGCCCCTATTTCTGTTTGTGAAGGAACGAGAACGCGCGGCGCTACCGATCACAGCCGCAGCCCGTCTAGGGGTTAAGCAACTCATCGACACGTTCCGCAGTGCCCGCCAGCACGCCAACACCTTTCGATTTTTAGTCGCCGCCATGATTTATACCGATGGCGTTCATACCGTGTTCAGTTTGGGAGGCGTTTACGCCGGCGTGACGTTCGGCATGGAGTTGAGCGAGGTCATCATGCTGGGCATCGCCCTGAACGTTACGGCTGGGCTAGGCGCATTTGCATTCGGCTGGATGGACGATAAACGGGGCTCTAAACCCACCATCATCGTCAGTCTTATTGCTCTGATCCTCACCAGCGCTGTTGTTCTTTCAGCGACTGATCGAACAACATTTTGGATAGCCGCCCTTGCCATGAGCACCTTCTTCGGGCCGGTGCAGGCCGCAAGCCGCACGATGATGGCGCGCATTGCCCCGCCGCACATGCGCGGCGAAATGTTCGGGCTCTTTGCCCTTTCCGGAAAGGTGACCGCTTTCGCCGGACCCGCATTGGTCGGCTGGGTAACCTTAGCCACCGGCAGCTACCGGTTTGGGATGATGACAATTCTGGTTTTTCTTATCGGAGGATTAGTGCTCTTGCGCGGGGTAAAGGAAACCGCCGGTGAAACGCCCTCCGAAGACCTAAGAGACGCAGGCAGGAGTTAATGTTCTGATGCTCGCTTCACTGACGCGGCTTGTCAGTTTCTGGGAGGCCTTACGCACCAGCTTTTGGTTTCTTCCATCCATAATGGCTGCAGCGGCCATCGCGCTCGCCTCACTTCTTGTGGATGCCGACTCTTGGGTCGGTGAAGAGACCCTTCAGAATATAGATTGGCTTTACGCCTTCGGGCCGGCCAGCGCCCGGGCAATTCTATCGGCCATTGCCGGATCGATGATCACAGTGGCAGGCCTGACGTTCTCCATCACCATGCTGACCCTACAGCTCGCATCGTCGCAATTCGGCCCGCGACTATTACGCAACTTCATGCGTGATCGCGGTAATCAAGTGGTGCTCGGCACATTTATAGCGACATTTGTGTACTGCCTGCTTGTGCTGGGCTCTGTACGCGGGACCGATGAATCCGGGTTTGTCCCCCTGATTGCCGTGACGTTTGGAATGGTGCTGGCGGTAACCAGCCTCGCGATTTTGATCTACTTCATTCACCATGTCGCCACCGGCATACGTATCGAAACGCTTCTGACAGTGTTAGCAGGAGAGACTCATCAAGCTATTGACCGGCTCTATCCTTCAAAACTCGGAGAAGGCGCATCCGCCGATAAAGGCGGATCGCCTCAAGCTCAAATACCGGCCGACTTCGAAAAGAAAGCGCGGACGATAAATGCGCCCGTCAGCGGATACGTGCAACTTACGAACGCCGACGCGCTCATGAACGTCGCCAGCGATTGCAATCTTGTGCTTCGGATCGAAGCGCGCCCGGGTCGCTTCGTCGCGAAAGGAGATCCACTCCTTCTCGCGTATCCCGGCAACGACCTAACAGAGCAAACCGTCAACCAGTTGAAGGGAACGTTTGTTGTGGGTCAGGATCGCACGCCGGAGCAAGACGTTGAGTTTTCTCTCTGGCGCATCGTTGAGATCGCGCAACGTGCTCTCTCACCTGGCGTCAACGACCCGACCACGGCCCTCTACTGCATAGACCGATTGGAGGAATCGCTACGCCTGCTGGCAGGGCGAGAGACTCCTTCCCCGTTGAGGATGGACGATGATGGGCACATCCGCATTATAACGGAAGTGCGCACGCTCAATGAACTCGCCTGCCCACTATTTGCCGCGATCGCCCGGTATGCGATGGCGGACGCAGATGTCATCATCCGTCTACTCGCAGCCATGAACACCGTGGGCCAAGCCGCAAATTCTGAGCAACGCAAAGACATCATGAACCTTCACGCGCTCATTAGCCGCGAAAGTACCGAACATATGGCGCTTTCATTTGATCAAGACATCGTTCGGAATGTGGCGTTTTAACTTCCCGCTTTGCTTGTAAACAGCATATCTTGGACCCTCGGGCTCCGGCGCTGTAAACTGGCCAATTCATCGTCTTTTCGCTACACCGGTAGAATGAGTAATAGTGCCTTCTAAGAACATGCAGACAGAACTTGATAAACCGAAAATAGTTAGGCCGATTGCCGCAACCTTTGTTTTGGGCCTCATCATAACCGGACTTGCTACGTGGGCGATCCACATCAGCAATCAAGACTCTGCGCGCGCAGCCGTAGCCGAAGCGGCCGAGCGCATGGCGCGGGACGTCACGGCTAGAATGGAGCTCTATCAATACGGGTTGAGCGGCGTGCGCGGCGCCGTGCTAACGGCGGGTGACGCCGGGATCAATTTGGAACTTTTTCTAAGATACAGCGCCACCCGTGATGTCGACAGTGAATTTCCCGGCGCGCGCGGATTTGGATTCATTCGCCGCGTACCTCGAGCCGCAGAAGAGCGGTACGTCGCGCAGATGCGCGCCGACGGGCGACCGGATTTTGCCATACGCGAACTCGCCCCGCATGATCAGGAACGCTATGTCATTCAATATATTGAACCGGTCGGCCGCAACGCCGCCGCCGTCGGGCTCGACATAGGCTCTGAGCGCCATCGACGGACAGCTGCCGATGCCGCCATGCGCTCTGGCAAGACACAACTTACAGGGCCGATCACGTTGGTGCAGGCCACCGGAGAGCCCCAGCAATCCTTCTTGCTGCTCATGCCCATTTACCGCGGCGCCGCTACGCCCGACACCGTAGAGAAACGTGAAACTGCGGCATTCGGCTGGAGTTACGCACCGCTGCTGACAAGGGAAGTGCTAGATCCCTTGGATCTGGACAATGATTCGTTCCACTTTCTGCTGCGCGATATTACCGAACCTGGCCGGGAGGAAACATTTTATGAATCGACCGACCGCGGCTCGATTGCATCGACATTCTATAACCAGGTCTTGGAACGCGAAGTTTTTGGGCGGCAATGGCAGATCACGTTCAGTGCTTATCCAGAATTTATTCAGCGCTTGAATCAATTTCAGCCGGCGACGATGTTCGCGATCGGTTTGTTTGCAACGGTACTTGCCGCCGCCCTAGCAGGGGCTCTGAGTATCAATCGGCAGCGCAAAGAGCTGGCGACTATTTATTTGGAACAGCAGGTGGCCGAGCGCACCGCCGACTTGCAAACCGCCAAGATTGCAGCAGAGTCTGCCAACGCTGCCAAAAATCGCTTTCTAGCTGTGGTCAGTCACGAAATCCGCACGCCCATTACCGGCATTCTCGGCATGGCCGACCTTATGGCAAGCAGCGAGCTTCGCGCCGAGCAGCAAGAATTACTCACGCGCTTGACGCGCTCGACACATACACTGCTCGATCTGATCAACGATATTTTGGATTTTTCCAAAATCGAATCCGGCCGCATCGAGATGGACGAAGCCGATTTTTCGATCCGCAATACTGTGTCGGATTTACTTGCAGTCATGGGGCCATTGGCATCCACTAAAGGCAATGTCATCGACACGCAGATCGATAAAACAGTGCAATCAGCCTATCGCGGCGATGCCAAAAAATACCGACAAATTTTGCTGAACCTACTTGGCAATGCAAACAAGTTTACAAGCAGTGGCAAAATCAAAGTTTCCGTCCGTCAGGTTTCATCTGAGAATGGGCGGCTTTGCGTTGAAACATTGATTTCGGACACGGGCGCCGGAATCGAAGAAAAGAATCAGGACCATCTGTTCCAGCCGTTTGTTCAGGAGGATAGTTCAACCTCTCGAAAATACGGCGGTACAGGGCTTGGCCTGACCATATGTAAAAATTTTGCAGAGATGATGGGCGGGCGCATTTGGTTCGACAGTAAAAAGGGCGAGGGCTCGACGTTCGGCTTCACCGTTTTCCTTCAGCCCGGCGACGATGCCAAGGTTGAGGCGAATGCCGGCCCTCAGAAACGCGGGCCGACAGCAGCCTCTCAGCTAACGGAAGCGGCCCGGCCATTGCAAATCTTGGTGGCCGAAGACAATGAAACAACGCGGATGCTGATGACGGCCATGCTATCGCGACTCGGGCACACCGTGCACGCTGTCGAAAACGGGCTTGAGGCCGTGAACGCGCATAAAAATGAGCGCTTCGACATAGTTCTCATGGACATGCAGATGCCGGTTATGGATGGCCCTGAAGCCATGGAAAAAATCCGCGCCCAGGAGGCCGCGGGGCCCGCGATACCGATGATCGCCTTGACCGCAGATGCGCTGGAAGAAAACCACAAGAACTATATTGATGCAGGCGCTGATATCGTGGTCACCAAGCCGGTGAACTGGCAAAACCTCGTTGCCGAAATGGAGCGCTTAACACAGCGAGTACCGATATCGGCCGCATAACCGGTGCTGTCTACGCGTTCATGCTGCCTGCGCGTTTATAAAGTCAGCCGTCTAGTGGCGGAAATGGCGCATTCCGGTAAAGACCATCGCCAAGCCCTTCTCGTCGGCGGCCTTAATCACTTCATCGTCACGGATAGACCCGCCCGGCTGAATAACCGCCACCGCGCCAGCTTCCGCGGTTACCAGCAAACCGTCGGGAAAGGGAAAAAACGCATCAGACGCCACAACAGAGCCGACCGTCAGGGCTTCCTGAGCACCTGAGGCAGCGGCGGCCTCTTTCGCTTTACTGTGAGCAATGCGCGCCGAATCAACCCGGCTCATCTGCCCTGCACCAATACCGACCGTTGCACCGTCCTTTACGTAAACAATGGCATTAGATTTGACGTGCTTGCAGACGGTGAAGGCAAAAATCATGTCATCGAGCTGCTCTGCCGTAGGCGCAACCTTGCTTACCGCTTTGAGTTCGCCCTTGGCGACGTGTCCGTTATCACGTCCTTGCACAAGAAATCCGCCCGCCACATTGCGCACGGCGCGACCGGCGTCTGAAGGCACAGGCAAGCCGTCCGTAATCAGCAAGCGCAAGTTTTTCTTCTTAGCGAAAGCCGCCTTCGCCGCATCGTCAGCGCCCGGCGCAATTACGACCTCGGTAAACAGCTCGGTTATTTTTTCAGCTGTGGGGCCATCAATCGGCCGGTTCAGGGCGATGATACCGCCAAAGGCCGAGACCGGGTCGCAGACCAGCGCTTTCGTATACGCTTCGAGACAATTTGCGCCCAAAGCAACGCCGCAAGGATTCGCGTGCTTGATGATCGCACAGGCCGGGCCTTCAAACTCCGCTACGAGTTCATAGGCCGCATCGGTATCATTGATGTTATTGAAGCTGAGCTCCTTACCCTGCACCTGCGCAGCGGATGCTACACCGGCACGCGCCTCGCCGGTTACATATAAGGCTGCGGACTGGTGAGGGTTTTCGCCGTATCTCAGCTTTTGCTTCAGCGCCCCGCCGAATGTCTGCCAGCGCGGAAAGTCCTCGCCCACTTGTCCTGCGAACCAGGTTGAGATGGCTGTATCATAGGCGGCCGTGCGCGCGTAAGCGCGAGCAGCAAGGCTACGGCGCGTTTCGTCGCTCACCGCATTGCCATTCGCTTTCATGTCTTCCGTAACCACCGCATAGTCGGTTGGGTCTACAATCACCGTTACGCCGGCATGGTTCTTTGCCGCAGCGCGAATCAATGCCGGACCGCCGATATCGATATTCTCGATGGACGTATCAAAATCGGCGCCACCGGCGACCGTTTTCTCGAAAGGGTAGAGATTCACCACAACCAGGTCGATCGGCGCGATGGCATGATCGGCCATGGCTGCTTCATGCTGGGCGTTACCGCGAATGCCCAGGATTCCGCCGTGCACGGACGGATGCAGTGTTTTTACCCGGCCATCGAGCATTTCGGGAAACCCCGTCAACTCGGCGACTTCCTTTACGGGTAATCCTTCGTTCTGCAACGCTTTCGCCGTTCCACCGGTCGAGATCAATTCGACCCCTGCCGCATAGAGAAATTTTCCGAATTCGATGAGGCCCGATTTATCGGACACAGACAGAAGAGCGCGGCGAATGGGGGTCATGAATTTTCTCGGGTCTGGAAAAAGATGGAAAGAAGACAGCCGGGCGGGATTTAGCATGGGCAAACCGCCAACAAAAGACGACAGAGGCATTTAGTCGCCGCGACCCGCCACTTTCATAGCCGAGTTCAGGCAATGCCTTATTTGACGACTTTCAGATGAGAGCGCCCGGCCGAAGGCCCGGACGGGCGCAGTTCGGGCACCAAGTCCGCCACAAGCGCCAAAACCGCCGCTTCGTCGCCGCAGCGGCAGGCCCGGTCGAGAGCCGTCAATTTCGCGGTGATAATGCCGTAATCCACGGTGCGCGGCCGGGCGAGAAGAATACCGGCCATATCCGTGGCCATGGGCGGTTCTTGGTCTTGAAACAATTCTTCAGACAGCTTGTCGCCGGGGCGAAGGCCGGTAATTTCGATATCTATACCCTCGCCCAGCGTTTTCCCGGCCAGGCGAATCATCTGTTTGGCCAAATCCATGATCTTTACGGGGGCGCCCATATCGAGCACATAGATTGCGCCCTCATCGCTGCGCCCCTGCCCCAATGCGGCGGCTTCCAAAACCAGCTCCACCGCCTCACGCACTGTCATGAAATAGCGCTCGACCTCGGGATGGGTAACGGTTAGCGGCCCGCCGTCTTCCAGCTGCTTCTGAAAGAGAGGCACGACCGATCCAGCCGAACCAAGCACATTGCCGAAGCGCACCGTGATAAAGCGAGTGCCAGCACGGCGCAGATCTTCAGCCTGACAGTAAATTTCGGCGACGCGCTTACTCGCGCCCATAACATTGGCAGGATTTACGGCCTTATCGGTAGAGATCAGCACCATGGCCCTCACGCCATTTGCGGCGCAGGCATCGGCAACATTGCGTGTGCCGACAGCATTGGTCAGCACGCCTTCCACAGGGTTGAGCTCCACCATGGGCACGTGCTTGAGGGCCGCAGCATGAAACACCACATCCGGCCGATCCAGAGCAAAGACATCCCGCACGCGACTTTCGTCGCGCACATCGCCAAGACGCGGCGTAATAGCCAAAGATGGGCAACGGCGACGCGCTTCCATGTCAACCGCATAGAGATTAAATTCGCTGTGATCAAATAGCGTTAAATGCGCCGGTTCAAAGTCTGAAACCTGCCGAACAAGTTCCGAGCCGATTGATCCACCAGCACCTGTGATCAAGATGCGGCGGCCGCGAATCATCTCTGCCATGGCCGCGCGGTCCAGCTGCAATTGCGGCCGACCCAGCAAATCCGCAATCACAATAGGACGCGGCTTAACATCTTCATCGCCGTAAGCCCGCATGTCCGTCGGTGGCGGCACGCGCATCAACTGGCATCCGGTTTTTTCGGCAACTGCAAACAGCCGCTGTACCACGCCGCCGTCAAGGCCGGGACGCACAAGCACGAGCTTTTCGGGTTTACGGCCGCGGCGTTCCAAGTCCGCGATAACTTGTACCAGGTCACCTTCGCGGCCCAGGACTTCCACTCCTTGAATTACCTGGCCCAACCGGTCGTCCCGGCCCGTCACCATACCGACGACATCGTATCCTGCGCCGGGATGGCGTGTGGTCGCACGAATGAAGAGTTCGGCCTCTGGCCCGGCCCCGATCAAAAGGATCGGGATTCCACGCCCTTCGGTTCGAAGCAGACCGCGCACTTGCCGGTCGCGCGCCATACGCACGACAAGCCGTGGTCCGGCAAGCAGCATGACCAAGAGCAGCCAGCTAATAAACGGTATAGAGCGTGGTAAGTTTTCCAGCCGCGTAACGAGAAACCACGCCGGCATAAAAAAGAGCACGATAATAGTTGCCGTGCGCAGAATGTTGATCGCATCCTTGGCAGAAACGTACTCCCACACATGCCGGTAGAGTCCCGTTGCAAGATATGCCGCCGCCGCTACGGCGGCGAATACAACCGCCATGTACAAAACTTCAGGACGTTCATCCAGAAAGCCGGGGCCTAGCCGCAGGAAAAACGCGCCGACGAAAGCGGCGTAAGCCATGACAATGTCGTGGCCATAGACCAATAAATTACGTGGCTGCAAAAAAGTGCGAAGAAATCGGTTCACGGGCAGCTCTTAATAACCAACACGGATGCTGGCAATATTAAACCACGCGAGCGATTGTCCGACACGCGCTACCACGCCGACCATCCTCCATCGACCATGATACATTGGCCGGTAATATAAGCCGACAAGTCGGATGCCAGAAACGCCGCGATGCCTTTCATGTCTTCTTCCCTAGCCATACGGTTCAAGGGCGTGCGGGAAACGTATTTTCGCCTAAATTCTTCGGGCGTGTTGCGCTCAACCCCGCCGGGAACGATGCCATTGACCCGCACGTGGGGCGCGAGGGCCGTTGCCAGCCACCGGGTCATCTGCATCAAACCGCCCTTGCTCGCTCCGTAAGCGGCCGGTGTTCCGGCGACTGTTGCGTCGTCGTACAGACGCCAATCCGGACCGAGCACGCCGTAGATCGATCCCACATTTATCACCGCGCCTTTGCCGGAAGCCTTAAGAAACGGTATGGCCTGCTGAACCAATAAGAACGGCGCCGTGAGATTAACCTCCAGCGCTTGCCGCCACGTCTCAATGCTTTGGTCCTCGACCGGCGCCGTCCAGCCTTCCAGGCCGTCGGTGCCCACAAAGGCCGCATTGTTAACCACAATGTCGAGCCGGCCGCAGGTCTCGACCACACGCTGCGGTACTTTGCGAACAGATGCCTCATCTGCAAGATCAATATGCAGCGCCGTCGCCAAAACGCCGTACGTTTCGGTCAATTTCTGTGCCACCGATTCCGCCGCCGACCCCGTGCGATCCAACACCACAACGGCCGCGCCAAGTTCGGCATAGGTATGCGCTATAGCGCGGCCGATATGTCCGGCCCCTCCGGTCACAAGCGCAACTCGACCCTTTAAGGACATAAGCTCTGAAATTGATCGCATCTCTTAAAGCCTTGATTGCCGAAGTTCGCGCCAAGTCACGCTGCTATGGAGCGGGAAATATTCCGTTGAACTCTCGCCGCGCCTGATTGAGATCATCCACCCGGCCGATATCGACCCAGTATTCACGCAAGGGAAACACGGTCGGACGACGCCCCTGACTCGC
>JAUIGX010000310.1 GCA_030432435.1 Alphaproteobacteria bacterium
CTCGACAATGCGCTCGAATTCAACCCGAATGAAATAGAACTCTTGCGCAGGCGTGCGTATCTCAAAGTCGTCGCCGGACGCTATCTGGATGCGACAGAAGATTATGATGCCCTTACACAAGCCATGCCAGGGTCGGACACAGGAACACTAGGTCGCGGTGTTGCGCAATACCTTGCCGGCGACTGGAACCACGCCGCAAATGCCTTCACGGCCATATTGGAGGAATCACCTGACGACGGCCTGGCAGTGCTCTGGCTGGCAAAATCGGCATTGCGCGGAGCGCAGCCCATCGGCTGGGAAGAGTTTGCGAGCAACGTGGGGCCCGAGCGGGAATGGGCGATGGCGCACCTTCTCGTAACCGCGACGGACATCAGCGACGTGGAGGACACCTTGCTCGCGCTTTACGGCGGCAACGACACAGGTAAATCAGATACCTGCGAATACGCTCTCTTTCTGGGCACATGGCGATTGATCAAAGGCGGTGGTGATGGCGCCGAACGCGCTTTCGACTCAGCCTCTAGGAATTGCCCGATCGATAGCATCGAGGGCGCCGAAGCCCGCGTCGAACTGAGGCGCCTAAACGCGCAAAGATAAATATTAAGAAGCGGCTTAAGTGGTGCGCGTCGCCTTATAGGGTGCTCCGTTTTCACACAGGTGGTGCATAGCGGAGAAAGGCGGACCGTCTTACTGCAGCGACGCGGCCTGACGCTCCACATGAAACTCGATTGGCACGATCAAAGTCACCGGGTTGCCCGGGATGACACGCGGCGGCGGCGGAAACGGCTGCGCACGCCACACAACCGCCAGCGCCTCTTCGTCCAGGGCCGCAAACCCGCTGCTTTCTTGAACGACGACAGAAACAACCTCGCCGGTGCGATCAAGCAAGACACGTACTAGAACGTTGCCTTCCTCGCCCAGCAATTTTGACCGCACAGGATAGTCGAGTAAACGGCCAAGGGTTTTTGCAAACGTGCCGTAATAGCTTTCAAACCCACGCACTCCGTCAGCGGGCACTGTGATCGATTGCACGACGAATTCGGGAAGTTCGGGAATATCTAGAGTCATTTCGAACGGCAACAGCGGAGAGATGGGAGGCCGGAAATTGGAAGTCTCAGACTCACCCGGATCTACAAACTCAACAGTGACGACTGGAAAATTGGTAGGCGAGCGATCAGGAGCAGACGGCATCAACCAGGCCAGTACGAAAGCCAAATGCGCCAGCACTGTTCCTGCCGCGCCAAAGCTTCGCGACCGCCAGACTTGCTTAGGGAGAATCACGCGAGGCATGAAGGCTCCTACAAACGACCCGTGATCGTACCAACAATTCTAGGCGCTGGGAAAAGATGCCCAGAGCCCCCTTCACTTTTTCGTGCGAGAAGGCAGCAGGTCGTACTTGCGCAACGCATTGCGAAATTGATGGTATCCGAGCCCGAGCCGCCGCGCGGCGACCCGTTGATTGTGGCGGCATTCCTTTAAGGCCCGGATCAATAAGTCGCTCTCGAAGGCCGCCACCGCCGCTTTGAAATCAGCCGGCAACGGACTCGATTCGCCGGTGGATGGCGCCGGAGCCTCCGAGCGACCCTCATCGCTCTTTTCCTGCCCACGATTTTCAATCGCGCGCGCCCTTGGAGCCGGACGGTACGGCGAAGCGAAGGGGTCGAAAATTATTTCGTCTATGGGCTTGGACGTACTTGGCCAGTACGCCACCGCGCGTTCAGCAACATTTTTAAGTTCACGTACATTGCCCGGCCACTGGTATTGCTCGAGAGCATCGAGGGCCGCCTCGGTAAAAC
>JAUIGX010000133.1 GCA_030432435.1 Alphaproteobacteria bacterium
GTTAGGTTCCGGGATGGAATGCGTTAGCGTGAGAAAATCTACCGAAAACGGCCCGACACTAACGTGCCCACCCAAGGGCACAACCGTGACCGGAACCTCGCCGTACAGCCCCGCTTCTTTGAGTTTGTATTCCAGAAAAGCCGCCGCGAAAGGGGTCGCGTAAACCGGGCATTTCAACTGAGGCCACAGATAGGCGACCGCGCCAAGATGATCTTCATGGGCATGAGTGACGATGAGTCCCGCCAGTTTTTCGCGGCGCTCGGTGATAAAGCTGGGGTCGGGCATGACCACGTCGACGCCCGGCACGGACTCGTCGCCGAACGTCACGCCCAAATCGACCATAAGCCACTGGTCATCGCAGCCGTACAGATTGAGGTTCATCCCAATCTCTCCGGACCCGCCGAGTGGAACAAACCAAAGCCCTTTATCGAGGCCTTTGGGAAAATCTGTTTTAGTGTGGTGAGTGGCTGCGCGGCTCATATGTTAACGCGCATTGCGGTTATGAATTTGCAAAAGGCCACGCATCGTAAGGTCTTGGTCGGTGTATTCGATCACCGGTGTCGCCTCAGCGAACAACGGCGCGAGGCCCCCTGTAGCAATCACCTTCAAGGACTCGCCTCTTTCTGCACGGATGCGCGTAACCAGCCCCTCGATCAAGCCGATGTAGCCCCAGAACACTCCGGACGTCATCGCCGCAATCGTCGAGGTGCCTACCACCGGCGCGCCGCCTGGATTTTGTACTGGAAGGCGCGGCAATTGCGCCGTCGCCATATGCAGTGCTTCCATCGACAGATTAATTCCCGGCGCTATACACCCGCCGCAATAGGCTCCGGTTTTGTCCACCACATCAAAGGTCGTCGCAGTGCCGAAATCGATTATGATGAGCGGGCCGGCATAGGTGGCATGGGCAGCGAGCGCATTCACAACGCGGTCAGCCCCCGCTTCGGCGGGATTATCCACCTTAATATCTGCCCCCAAGTCGACGCCCGGATCTCCAACAAATATCGGCTTGCACTTGAAGTATTTCTCACAAAGACGTTTCAGATCGAAGTTCTTGCTGGGGACCACCGAAGCAACGATGGCGTGCGTGACAGCCGTCGCATCAACATGATCGTGCGCCATAAGCTGCGTTAGCCAAATTCCATACTCATCCGATGTCCGTTCGGTTTTGGTGGCCGCCCGCCACTGGCCTTTGAGGTCTTCGCCGTCATAAACGGCAAAGACAACATTGGTATTTCCGCAATCCACCGCAAGCAGCATTAGGCGTCCCCTCTAGTAAACAACACATCGCCCGCCAGAATGCGTTTACGCCCTTGAGGGCTGTCCAAGAGCAGCGCACCGTCCACATCAAGACCGGCGAAGTTTCCTCGAACCGGCCCGGTCGGCACGCCAACCGTCATTTCAAATCCGATCGGCGGAGCTTTTTTGAGCCAGGCTTCGCGCACCGGCTCAAAACCTCGTTCTCGCCAGTTCATTAGGTGCGCAGAAATCGCGCGGCACAATACGGTCAGAACATGCTCAGGTGTTGTATCGATCTTGTATGAATCTAACGACCCAACGGGATAGGCCGCACTTTCTACGTTCACTGACCGCAGATTGATGCCTATGCCCACCACAATCCAAGCCCCGCCATCAAGCCCCGAGACCATTTCAGGCAAAATCCCGCTGACTTTGGCACCGTCCACCAACACATCGTTGGGCCACTTATGGGACAGCGGCGGTGGCGGTGCGTTATGGCGCGGCAGTTCTAATATAGCCTCAGCGACGGCTACAGCTGTAACAAACCCAACTTGCGGCGCGGTTGCCTGATCTTCGGGAGCCTGGACGAGGATGGAGGTATACACATTGCCCTCCGGGCTTTCCCAGGTTCGCCCCATGCGCCCGCGACCCGCTGTCTGCGTTTTCGCCCAAATCGTGAGACCTTCAGCCGCGTCGCCTTCGATCTCGACAATACGTCGCAGTGCTGCGTTCGTACTGTCCAAAGATTCGAATGCCAGTGCCCGCCATCCAGCCGGCATGTGGGGTTCAGGTTGCGCGTGAGCTGATGTGTACCAGGCCTGGGTCAAAACCCCGCCCTCTCAAAGTAGCGGACTTCAGTTACCCTAAAAACAGGGTCCGAGCCGCGGCCTCCGCACCGCGAACAAGCGGCGCCGGAACGATGAAGTAGACCACCATAAGAACACTCGAGATCGCAAATATCGCGCCGGGGATAAAGTCCGGACGGTCGAAGGCGTCGCCAGGTTCATCGAAGTACATAATTTTGACGATCCGCAAATAATAGAAGGCACCGATCACGCTGGCGAGAACGCCGATAATCGCGAGCGGCACAAAGCCTGCGTTGACGGCTGCAACAAAGATATAAAATTTGCCAAGAAACCCTGCGAGCGGCGGAATACCAGCCATAGAGAACATCAACGCCCCAAGCGCCAACGCCATACCGGGGCGACTTTTCGCGAGCCCGGACAAATCGCTGATTTCTTCCAGGTATTTGCCCTTCACGCGCATTGATAAAATGACGGCGAAAGTACCGATATTCATGAAAAGATAGATCAGCAGATAGATCAGAAGACCCCGCGCGCCCTCTTCATTGCCGACGACCAGGCCAATCAGAGCGTACCCCACATGACCGATAGAACTATAGGCCATCAGGCGCTTTATATTGGTTTGTGCAATCGCGGCCACAGACCCCCAGAGCATGGAGAGAACGGCAATCAGCATCACCACCTGCTGCCACTGCTCGATCATAGGCTCAAACGGCCCGGCCAGAACCCGCAAGAACAGGCATAACGCTGCAATTTTCGGGGCAACCGAGAAAAAGGCAGTAATTGGCGTCGGCGTACCTTCGTACACATCCGGCGTCCACATATGGAACGGGACCGCAGAAACCTTGAAAGCGAGGCCCGAGACCACAAAGACGATGCCGATCACGACGCCGACAGTGCCCGTTCCGCTTTGAAGCGCGGTCGCGATGCCGTCGAAACTCGTGGTGCCCGAGAAGCCGTACACCAAGGAAGACCCGTAAAGCAGCAACCCAGACGCCAAAGCCCCGAGAACGAAGTACTTCACGCCTGCCTCGGTAGCTCGCTGGTTCTCACGTTGAATCGCGGCGAGCACGTAAAGCGACAAGCTCTGCAACTCGAGGCCCATGTACAGCGAAATGAGATCGTTTGCGGAAAGCATCATCATCATGCCGAGGGCCGCAAACAGCACAATCAACGGTAACTCGAAGCGCGCGAGTTTCACATTAGTCGCCCAAGTGCTGATCATCAGCAACGAAAGGCCCGCGCCGATAAGCGTCAGAATTTTCGCGAAACCGGTGAATCCGTTGACGACGAACAGGCCATTGAACGTGATCTCGGCTTCCGGTCCACGGAGAACCAGAACTCCGGCCACTGCCATCACGCCAACAGCAAGCCAAGACACCAATGTCGTCGAGTCTTTGGACCGAAATACTCCAAGCATCAGAAGTACCATGGCGGAAATAGCCATGAAAATTTCGGGCAATGCGGGGGCGAGTGCGGGGAAAGAGGTCATAACGATATTCCTTCCCTACCGCAAAAACGCGAACAACTGGCTACCCAGAGGAGCAATATCGGCTGCGCTCCTGGCCAAGTCGGCGTGATAATTGTTAAGCAAGTTCGTCACCGATTGGTTCATGACGTCGAGGAACGGCAACGGATAAACACCCATCCACATCACCACAAAAATCAGCGGGGCAAAAATGGCGATCTCACGCGGGTTTAGGTCGACCATCGCCTTCACATCATCTTTGGTCAGTTCGCCGTAAACAACCCGGCGATACAGATAAAGCATGTAGGTCGCGCCAAGAATAACACCTGTCGCTGCCAACAGTGCCACCCAGGTACTGTCTTGGAAAACGCCTGTGAGGATTAGAAACTCGCCCACGAAACCCGATGTGCCGGGCAAGCCGACTGAAGCCAGCATAAACACCATAAACACGAGCGCGTACTTGGGCATGTTGTTGACCAGCCCGCCGTAGCGATCGATTTCGCGGGTATGCAGGCGGTCATAGACAACGCCGACACAAAGAAACAATGCCGCGGACACAACGCCGTGGGACAGCATCTGGAAGATCGCCCCCTCCACTGCTTGCTGAGTGGCCGCAAACGTGCCGACCGTGACGAACCCCATGTGGGCCACTGACGAATAGGCGATCAGCTTTTTCATGTCTTGCTGCACGAGCGCGACCAGCGACGTGTAAATGATGGCAATGATCGACAATGTGTAGACGAGCGGCGTGAAATAGACGCTGGCATCTGGCAGCATCGGTAACGAGAAACGCAGGAAGCCGTAACCGCCCATCTTCAACAAGACGCCGGCCAGAATGACAGACCCTGCGGTGGGCGCATCCACGTGTGCATCCGGTAGCCATGTATGTACGGGCCACATCGGCACCTTGACGGCGAACGATGCAAACATGCCAAGCCACAGCCAATACTGCATTTCACGCGAGAAGTCGGCAGCCATAAGTTCTGGAATATCTGTCGTGCCAACCTGGAAATACATAGCGAGCATCGCCACGAGCAATAGAACGGATCCCGTTAGCGTATAGAGGAAAAACTTGAACGCGGAATACACGCGGCGTCCACCGCCCCACACACCAATGATCAAGAACATCGGAATCAGCACGCCTTCGAAGAAGACATAGAACAAGACCATGTCGAGGGCACAAAACATGCCCACCATCATGGTTTCCAACAGCAGGAATGCCGCCATGTATTCCTTCACCATTTTGGTGATGGACTCCCACGATGCCAGTACGCAAATCGGCATAAGGAACGTGGCGAGGATCACAAACAGCATCGAGATGCCGTCCACACCCATATGGTAGGAAATACGGTAGTCAGGCAGCCAATTGAAGCGTTCTTCGAATTGGAACGCGGCCGTCCCCGACTCAAAGTCGATCCAGATGAAGAGTGAAATCACAAAGGTCAGCAGAGTAGTCCATAGCGCCACATAGCGGGCCTGGCGCGCGACCACATCGGACTTGCCGCGCAGAAGCATAATAAATGTCGCCCCTACCAACGGCAGGAACGTAATCACCGAAAGGATCGGCAAACCGGTCATAAAATTGGAAAGCGCCGTCATCATAATATTAGCCTACGCCCCCGGCCATGATCCACGTTACGAATGCGGCAATGCCGACAATCATCGCGAATGCATAGTGATATAGAAATCCGCTCTGCACAGCGCTGATGCGCTTCGCCGCACGAGACGCCGCGGCCGAGATGCCGTCAGGACCATAGCCGTCGATGATACGCGTATCGCCGCCTTTCCAGAACCAACGGCCAAACCGGAATGCATTTTTCACAAAGATGAAATTGTACAGCTCGTCAAAGTACCACTTGTTGAGCAAAAATTTGTAAACACCCGGGAATGTTGCCGCCAATTTACCTGGCAACTCAGGACGGCGAATATACATAAGGTACGCAACGGCCAAACCGAGCAAGCTTACAAACAGCGGCAGGTACTTGATATAAAATGCGGGATGATCTTCATGGACGCGGCCGATTGAATCTTGCGATGCAAATACCGCAATAGCGCCGTCCCAGAACTCTCCCCGGCCCTCGCCGACAAATACAGAGTAACCGATACCCCCTGCAAATATCGCTCCGAGAGCAAGACCGGCCAAGGGAATGGTCATAACCTTCGGGCTTTCATGGACATGATCCATGGTATGCTTGTTCGCCCGCGGCGTGCCGAAAAACGTCAGGAACGTCAGACGCCAGGAGTAGAACGAGGTTAACAGCGCCGCCATAATCCCCATGGCGAAAGCATAGTTACCAACCCCGGTATGTGCAGCGTGCGCCGCCTCAATGACCATGTCTTTCGAGAAGTAGCCCGACAACGGCGGAATACCCGTTAGCGCAAGGTTACCGATGATCATGACCGCGAAGGTGAAGGGGATGAGGCGCCAAATGCCGCCCATCTTGCGAATATCTTGCTCTTCAGACATCGCGTGAATAACGGAACCCGCACCGAGAAACAGAAGCGCCTTAAACCATGCGTGCGTCATCAGATGGAAAACGCCGGCCTGGTAGGCTGAAACGCCGCACGCAAAAAACATGTACCCAAGCTGCGAGCAGGTCGAATACGCGATGATGCGCTTGATGTCGTTTTGCACACAACCGATCGTCGCTGCAAAAAACGCCGTGGAAGCACCGACAATGGTCACAACCGCCAGCGCGGTCGGCGCATATTCAAACAACGGCGACATACGTGCCACCAAAAAGACGCCTGCTGTTACCATGGTCGCGGCATGAATAAGCGCCGACACCGGGGTCGGCCCTTCCATCGCGTCAGGCAGCCAAGTGTGCAGAAACAGCTGCGCCGACTTGCCCATGGCGCCGACAAACAGCAGTAGGCAGGTAATCGTCAATGCATGAACATGGAGGCCAAAAAATGTAACCTCGGTATCAGCATGAGCGGATGCAGCATCGAAGATGACGTCGAAAGTCACGGAATCGTATAGAAAATAGATGGCAAATATGCCGAGCAGGAAGCCAAAGTCTCCAACCCGGTTCACGACAAAGGCCTTGATCGCGGCCGCATTGGCCGCGGGTTTCTTGAACCAGAACCCTATGAGCAGGTAAGAGACAACGCCGACGCCCTCCCAGCCAAAGAATAGCTGAACCAGATTGTCGGCGGTCACCAGCATCAGCATGGCAAACGTAAACAACGACAAATACGCCATAAAGCGCGGCTTGCTGTCGTCATGAGACATATAACCGACAGAGTAGATATGAATGAGCGTAGACACACAGGTCACGGTCATCACCATAACCGCCGACAATGTATCGTAGCGCAAAGCCCATTGGGCATCGAAGGTGCCGGATGCAAGCCACGTCGCGATCACGATAGTCTGCGCATTGCCGTTAAGGGCAACGTCGATGAATGCCGGAATCGAGGCGAGCGCCGCGAGGCCCACGCCAAGACAGGTGACGATCTGCGACGGACGGTCGCCAATCATGCGTCCGAAAAATCCGGCGATGAGAGCGCCTAGCAACGGCAGGAATACGGCGATAACCAGCACTGGTCCTACCCCTTCATCTCGTTAATGTCTTCGACTTCAATGGAGCGCTTGTTGCGATAGAACACCACAACAATGGCAAGACCAATCGCAGCCTCGGCGGCGGCGACCGTCAAGATCAGCATTGTGAACACCTGGCCGACCAAGTCGTTCAAATAAGCCGAGAACGCCACCATATTGATATTTACGGCCAGCAACATCAGCTCGATAGACATCATGATGACGATCAGGTTTTTCCGATTTAAGAAAATCCCGAAAATGCCAAGCGTGAACAAAATCGCGCTCACCGTCAGGTAATGTCCTAGCCCAACTGCCAGAAGTCCGCTTTCGGCCGTACCCATCATGACAGCCCCTTCCCGCTTGGAACCTGAACAAGGGTAACGGTATCTTTCGGGCTTCTCTTAACTTGCTCCGCGATATTTTGTTTCCGCACACCGGGCCGACGGCGAAGCGTCAAAACGATAGCTCCGATCATTGCCACCAACAACACGAGGCCGGATGCTTGGAATAAATAGACGTAGTCGGTGTATAAAATAGCCCCAAGCGCTTCGGTGTTACTGAGTTCAGACATCGCCGGCGTCGGCGCTAGACGCAACGCCTCAGCACCGGGAGCCATGGTCCACCCGCCAAACACCACCGCTAATTCCACCAGGAGAATCAAACCGACGAGCGCGCCGACCGGTAGATATTTTAAAAAGCCTTCCCGCATCACGGTGACATTGATGTCGAGCATCATCACCACAAACAGGAAGAGCACCGCGACCGCACCCACATAGACCACAACCAAGATCATGGCGACGAATTCCGCGCCGAGCAGCACAAAAAGACCTGCGGCGTTAAAGAACGTCAGGATGAGCCACAGCACCGAATGCACCGGATTGCGTTGAAAAATAACGTTCAACGCACTGATCACGGCGATAATGGCGAATAAATAAAAGGCGAGAGATGCAACAATCATGCAGCGTCTCCTTGCCTTTGGCTAATGTATAGCCCCGTCTTCATCCCAGCCGTTTCCCCTCAGGTTCTTCCGTTAGCTTGCTTGCGTTGAACCGTTACCGGTATGGCGCACTCAGCTCCAGCCGCTTGGAAAGTTCACTTTCCCAACGGTCGCCGTTCGCAAGCAATTTATCCTTGTTGTAGAGCAGTTCGTCGTGAGTTTCCGTGGCGTACTCGAAGTTCGGTCCTTCCACGATGGCATCCACGGGACATGCTTCTTCGCAGTACCCGCAGTAAATACACTTTGTCATGTCGATGTCGTAGCGCGTGGTCCGTCGGCTGCCGTCGGCACGCGCCTCGGCTTCAATAGTAATCGCCTGCGCCGGACAGATGGCCTCGCACAATTTACACGCAATGCAGCGCTCTTCCCCGTTTGGGTATCGACGCAATGCATGTTCACCGCGAAAACGTGGAGAAATCGGGCCCTTTTCCCAGGGATAGTTAATGGTGACCTTCGGCCGGAACATGTAACGCAAAGTCAGCAACATGCCCGAAGCAAGTTCCCAAAGAAGAGCGGAGCGCGCGGTACGGTCTAGGAATGCCATGTTTGTCTCTCCTTACCCGGCCAACTTGTCGGTGTAGACCAGGAACCCAGCTGTGAGGACCAGCCAAGCCAAAGACAAGGGTAGGAATACTTTCCAGCCAAGGCGCATCAGTTGGTCATACCGGTATCTCGGGAAGGTCGCCCGCACCCAGATGAAGACGAACAGACAGAAGGCAACTTTAAGCATGAACCATACGAAGCCGGGCAGCCAAGTGAAGGGCGCTATATCCATTGGCGGCAACCAACCACCGAGGAACAGCACCGTGACCACTGCCGACATCATGATCATGTTCATGTACTCGCCCAAGAAGAACAGGGCAAAAGACATGGACGAATATTCGGTCATGAAACCTGCGACCAACTCCGATTCAGCTTCCGGAAGGTCGAACGGGTGGCGATTGGTTTCAGCAAGGACCGAGATGAAGAACACGATAAACATCGGGAAATGCGGAATGAAGTACCACATACCCTGCTGGGCCAGGACCACTTCCGACAGATTCAACGAGCCCGCCGTGAGCAGCACCGAAATCATCACAAAGCCGATGGAAACCTCATAGGACACCATCTGCGCAGCCGAACGCATTGCACCTAGAAAAGCGTATCGGCTGTTTGAGGCCCAGCCCGCCATCACGATGCCGTACACCCCGAGCGAAGAGATCGCGAATAGGTACAGTACGCCAACGTTTAGGTTAGAGATAAACCAACCATCACTGACCGGAATCACAGCCCAGGCCAGAAGCGCCAATGTGAAGGTCACCATAGGTGCTAACAAGAAAACCACCGGGCTCGAGCCGGTTGGAATAATCGTTTCCTTGAAGAGCAATTTAACCGCATCAGCAAACGGTTGAAGCAAGCCGAACGGGCCGACGACGTCGAGCATGGTGAGCTCGACACGCTCGCCGCCCGAACGGCGGCGGTACTCGGTCTCGAGCTGCGCCAACGGGTTGTTCGGCGGCACCTTCGGCAGCGCCATCTCGG
>JAUIGX010000134.1 GCA_030432435.1 Alphaproteobacteria bacterium
GTCCAGCTCGCCGATAGCTTGCGCGGATCGGGCAAGACCGTGCAAGGCGGCTTTATGATTTGGCTCTATCTCAAGCACCCGTTTGAAGGCGTTCTTGGATTCGGTCCAGGCGCTCGTCCGTTCCAGGCACAGTCCAAAATCAGCCCACATCGCCGCCGCATTTGCACCCGCGTTCTGCGTTGCCTGGCGCAACATCGGAATTGCAGCTTTGAACTCGCCGCGCTCGATACGAATGCGAGCAACCAAATGTTTGCACTCGCCGTCGTCGGGCAAAAGATTAACTGCAGCTTCCGCGTACGACAGCGCGTCTTCGAACATGCCGCGCTCGGCCTGCAGCACACCCAAAAGCTTTAACGCCTGCGCATCGGATGAATTCGCGGACACCGCATCGAGATAGCATTGTTCGGCTTTTTCAAAGTCCCCGGCGTTGTGGTGGCGAAGACCTTCTTCAACAAGAGCGCTCATATCAAATCCTATGGAGTAGCATTGAAGCCGGGGCTCTTAATTAAAAGCCCAGGACCATTGCAGCAGAAGCGAGTTCACGCCCGGATTTTTCCGGTGCGTGTTAGCGTTTGAGATGTGGTAGAGGGCCACACCAAGTCGGCTGTTGGGCGAGATGGCGTAAGACGCAGATAACCCGACGTGGAACTCGAACGTGCCGCCGAGAAAAATGCCGTTGCCTTCGTGATAGGCGCCGACGCCGCCCGACGGGACGAATTCCCACCGCCCGCCATCAAAAGCTAGGGGTGCAGCCAGCCCTGCATAACCGAACACTGCTTCCGCTGTGTTCCCCATAATGCCCACCATAGGCTTGAACCCGCGAAACACACCGTCGGTCTCAAAAAAGCCCTGGCCGTGCCGGTATTCAACACGCCCTTCGAACTCCTGAGTGCGGTGAGAAACCAGGTCAAACACACCGGCACTGAGTGTAACCAGCGCGGGGTCGTCTGCTTCGGCGGGCGCGGATGCGAACACCAAAGCTGCGAAGACTCCCGCGCAGATGTGCGCAGCAACTGACTTTCTCATGACCATGGCCCTAAAGTTCGCGCGCCGAGATGGCGCTAACCTTTCATCGCTTCGAGCATCGTCGAGCCAAGCGAGGAGGGCGAATCCGCAACCATAAAGCCTGCGCTTTTCATTGCCTCGAATTTCGCGGACGCCGTTCCCTTGCCGCCCGAGATGATCGCCCCGGCATGACCCATACGCCGGCCCGGAGGAGCCGTAGACCCGGCAACAAAACCAACGATAGGCTTTTTCGTTTTCGCGGATTTATAAAACTCGGCAGCTTCCTCTTCAGCGGTTCCGCCGATTTCACCGATCATGATGATGCCCTGCGTCTCCTCATCGCCGAGGAACAAATCGAGACAATCAATGAAGTTGGTGCCATTCACCGGATCACCGCCGATGCCGATGCACGTCGTTTGCCCGAGACCGGCCGCTGTGGTTTGTGCAACGGCTTCATAGGTCAACGTTCCCGAACGGGAAACAACACCAATTTTGCCGCGCTGGTGAATGTGACCGGGCATGATCCCGATTTTACACTCACCCGGCGTAATAATGCCGGGGCAGTTTGGTCCGATCAGACGTGTCTTAGAACCTTCAAGGGCACGTTTGACCCGCACCATATCCAGCACCGGAATACCTTCGGTGATACACACCGCAAGTTCCAATTCCGCATCGATCGCTTCGAGAATGGCGTCGCCGGCAAACGGCGGCGGTACGTAAATCACTGTCGCATTGCAGCCTGTCGCTTCGCGCGCGTCAGCAACCGTATTGAACACGGGCAAATCGAGATGCTTCGTGCCGCCTTTTCCGGGTGTGACGCCGCCGACCATCTTGGTGCCATACGCAATGGCCTGCTCGGAATGGAACGTGCCTTGGCTGCCGGTGAAACCCTGGCAGATAACCTTGGTATTTTTATCGATAAGAACGGCCATGTTACGCGGCCTCCTTCACGGCTTTGACCACCTTCTCGGCGGCATCAGCCAAATTATCGGCTGTAATGATAGGGAGGCCGGACTCGGCCATGATTTTCTTGCCCAACTCGACATTGGTACCCTCGAGGCGCACCACCAAAGGCACGTTGAGGCTGATCTCGCGAGCTGCGGCGACAACACCTTCGGCGATCACATCACAGCGCATAATGCCGCCGAAAATATTGACGAGGATGCCCTCGACGTTGGGATCGGACAGGATGATCTTAAACGCCGTGGTTACTCGCTCTTTGGTCGCACCGCCGCCGACATCAAGGAAGTTCGCCGGCTCTGCGCCGTACAACTTGATAATATCCATGGTCGCCATGGCAAGGCCCGCACCGTTGACCATGCAGCCGATTGCGCCATCGAGCTTGATGTAGTTGAGGTCGTGTTTGGACGCCTCAAGTTCCATGGGATCTTCTTCGTCCTCGTCGCGCAATTCGACAATGTCAGGATGGCGATACAACGCGTTTGAATCAAAATTCATCTTGGCATCCAGCGGAAGAACATCGCCCTCGCCGGTGACCACCAGCGGATTGATCTCAAGCATGGAAGCGTCGGTTTCGAGAAACGCCCGGTATAGCGCCGTCAGAAGCTTCGTGCAGGATTTGACCTGACCGCCCGAAAGGCCCAGCGCAAATGCGATTTTGCGGCAGTGAAAGCCTTGAATTCCTGTCGCCGGATCAATGGACTGAAAAACGATCTTTTCCGGCGTCTGCTCGGCCACTTCTTCAATGTTCACGCCGCCTTCAGTGGAGGCCATGATCGTGATCTGGGACGTCCCGCGGTCCACCAGGATCGAAAGATAAAGTTCGCGCGCGATATCGCAGCCCGACTCCACATAGACCCGCTTGACCTGTTTGCCCGCCGGACCCGATTGGTGGGTAACCAGGGTGTTGCCCAGCATCTGCGCGGCCGCGTCTTTCGCGTCGGCAGCAGATTTAACAACCCGCACACCGCCCTTATCGCCGGCGGCGGCTTCCTTGAACTTGCCTTTGCCGCGCCCGCCCGCATGAATCTGGGATTTGACGACGAAAACAGAGGACTTGAGCCCCTTTGCAACGGTTTCGGCTTCTTCGGCCGTATAGGCCACACCGCCATCAAGGACAGGCACGCCGAATTTCTTAAGAAGCTGTTTGGCTTGATACTCGTGGATATTCATGGTGTTCCGCTTTGACTGGCGCCGAAGACCCACTGATCGCCAAAACGACGATTTGGAGTGAGCCCCGGCGGTTCCCCCAACCGGATGGATTGAGCCCGGCTGTTATAGCACCCAGGTTTCGTCGTGCAACGGGGCCGACAGCAGAGAAAAGGGGAAATGACTGAGGATGTTGAACGCAAGAGGGGCCGGCACGGCTGCCGACCCCTCTGCATCTGTTCGTCCGGGCGTTATTTCAGCTTCTTGTCGATCTTCTTACAGGCCGCAACGAGACCTTTCACCGAAGTGACCGACTTATCGAACATCTTTTTCTCGGCGCTATTGAGCTTGATCTCGACGATCCGCTCGACCCCACCGGCGCCGATAACAGTTGGAACGCCGACATACAGGTTCTTCACCCCGTACTGGCCATTGATATAGGCCGCGCAGGGCAACAGGCGCTTTTTGTCCTTGAGATAGCTTTCCGCCATCTGCACCGCCGAAGCCGCCGGAGCGTAGAAAGCCGAGCCGGTTTTAAGCAGGCCGACGATTTCAGCGCCGCCGTCCCGGGTTCTTTGGACAATTTTGTTCAGGCGCGCCTGGGTGGTCCATTTCATTTTCACCAGATCCGGGAGCGGAATACCGGCAACGGTCGAATACCGCTCAAGCGGCACCATGGTGTCGCCATGACCGCCCAGCACGAAGGCTGTGACATCTTCCACGGAAACCTTGAATTCTTCAGACAAGAAATAGCGGAAACGGGCGGAGTCGAGCACACCGGCCATGCCCACAACCTTGTTGTGCGGCAAACCGGAGTATTCGCGCAGGGCCCAGACCATGGCGTCCAGCGGATTAGTGATGCAGATCACAAATGCATTCTTGGCATATTTTTTAATGCCAGCGCCCACCTGGGACATGACCTTCAGGTTGGTCGCAACCAGATCGTCGCGGCTCATGCCGGGCTTACGCGGCACGCCGGCGGTCACGATGATCACGTCGGCACCTTTGATTACGGAATAGTCCTTACCGCCGCTATACGCGGCGTCGACACCTTCGACCGGTGTGGACTGAGCGATATCCAGGGCTTTACCCTGGGGAATGCCGTCGGCGATGTCGAACATCACCACGTCGCCCAATTCCTTCAAACCAATGAGATGGGCGAGAGTTCCGCCGATGTTGCCTGAGCCCACCAGTGCGATTTTTTTGCGTGCCATTATGTCCTCATGTACGAATGTACGGCTGAGTGCCGTTTGGATGTGCGTTTCCCGCGCTGTAGGTAGCGCGATTCCCAAGACCCCGCAAGGATCGGTGATATGCGTCAGACCTCAGCCCTATTTTTTTCCGCGCTCCTAATCGCGGGCTGCGCGGCGACCCCACCCATTGGACCAAACCCTACCACCAACGTGTCCGGCAGCGCTGTTGACGCCAAACCTGCGTCCTTGCCCGATATGACGGCGTTTTCCCTGATTTATACGAACCGGGGCGCGACATCTCCGCGGCCCATGACCGTGGATCAGGCCGCCGATATTCTGAGCCGCTTTGACGTGATCTTTATCGGCGAGCTGCATCGCCATCCCGGAAGTCATCTAGCGGAAATGCAGTTGTTTCGCGCCATCCATGAACGGGCCGCCGACGTAAGCTTGTCCATGGAGCAATTCGAACGGGATACACAGCCGGTTGTGGACGACTACCTGGCCGGCCGCATCGGGGAGAGCCCGCTGATCGAGGGTGCCCGCGCCTGGGCGAATTACCGGACCAGTTATCGTCCTCTCATCGAATACGCAAAAACTCACGGGCTAGCGGTGATTGCAGCCAATGCCCCCGACAAGGTGGTGCGGTGTGTCGGTCTGGAAGGAGAGGCTTTTCTCGCCCGCATGAAACCGGACCAGCGCAATTGGGCTGCAGCAACGTTGAGCTTGGATGAGGGCGCGTACCGAGACAAATTCATGGGATTTGTACAAGGGGACGCGGCACACGGCGGAGACCCCGAGGCGACCAAATCCGAAGAAAAGATTCCCCCCAGCGAGGGGGCTTTACGCAGCTATGCCGCCCAGGTAACGCGCGACGACACCATGGCGGAGTCTATTGCCGAGCATCTTGCTGCGCACCCCGGGCGCAAAGTGGTCCATTTGAACGGCTCATTTCACAGTGATTCGTTTCTAGGAACGGTCGAGCGCGTCAAGGCCCGCAGGCCGGATGCAAAAATCGCCGTGGTCAGTCCGGTCACCGTGATGCCGGGCGCCGAGGCCGATTTGACTGACAAAGATAAACAGGCAGGCACCTTTGTGCTGCTCTTGCAGGAGTTGCCCGAGGCCTACGCGACCGATGAGGAATTGAACTCCGCTATCAAGCGACAAATGGAAGCCCGCGAAGACCGGGTCTGCGAACTTTAGTAAGCGCTTAATCCAGATGCTTTTGGCGAATGTAGTCGGCGGCCTGCATTTCAATCAGCCGCGAGACCGTTCGCTGAAATTCAAAGCCGCCCTCGTTGCCCGTGTAAAGCTGATCCGGCGGCGCCGCCGCAGAACAAATCAGAGCGGTTCGGTGATCGTAGAGCGCATCAACCAGGGTCACAAAGCGGCGCGCTTTGTCCTTGTTGTCCTCGTTCATGCGCGGAACGCCTTGCACGAGAACCGTAGCGTACTGTGCAGCGATAGCCATGTAATCGCTAGGGCCCAAGGGCTGTCCGCATAGGTCGTTGAACGTAAAACGAGCGACCTGATGCGCGGCAGCCGGAATCGGGATGCGGCGACCCTGCACTGACACATAATCGGGTTCAGGCGCGGCATCGTCGGTCAGGCGCGCCCACGCCGCATCCAGAGCCTGATCCGACTCGGGGCCCAGCGGAGTGTGGTACACGGCGGCCCCGGCTAGACGGTCCAGCCGGTAATCCCGCGCCGCCTCCAATTCCAACAGATCGAGCTTTTCCTTAATAAGACCGATGAAAGGGACGAACCGCTCGCGTTGCAGACCGTCTTTGTACAGATCGTCCGGGTGACGGTTAGAGGTGGCCACCACAACCACGCCGCGCTCAAAAAGCTTCTCGAAGAGCCGTCCGACAATCATGGCGTCGGCAATATCGCGAACTTCCACCTCGTCCAGGCACAACAGCGTGGTGTTGTCGGCGATACCGTCGGCCATGCCGGGGATCGGGTCGCCTTCGTCTTCGTACATCGGCAGCTGACGGCGACGGTGCACCTCGGCGTGAATGTCGCGCAGGAAGGCATGAAAGTGAACGCGCTCCTTCGCCTTTATTGGCGCGGTTTCAAAAAATAGATTCATGAGCATCGACTTGCCGCGACCAACGCCGCCATAGAGGTACAAACCTTGGGGCGGGGCCGTACCGTTCCCGGCCTTACTCAATCCAAAGCGCGCCATCCAGCCTTTGGTTCCGCTTTTTGGAACATACGAGCGCAAGGCATTGGCAAGGCTGGCGAACTTCTCCGCCGCCAGTTCCTGCACCGGATCGGGTGTGACCACACCTTCGGCGACAAGCGCGCGATAGCGTTGCAACGGGCCTTCTGTCATAGCGGAGCAATCATGATCGAGCGGTCATAGCAATAAGGGCGCGCCGAGAGCAAAAGCAAAGTGCCGCCCCCGAACGGAGGCGGCACATGCCTAATTAAGCAACAAGCCGAAAGGTGCAAGTTGTGCGAGGCCGCACTCAGCCGTCGCTGTTGATTTTGTCAATCAGGGCCTGAAGCGTCGCTTCCGCCTGATCATTGGGCACCTGGCAGGTGCCTGCGGCCTGATGGCCACCACCGCCATACTTGAGACACAGCTCGCCGACATTGGTTTTGGAGGACCGGTCGAAAATAGATTTGCCGATGGCAAACACGGTGTTTTGTTTCTTGAGACCCCACATCACGTGAATCGAGATGTTCTGGCTGGGGAACTGCGCATAGATCAAAAACCGGTTGCAGGCCCAAATGGTGTCTTCGTCGCGCAGGTCAAGCACCACCAGATTTTGATGCGTGGTAGCACAGCGGCGAATCTGTTCCCGCGCCTTGGCTTCGTGCTCGACGTAAAGATCAACGCGCTCGACCACATCGGGCAGCATGAGAATGTCGTCCACCGACATTTCGACGCACTTGTCGATGAGTTCCATCATCAACTGATAGTTGGAAATAGTGAATTCACGGAAACGCCCCAGACCGGTGCGCGCATCCATGATGAAGTTCATCAGGTCCCAGCCTTGAGCGTCGAGAACCTCGTCCTTGTTAAATTGGGCGGCATCGCCCTTATCCACAGCTTCCATAAGGTCCGTGGGAATGCGCGGCATTTTCGCCTTACCACCGTAATAGTCGTAAACTACACGAGCGGCAGACGGCGCTTTCGGATCGATAATATGGTTATCCTTCTCACCGACACGGATCGTCTCACTCTCGTGATGGTCGAACGCCAAATGGACGCCTTCCACAAACGGCAGGTTGGTCGTGATATCGCGATTGGTAATCTCAATCACGCCATCTTGCATGTCCTTTGGGTGGACAAACTTGATCTCATCGATCATGCCCAGTTCTTTAAGAATCGCAGCACAAACGAGACCATCGAAATCGCTGCGCGTGACTAAACGGTATTTTTCTGAGGACATTCAAAACTCCCCTCGACAAAAGTGCATCCCGCCGAAAAGATAAACAGGACGGGGGTTTAACACAACGCCCGATGACGGTTAAAAATTTGAGGCACAGAGCCGAGTCCCGCCGAAGACAGGAAATTGCAATGACAACCAACGCCACAACCTCTGCCCCACGCGCCTTAATTGGCAAGGGAACGCTATGGCTTTCCATGGGCATGCTCGTGTTGGGCATGAGCGGATGTGGGGGAGCGCCCTACATAGATAGTCGGCGCGAAGCGGGACAAACGGGCATGGTGGGCGCGTCAACACCGGACCGAGTGGCGATTTGCTATTCAAGCCAGAGCACAACGCCCGCAGAAGTGCAGAAGCTAGCCGACTCGGAGTGTGCCAAAACCGGACGAACAGCCCGTTTCAGCCACCAGCAGCAGGTCGTCTGCAATTTGGCAAACCCGACACGGGCCTTCTTCAATTGCGTGGCAAACCCTTGAAAACCGGGACTAACCCGCCCGCTCGACCATCTTCATCTTGATGTCGGCAATCGCCTTCGCCGGATTGAGGCCCTTCGGGCAGGTCTGAGTACAATTCATGATGGTGTGGCAGCGGTACAGGCGGAACGGATCGTCCAGCGCATCCAAACGCTCGCCGGTTGCTTCGTCGCGGCTATCGTTGATCCAGCGAGCGGCCTGCAGAAGAATCGCCGGGCCGAGATAGCGGTCGCCGTTCCACCAATAGCTGGGGCAACTGGTCGAGCAACAGAAACACAAAATGCATTCCCACAGGCCGTCGAGTTTCTCGCGCTCTTCAGGCGACTGAAGACGCTCGCCACTGGCCGGCGGCTGCGTTTCAGTCTTCATCCACGGCTCAATCGCCGTGTACTGAGCGTAAATATGAGTGAGATCGGGCACCAAGTCCTTCACCACCGGCAGATGCGGCAGCGGATACACCTTCACTGAACCCTTCACATCGGCGATAGGTTTGAGGCAGGCGAGCGTGTTGCCGCCATCAATGTTCATAGAACAGGAGCCGCAAATACCTTCACGACACGAACGGCGCAAGGTCAGGGTCTGGTCGGTCTCGTCCTTAATTTTCAACAGTGCGTCGAGCACCATCGGCCCGCAGCTATCCATGTCCACGTCGTAGGAATCGATGCGCGGATTTGCGTCCGAATCCGGGTCATACCGATACACGTCGAAGCGCTTGACGTTCTTCGCACCTTCAGGCGCGGCATGAACCTTACCTTTGGTAGGACGGGACTTTGGGGGCAGGGAAAACTCGACCATGTTCGATCTTTCGTCTGATGGACTGTATGTCTCGCGGCTTAAATCTCGTAGCGACGCCTAGTACACGCGCGCCTTAGGTTTGATGTACTCAACGTCATCGGTCAGCGTGTAGGTGTGCACAGGCCGGTAATCCAGCTTGACCTTCCAGTCGTCGCCGACCCACGCCAGGGTGTGCTTCATCCAATTTTCATCATCGCGATCGGGATAATCTTCGTGCGCATGGGCACCGCGGCTTTCATGACGGCCTTCAGCGCCGGTGATTGTCGCAAGCGCGCAGGACATCAGATTCTCGAGCTCTAAGGCCTCGATAAGGTCGGTGTTGAAGATGAGCGAGCGGTCGGACACCTTAATGTCGCCAAGCGACTGCGCCACCTGACCGACTTTTTCGCAGCCTTCTTTCAAGGTTTTCGATGTTCTGAACA
>JAUIGX010000002.1 GCA_030432435.1 Alphaproteobacteria bacterium
AACGTCGTTGGCGGTCAATGCCTGCGCTAGCGCACCGCCCGGGGCAGCAGTTAGGAAACCCAACGTACAGAAAATAAGTGCCGAAAGAGTTTTCATCGATCAACGACCAAGTAGCCCCATCGCAAATCTTCAGCGGTGCGCACGATCACCGTGAATGTGATGGGAAGAAATTGTGTGGAGAGATCTTCGTCTGTCAGCTGAAATGTGAGAACAGACTCAGCCGACGACATCAACCCGAGGTCGACGAGCGATTCTGTTTCTCCGTTCCACGGCACCCAATACCCACTCGAAGTTCTCTGGCGGGCCGCATTACTCTGGAACCGTGCGACCGCGTGGCTCGACAGGACTTTCAACTCGCTAACATCTACGGCCAGCGACAATCCGTTCTCTAGATCGCTCACACTTTGGCGTCCAAAGTCCGAACCGGACGTGGAGAGTTCATACGGGTCCGCCGCAACAGACCCACTACCAATACACAAGATCAATGCAAAAACGGATAGGGGCAGTTTCACTGGCCGAACTCCGTCGTGGCTGCCTCAAACGGCGGAGCGTCGGGTTGCATCAATTCCAGACCATCCTGATGAAAGCGATGACAATCAACGCATGTGCTTGGAACAAGGTCCGCAGCATGCTCCCCGCCATGGCACGACCGGCAAGTCTCGATAGAAGGCATTAACACATCGGCCGATGTAATCGATGTTTTAACTGCGTGACATGTTTGGCAGTCCACCGCGTTATGTTTCTTGTGAGTAAACGTCGCCTTGGGAAACCACTGAGTGGCAATATATACCGGCTCTACACGCCAAGTCGCCGATGACGGGTCGTCGGAAACCTGATGGCACTCCTCGCATAATCCGCGACCAAAGCGGCCGTTCACAACTTCTGCAGCCTTTGCGATTGCCCAATTCTGCGCGGCTTTTTTCTCGCCAGGCGTCAGCGGTGTGCCTGGACGACGACGTAAAATCTCAGGGGCTTCAGGTTCCTGATAGCCCCCCCGCATCGCCACAGCTTGATAGAGATCGTTAATTTGATCAAACACTAGCGACGGCTCGCTATGCACCATTTCCCGGTCTGGGAACTGTGTATCAAATCGCAAGGCGTGACATTCATGACAGTGATTTTCGAACGATATCGGCAGCATGGATATACCGCCGTCATCACTGACGTGACAGTTATTGCAGTCAAGCTGGATGTTGCCCTTTACCGGATGCTCCACACCCTCCGCACGCAAATGGTCTTCATGATTGAAAATAATTCCCGAGTTTTCTGTCGGAACCGGTGTGCCCCCCATTGGCCGCGTGCGGTCCAAAACCTGCGCCCCAACAGTCTTCGCGACCGAGGGACGAAAGTCCGGATGATCCGTTGCGAAATCCGTCGCGTTCAACAGTTTCGTTTCTACATCGTGGCCCGGGAGGTCTTGGTGACAATCGGCGCAAAACTCCTGGTCATCCCGGACGATAGAGACTTCGCCATGATGCTCTTTGTGGCAGTTCTGGCACGACGTATCGCCGAACGAGGCAAACGCGAACGTGTGCGGATTGGCATGGTGAGAAATTTTGGGATGGCACGACGCGCAGGTTTCATCCTGCACGGGCACAAATGCCTTCACGTGGCACACTTCGCAACTATTCCCGAAAAACCGATGCGCCGAAGACAGCTCACCCGTATTCCAAATTGTCGTCGGCGCATGCGCGAGCGCGTTTCGATCCATCGCCGAGATATCAATATGCGCACTACCGCTAAACCAAGTTGCAATCATTGGAACAATAAGAACTGCAGCCAGCACCACTGCAAACAGACCCCAGGACAATTGCCTCTTAGAGATGCCGACATCATCGGTGCGTACGTTCGAGCGCGTTAAAAGACTTGCTAATTCGTCGTCTTGTGGCGCCGTCATCTCGACGGAGAAAGTAACGTCCGCCTGGCTCTCGGGCGGCTCGACAATGATGACGTATGGGCCAATACGAAGTTCATCACGCTCGTGGATACGCCGGGTGTGAACTAGATGGCCGTTGACCGACACGCTCTCTCCGGCAAGCGCTTCGATATAAAGGTTTTCAGATCGCCGGATGATCTGCGCGTGTTGCAAAAGAACCCGGGAGTCCGGCAATTCAACGTCACACGTAGTAGCACGTCCGAAAGCCACGATCTCAGAATCAAAGGATTCTTCGCGGACAGCTGTGCCTCCGTTCGTCTTACGCGTGATGTATCTAATGAGAACTTTCAACGCAGCCTACCAATAGTAAAAGACTGTTACGACGTGCGCGATTAACGCTGCAAGCATCGCGAATGTCAGCGGAACGTGGAAATACAGCCAGACTTGAAGTCCAAGCCTCAATTGAATGTCACGGCGAAGACGACGCAACAGCCCTTCTTTCTTAACGAGCCGCGCGAGAAGATCTCTGCGAGCGGTGGACAATCCCTGCCCGCCCGCTTGCTCTACGTAATGCCTAGCAGCTGAGGTCGGGCAATGCGGGTCTGTCCCGGATAGCTGGCGAAAAAAGCCGTTGCCGATTCTGGTTGTCTTAACAGACTCATAAACGACATTGTTTGTTTGATCGTCGAGCGTCATTGCCAAGGTCCGAATATCGCGATCAAGGTCTGCAATTTGGCTAAGCATAACTTCCGCGGAAAGGCCGCCGCGATTTTGTGAAAGGAGGCGCGGAAATCGGCTGTAAAAATAAAGGCCTACTACTCCGCTGAGCGCCACGCCCATCATCAAAGCATACAAAAGAGTATGAATATTCCAGCCGAACTGAAAGCCGCTGTGCAACGTTGCAACAATGAGCAACGCCAGCCCTAAATACACGTGGGCCGACAGCCAGTCTTCCAGACGACCGCTATTACCCTTGTAGGAACGCTTGCGAATACCGAACCACGCAAGCCACAGCATAAGGCCGGCACTGATTGTGCCCAAAGTGTACCCTAACCATGTGCCTCCATTCGGACTTCCAACCGGCGTGTGCGCAATAAACAGAACGCTGGAAATCGCCACTAGCACAAGCGCCCATTTCAAATAACGGTACTTGCGGTAGATCAGAATAGATTCATGCGCCATCGTTTCTCTACCGACCCGACATCGCCAAAGACATGAAGTCTTCGGGGCTGACGCGAGCTGCCGCCCCGGTTGGGCAAGCCCGAACACACGAAGCGCCCCCTTCAATACCCTTACACATGTCGCACTTCACTGCGCGCTTGATAACGTCGCTGGCCGAGCCGCCGGTCTTGTTTTTAGAAAGATGGGTTTTATCCCCAGGAGCCGGCCCCTTACCAAACAGTAGCCAACCGAACAGATCAAACTTTTCCTCGGGTGGCGACGCCATTTGAATTACACCGTAGGGACAGTTGCGCTGACAGTTCCCGCAGCCGATGCAGCTGTCATCGATAAACACCTCGCCATCAGGCGCCCGGTGGATTGCATTTGGCGGGCAATCCGCCATGCAATGAGGGTGTTGGCAGTGTCTGCATGACGTAGGCACGTGAATAGTGGCAAATGACGGCCCCGCGCCACGGTCCAACCGCGAAATTCCATCGTGTGTTTCGGCGCAAGCTTTTTCACAATTATCGCAATGGACGCATAGGCTTTCGTCAATCAAAAGAACGTCAGTTCCTTCGCCAACACCCTGCTCTACCAAGAATTGGATGATATTTCCGGCTTCCGGCCGTCCTTCCATCTGCTCGTTACTGCGTATGCGCTCACGGAATTTTGCCTCGACCGCCGTACGCACGCTGTCATTCGACTGCATCAATGCTTTGAAGGATTGGCCGAGAATACAAATTGTCTCCACGTTGTGCGCGGCCCGAACCGTCGCCGACCTCGGCATATCCGATAACAACGCCATTTCGCCGACATAGTTACCGGACGGCACGTAATTTAAGACGACGTCCTTTCCACCGATCCGCTTGGAAATTGTACAGGAACCAGCCCGTATGAGGTGCATGTGATCACCCTCATCGCCCTCTTCAAAGAGCACTTCCCCTGCCTTGAAACGATGAATTTCCGCCGTATCAACGAGAGTTTTAAGGTCTTCGACCGGCACCCCGGGCGTCAGGTACATCTGGACTTGACGCAGGATCGCCGTTTTATCCAGTGTTCGCCGAACCTCTTCAACGGACTGAATAAGTTTAAGCATCGTCCGTCTTGTCGTTTCGAAAAGCACACAGTCGGTAGCCGCCACCACGGTCGCTGTGCGCCGCCGACCCGAGATAAGCCCCATCTCGCCGAAAAACTCTCCTTCGCCGAGGGTAACCATCTGCGTGGGATCAGAAGGGTTTATCTGAATACCGACCGTTCCGCGAAAGATCGTAAAAAAGGTATCCGAGTAGTCATTCCGCTCAAAAACGACTTCGCCCTTTTTGAGAGGATGAACCTTGGATTCCAGCATCGTTTCCCGAAGCAGCAGCGGATTCAGACCAGCAAATATTGGAATCGATGTGCGAATTGAAGCCAACACTTCGTTGACCTTGACCTTTCCCATACCGGAGAATCGCTCCTCCAATATCGGCTGATCCGCCGGCGCAATATCATTGCCTGCAATGTACTCAACAACCTCGTATCCCTGATTGAGCGCCTGCTTGATAAGCGGATAACCGCCCAGCGCGCCTATGATGTACAGACCGGGGACGTTCGATTCATACGTTTCTGAAACTTCGGGCAATGCCCCGGCATCGGCGCTTGGAAACACAATGCCGCAGCTCTCAACAAACTTGCGCGGAGGCGATGCGCCGAGACGGGCGATGATACGATCGCACGGCACCCTCGCTTCGCCGTCTTCCGTTTCAAGAACAAGGACGCCCGGCTCAATAAGCGACGGTGAAGCGCTATAATAACACTGCACATCGCCTCTGGAGATCGCGTCCGTGATCAGCGACAGATTACTCTGCTTCGCGCGCGCGAATTCGCTGCGCCGGTTTATGATGATAACCGTATTGAGCCGAGATAATGCGACCGCATTCTCAATCGCCGCGTCACCGGCACCAATCACGACGATGGTTTCCGCCTCGTACTCATCAGGATCATCAAGCTGATACTGAACAAACGGCAGGTCGGCGCCCTCACAGCGCAATTTGTTTATATTTCCCTGCAATCCGATAGACAGCACCACAGTCTCGGCTAAGACCGTGTCCCCACCAGCAAGGGAGAGTGTGAATACGCCGTCTTGTTTGGTAATCGCGCTAACATCTGCGTTGTAGCGGACATTAGCCTTATGCCGATCTAGCCCCTGATCCCAGGCCTCCAAAACCTCTTCGCGCTTGCCGGCCTGGAAGCTCAGGTCCGAGCGCAGTGGCAGAATGTCCGGCGTTGCCATGACAAACTTGCCTTTTTGGTACTTATATATGGTGTCCGAGGCATGATCAGTCCGCTCAAGTAGGACGTGCGTCATACCGAGTTTAGCGGCATGCGCGGCGGCACTCGCCCCCGCCGGGCCCGAACCGACGATGGCGACCTTAACGACCTCCGACAACTTTGTGGTCCCCCGAGAACATACGCTTTAAAGGCGCAAAATAGGGGCTTGGCTACAACCTAGTCAATCAACGATCACAAATAACCTATTACAACAATAACATAGCCTCATATGCCACCCAGAGTTATGGGTGTTGATCAACAGTACAAATAGAAGCCCTCGCGCATTTGTAGCGGCCCCCGAGACAGAGCTGCCCGCCGACAAGCCCACTCCGAGAGCGCCGAGGGACCGAAGACATCAAAATAAGATCCGGTACCTCGCCAGCCACGCCAGGCCTAAACCGCCGGAAACTGAATGTCAGGGTTTTGCGAAGCCGTCACGCGCAGGACGCAAAGCGCCTGTGCGTCCACAATTTCACAACACACTGAGATATGAGGGAGAAATGAGTAAAATGGGGCGAGTAACGGGTCTCGAACCCGTGACCTCCTGGACCACAACCAGGCGCTCTAACCAACTGAGCTATACCCGCCACCGAGCGTCCGCAGACGCGATGCGGTTCCTAACCCCTTTCCTGGGTAAGCGTCAAGCCGCTCCGCTTGGACCCCGAGCACAAAACTGCTCAAGAATTGACCATTTTGTTTTGTTATTAAGCATAATTGATCTGAAACCCGTGCGTTTAGACCGTTATAGTCCAATGAATCCCCCGTATTCTTTCCGCCCCTCAAGTTGGCACGACTCTTGAACTACAGGTAGGGCCTGCGGCGCGCCTCCAGCGGTGTGCCCAGAGCTACAGGAGAGGCACGTAAAAGCATGAAAAAAATTGAAGCCATCATTAAACCCTTCAAGCTCGACGAGGTAAAAGAGGCTCTGCACGACGTTGGTCTGCAAGGCATTACCGTCACCGAAGCAAAAGGGTTCGGTCGCCAGAAAGGCCATACGGAACTTTATCGGGGCGCAGAGTACGTTGTGGATTTTCTCCCGAAGGTCAAAATCGAGATCGTCATGGATGACAACATGCTTGAGCGAGCGATCGAGGCCATCCAAAAGGCCGCGCACACGGGACGAATTGGAGACGGCAAAATATTTGTCTACACTGTTGAGGACGCAATTCGAATCAGAACCGGAGAACGCGGCGCCGACGCCGTCTAATCCGTTTAGCCAAATCGCCGGAGACAAAGAAAAAATACCCGGCGCATACCAACTACGCGCAGTACACGAATTAAGACGATAGTCCGCAAGGGTTAGCTGCGCTCTTACAAAACATCGCAACAGCGAACGGCAGGAACAGGAAAGCACCATGTCAGACGTAAAAAAGATCTTGGAGATGATTAAAGAAAAGGAAGTCAAATATGTTGATTTCCGATTCACCAATCCGGCGGGGAAATGGCAGCATACGGCACAGTATGTGGACACCGTAGACGAAGAAATGCTGACAGAAGGCATTATGTTCGACGGATCTTCCATTGCGGGATGGAAAGATATCAATGAGTCCGACATGAGCTTGAGACCGGACCTCTCAACAGCCGTCATGGACCCTTTTACCGCGCAGCCGACTCTCATCCTTTTCTGCGACGTGATAGAGCCCTCCACCGGCCAACTCTATGAACGCTGCCCGCGCTCCATCGCGCACAGAGCGATTGATTACATGGCGGCGGCAGGCGTCGGCGACACAGCGTACTTTGGCCCCGAAGCTGAGTTTTTCATCTTTGACGATGTGCGCTATTCGACGTCACCGAACAACATGTTCTTCTCCCTGGACAGTGAGGAAGGCCCGTACAACGACGGTCGCCCCTACGAAGAAGGCAACCCGGGCCACCGCCCGCGCGTCAAAGGGGGATATTTTCCTGTCGCCCCCGTCGACAGTGCGCAAGACTTGCGGGCTGAAATGGTTTCCGTTCTGTCGGAGATGGGCCTCTCGATGGAAAAGCACCATCACGAAGTGGCTCCTGCTCAACATGAACTCGGCATCAAATTCGATACCTTGATGAAGATGGCCGACGGTATGCAGATTTATAAATACGGTGTGCACATGGTTGCCCACTCGTATGGCAAAACGGCAACTTTCATGCCCAAGCCAGTGTTTCAAGACAACGGCTCGGGCATGCACGTCCACCAGTCCATCTGGAAGGACGGAAAAAACACCTTCGCCGGATCAGGCTATGCAGATCTGTCCGAAACGTGCCTGTACTACATTGGCGGGATCATCAAACACGCCAAAGCGATCAACGCGTTCACCAACCCCACGACCAATAGCTACAAGCGGTTGGTGCCGGGCTACGAAGCACCGGTGTTGCTCGCCTACTCCGCGCGCAACCGCTCCGCGTCTTGCCGTATCCCGCACGTCTCAAGCCCCAAAGGCAAGCGTGTCGAAGTACGCTTCCCAGATCCCTCGGCAAATCCGTATCTGGCCTACTCCGCCATGCTGATGGCCGGCCTTGACGGCATCAAAAACAAAATTCATCCGGGCGACCCGATGGATAAGAACCTTTATGACCTGCCTCCCGAGGAACTGGCTGGCGTGCCGACCGTTTGCGGAAGCCTCCGTGAAGCTCTCGATAACCTCAATGCAGACCGTGACTTCTTGACGGCAGGCGATGTGTTCACCAACGATATGATTGATGGCTACATCAGCTTGAAGATGAACGAAGTGATGCGCTTTGAGACCACACCGCATCCGGTGGAATACGAAATGTATTACAGCGTCTAAGGATCGAAGTTCGCATCCTTGCTCTCGTAGCGCCCTGCCGGTCCTGCCCGGCAGGGCGTTTTTTTGCCAAGACTTGTGGCCATTACGAGAGATTTAGGCGCTCAAAATGACGCAAGAAAAACACAAACCTACCGGCACGATGTTCCAGTCTATGGTTGCTACCGGCGAAAAAACTCCCACTACGGCCACCAGCGACGCAGAACTCCAATATCGCAGCATCTTTGAGAATGCAGTTGAGGGGATTTATCAAACTACCGTCAACGGCCAGTACCTTCGAGTCAATCCGGCGCTCTCTAAAATCTATGGATATGAATCACCGGAGGCCCTCATTGATGATTTGACGGATATTGCCGGACAGCTTTATCTGGACCCTACGCGCAGGGACGCCTTCAAAAAAGCCATGGCGGACGAAGGCATCGTCAGAGATTTCGAAGCTCAAATTTATCGCGCCGACGGAACTATAATTTGGATTACTGAAAACGCGCGTTGCGTTCGTGGTGCGGCTGGGAAAATCCTGTACTACGAAGGTACCGTCGAAGACATCACACGCCGTAAAGCCGACGAGCAACAAATTCGCCTTTTGGCTAAAGTTTTCGAAAGCGTTGGTGATGGCATCCTGATTGTCGACCGAGACTTGGTCGTGCGGGCCGTCAACCCCGCATACGAAACGATCACAAGCTTCTCAGAGCAAGAACTGACCGACAAACCGCTTGATATCCTCGCGCCAGGTTACCATGAAAAAACATTCTTGCCTGCGATCTGGCACGAAGTGAATCTACGCGGCACTTGGACTGGCGAAGCAACGTGCCGACGATTGGACGGCACTCCTTTTGTCGCGACGCTATCCGCATCCACCGTTAAAGATGAAAACGGCGAGCTTAGCCATACAGTGATAACTTGCGCCGATATCAGTTTCCGGAAAAAGCAAGAGCACCGCATCAAGCATCAGGCTAGTTACGACTTTCTCACGAACTTACCCAACCGCTGGCTGATCAATGATCGGTTAGAGCAGGCAATCAGCCGGGCGTTCCGGCAAAAGACGGTGCTTTCTGTACTGTACCTGGATCTCAATGGCTTCAAGCAAATCAATGACGGCATGGGCCATCAAGCGGGCGATGAACTTTTGCGCTCGGTTGCAAGCCGTTTGCGATCCAGCACTCGCTTGTCTGACATCGTCGGACGGCTAGGCGGTGACGAGTTTCTTATCGTTGCCACCGATGTCAACGACCAGAACAGCAGCAAGAAACTTGCTGATAAGATACTATACAGCTTCGCGCACCCTTTCGTGATTGAAGGCCGAGAAATCTACTGCCTACCGTCCATCGGGATAAGCCACTATCCCAACGACGGCAACACGGCGCAGCTGCTCATCCGCAACGCAGATATGGCGATGTTTACGGCCAAACAAAACAAGGCCCGAACAGCTGTCTGTTTTGAATCGCACATGCTTTCGGCAGCTTCGGAACGCTTGAGTATCGAAAACGATCTGAGGCGCGCACTCGAACGCCAAGAGTTCGTCCTGTACTTCCAGCCGAAGGTAGAATCGGCATCACACGGCATTGTCGCCGCAGAGGCTCTCGTACGGTGGCAACACCCCGAACGCGGCCTCGTTCCGCCCGGGGCATTTATTTCGTTTGCAGAGGAATGCGGACTCATTGCCGCGATAGGTGAATGGACTCTTCGAGAGGCCTGTCGGCAATTCGTGAGCTGGCGCGCAGCCGGTCTTTCGATCAAAAGTGTGTCGGTAAACTTATCGCCCGTGCAGTTCTTAGACTCCCACCTGATCGACGTTGTCAAACGCATTCTTAACGAAACTAAAATCGATCCAAACTGTCTGGAGTTGGAGCTTACGGAAGGCGCGATGTCCGTTGATATAGAAAAGGCCATCACGACACTGGGGACTCTAAAAGCTTTGGGCGTGAAACTTTCGATCGACGACTTCGGAACCGGCTATTCCTCGCTCGCTTACCTCAAGCGTCTTCCCATAGACATCGTCAAAATCGACCGCTCGTTTGTGAAGGACTTGGACCACAACCCCGCAGACAGCGACATTGTTGGCGCGATCATTGGCTTGGCTGATCGGCTTGGTTTTGGCGTGGTAGCGGAAGGCGTAGAAACAGCTGGCCAGGCGAATATATTGGGAGCCACTCAATGTGCGCTTTTACAAGGCTATCTCTTCGGCCGTCCTCTAAATGCGGTTGAATTTGCCCGTATGGCGAGTAAACCTGCGGCACCCTGAAGCAGACGGGCTCGCCGACAGCAGGTGAAATTCCCTGGTCGAAGGTATATACTCGCTGCATGGCCCGAAAAAATTTGACGGCGATCCTCTTCATGCTGAGCCTAGGGTTCGGCCTTGCGCTCGCGCATGCAGGAGAACCAGCAACAAACGGTGAAATCGCCGTTGTCTTGCGAATTGAAGGGGCAATCGGGCCTGCAACGGCCTCTTACATTTCCAAGGGCTTGGCGACTGCGGCCGACCAGGGTGCCTCGCTGGTTATATTGCGCATGGACACCCCCGGCGGGCTCGACACGTCAATGCGCGCGATTGTACGAGACATTCTCGCCTCTCCCATTCCCGTGGCGTCTTTTGTCAGCCCATCCGGCGCACGGGCGGCCAGCGCAGGTACATATATTTTGTACGCCAGCCATCTATCGGCGATGATGCCGGGCACCAATCTCGGCGCTGCTACCCCAGTCCAGATTGGCAGCTCCCCCGATTCTCCAGAACGCTCCCCCGATGACGAAGAAACCTCCTCTGCAACGCCCAGCAATGCGATGGAAGCAAAAGCCGTCAACGACGCCGTTGCCTATATACGCTCTCTCGCTCAAATGCGTGGACGTAATGCTGAATGGGCGGAAAGGGCAGTAAGGGAAGCGGCCAGTTTGTCCGCCTCGGATGCACTCGATCAACAGGTCATCGACATCGTCGCCGAGAGTACAACCGACCTGCTTGCGCAAATTGATGGTCGCTCTGTAAAGATTAACGAGACCGATCTTGCGCTTAATACAGTAAACCTCGAACTCGCCATAATCGAACCGGACTGGCGAACTGACCTGCTGGGGGCCATTACTAATCCGAACGTCGCCCTCATTTTAATGATGATCGGCGTCTACGGTCTCATTTTTGAATTCATGAATCCCGGTTCTGTCTATCCGGGTACCGTAGGTGCAATCTGTCTTATCCTCGGCCTGTATGCGCTAGCCGCCCTCCCGGTGAATTATGCCGGGGCCGGGCTGATCGTTTTGGGATTGATACTGATCATAGCAGAAGCATTTGCGCCGTCTTTCGGGGCGCTGGGATTAGGCGGCGCTATAGCCTTTATTCTGGGATCAGCGATTTTAATCGACACAGACTCTCCCGCCTTCGCGATATCATGGCCCATTGTAATTGGAACAACGGTCAGCGCCCTCGTCTTTTCTCTCGTCGTCGTCCGCATGGCCATTTCATCCCAAGGGCAACAAATTGTCAGCGGGCGTGAGCAAATGATCGGACAAATCGGTGTCATTCAAGATTGGCAAGGCCTGCGTGGGCACATGTTTATTCATGGAGAGCGGTGGCAAGCCACCAGTTCTACGCCATTGGAGAATGATCAAAAGGCGCGTGTGACGTCGATCGAAGGTCTGACTCTGCACGTAGAACCAGAAGCAACTCATGAGAATTAAGGGAGGAACGCGCTATGTTTTCCGACTTCGGATTCTATTTCCCGATAATCATACTCCTCATCCTATTTTTGGCGTCCTCTGTCAAAATCCTGCGCGAGTACCAGCGTGGCGTGGTTTTTACCCTCGGGCGGTTTACCAGTGTTAAGGGCCCGGGCATCATCATTCTGATCCCCGTCATTCAGCAAATGGTACGCACCGATTTACGCACCGTTGCGCTTGACGTTCCTACCCAAGACGTAATTTCCCGTGACAACGTCTCCGTCCGCGTCAATGCTGTTTTATATTTCCGGGTTATCGATCCCGAACGCGCAATTATTCAAGTCGAGAACTATCTCGAGGCAACCAGCCAGCTCGCGCAAACAACGCTAAGGTCCGTACTCGGCAAACATGAGCTAGATGAGATGCTCGCCGAAAGAGACAAGCTAAATGTCGATATTCAAGAAATATTGGATTCCCAAACCGATGCCTGGGGCATAAAGGTCGCCAATGTCGAGATCAAACATGTCGATTTGAACGAGAACATGGTGAGGGCAATCGCCCGCCAAGCCGAAGCCGAGCGCGAACGCCGGGCCAAAGTCATAAGCGCCGAAGGCGAACAGCAAGCTGCCCAAAAGCTTCTCGAGGCGGCGGAGATTTTAAGCCAAAATCCGGAAGCAATGCAGCTTCGCTATCTCACAACGTTGGCAAACATAGCCGGAGAGCAAAACTCAACCATCGTATTCCCCTTTCCGATGGAACTCGGAAAAATGTTGACGAGGTTGAGCCGCGACTCCTAACCGCTACTTCACAGGTTCTCGCTTCTTCGATCCTGAGCGGCGAGAGTCACCCGGCCCACTCCGCTTCGATGTCTGTTTGGCTGAACTCTTTTTGGGTTCGGCCTTTGTCGCCGTGATCTCGAACTTCACCTGATCTTTTTCGACACCAACCTTGACGTGACCGCCGGTGATTAGATCGCCAAACAACAGGTGGTCAGCCAAAGGTTTCTTAATCTCTTGTTGAATAACCCGCCCCAGAGGCCGCGCACCCATACGCGAGTCATAGCCCTTCTTGGCTAGCCAATCGCGCGCAGCGGTACTGAGTTCAATTGTGACGTTGCGATCGGAAAGCTGGCCTTCAAGCTGCATGATGAATTTATCGACCACCCTGCCCACAACTTCAGGCGCCAGATTTCCGAAAGTGATAATTGCATCCAACCGATTGCGGAATTCCGGCGTAAACATACGCTCAATCGCTTCTTGATCCTCGCCTTCCCGCGTCTCTCGCCCAAAGCCGATCGCATTCTTCGCCAAGTCCGCCGCGCCGGCATTCGTGGTCATGATCAAGATAACATTGCGGAAGCTGACGCTCTTCCCGGTATGGTCGGTAAGCTTGCCGTGGTCCATGACCTGCAAAAGAATGTTGAACAGATCTGGATGGGCTTTCTCAATCTCGTCGAGCAACAACACACAATGAGGGTGCTGGTCCACGGCGTCGGTCAGCAATCCACCCTGATCGAAACCAACATACCCCGGCGGCGCCCCAATCAACCGCGAGACCGAATGACGCTCCATATACTCGGACATATCAAATCGGTGCAGTTCAATGCCCAACGAATTGGAGAGCTGCCGCGCGACCTCGGTCTTGCCCACGCCCGTGGGGCCAGAGAAGAGATAGGCACCAATCGGCTTTTCTGGCTCACGCAAACCTGCGCGCGCAAGCTTGATCGAGCTGGACAACGCGGTGATAGCTTTGTCCTGACCGAAGACCATTGTGCTCAGATCGCGTTCTAAGCTTTCAAGCGACTTCTTATCGTCCCGTGAAACACTTTTAGGAGGAACACGCGCCATCGTCGCGATAACTTCTTCCACATCCCGCACAGACACAATTTTACGCCGTTTGTTTTCCGGAAGAAGCATACGCGAAGCCCCAACCTCGTCGATTACATCAATCGCCTTGTCCGGAAGCTTGCGATCATTGATGTAGCGCGCAGCCAATTCGACTGCGGTCCGCAAAGCCTCGGCTGTATAGCGCACCTTGTGATGTGCTTCGTAGTAAGGCTTCAGACCTTTGAGAATTTTTACAGTGTCTTCAATTGATGGTTCGCTGACATCAATCTTCTGAAACCGCCGAACCAGGGCGCGATCCTTTTCAAAATAACTTCTGTATTCTTTGTAGGTGGTTGAACCCACACACCGCAATGATCCGGAGGCCAGGGCCGGCTTGAGAAGATTAGAAGCATCCATAGCGCCGCCCGAAGTAGCGCCTGCCCCTATCACTGTGTGAATCTCATCGATAAACAACACAGCGCCTTCTAGGTTTTCCAACTCGGACACAACTGCTTTCAGGCGCTCTTCAAAATCTCCGCGATAGCGCGTGCCGGCAAGCAATGCGCCCATATCAAGGGCGAAAATCGTGGCGTTATGAAGAACCTCAGGAACGTCTTTGTTGATGATGCGCAGGGCTAGGCCCTCCGCTATAGCCGTCTTGCCAACACCGGCATCGCCTACGTACAGAGGGTTATTTTTTGTCCTGCGGCAGAGAATCTGAATCGTACGATCAATTTCTTTTTCGCGCCCTATAAGCGGGTCAATTTTGCCCTGATTCGCCTTTTCGTTCAGGTCCACGCAATATGCAGTTAGAGCCTCACGACCTTTCTTAACAACGTCTTCCGCTTTCGCGTCTTGATCCGCACCATGCACGGTTTTGCGATCCGACGTCGTCGCCCGTTTGGCAATCCCGTGGGAAATGTAATTCACTGCATCTAATCGCGTCATCTCCTGTGTTTGCAGGAAATAGACGGCATGACTTTCGCGTTCCGAGAACAATGCGACCAAAACGTTAGCCCCGGTCACTTCCTCGCGGCCAGAAGATTGAACATGAATAGCTGCGCGCTGCACCACGCGTTGAAAGCCAGCCGTTGGTTTGGGGTCGTCGGCCGCTAGGGAAACAATGTCGTTTAGTTCATCGTTCAGGAATTCGGCAATCTTGGCGCGCAAGTCATCAATTTCTATATTGCATGCGCGCAAAACTGCGACGGCATCGTCGTCATCGCACAGTGCCATAAGCAAATGTTCGAGAGTGGCGAATTCGTGCCTGCGCTCAGCTGCAGCGGCCAAGGCAACGTGGAGGGTTTTTTCCAGGTTCTGCGATAACATAGACAATAGACCCTATCCTTTCCTGCGACGCGCATCGAAATCTCGATGCCGGGCGTATGCCCTCCTCTTAGATAGTAGCGGCGGGCCCCTCCTCCAAGTCCGCCTCCACTCTATTTTTGGCCGCTACTCTTTTTCCAAGGTGCACTGAAGTGGGTGCTGATTTTTGCGGGCCAACTCCATCGTCTGGTTCACTTTGGTCTCTGCAATTTCAAACGTAAACACCCCACAAACACCAACTCCCTTCTGGTGAACATGGAGCATAATCTGCGTGGCTTCATCAGCGTTCTTACTAAAGAACCGCTCAAGAACGTGAACGACGAACTCCATCGGTGTGTAGTCGTCGTTCAGCATCAAAACCTTGTACATGGACGGCTTTTTGACTTTGGGCCGGGGCTTCACCACGACGCCCGTATTGATGCGCTCGTCATCGTCGCCCTTGCGCTCGTCAGACATTCGCACCTCGAACGCAGACGGCATGGGTGTCCGCGCTCGCTCTACCGGAAAACTGTGATTGGTCAAAAAACGCTTCATGATCTTATACTTAGCACCTTCTCGTCGCTGAATCTCGGCCCGCATAGCTTAGCAGCCATCTCGTTAAGTATAAGTATGTGCCAAAAATCCGCCAATGCCAGGGGATGGCGCATCAATAATTTCAAACCGGCATAAAGAAACGGCCAAGGCAGAACCTCCACACGGTCGAACACACCAAATGTTAAACAATTCTTAATCTAGGTAAAAGATCATAAAATTCAATACGATGAGCAAAGTGGTTGTGGACAGGTCGAGTCGAAACGCGTAAATTTACGGTAACGAAAGCTGGACAACCGGCTATCAGCCGCCCGAAGAACGGCACGTCTAATTAAGACGAAGGACCGATATAAGCGAAGTTATCCACAGGCGCCGAGCAATCGGGCATGGGCTTACTTTTTTGGGTTTGGGGGCTAAAAATGGGGATTCGCCCCGCGTTCATTCGGATATTGATTGCCGCACTTATGATTGCCATGCCTTCGGCGACGATGGCGGCAAATATTTACGCGTCGATCGTTGTCGAAGCCGATACAGGCCGTGTTCTGCATGAAGCCTACGCCGACAGCAGCCGCTATCCTGCCTCTCTTACTAAAATGATGACGCTCTACCTTTTGTTCGAAGCTCTTGAACAGGGCGACCTCACCTTGGATACGCCGATGAAAGTATCCCAGCATGCGGCCGGTCAAGCACCGACACGCCTAAATCTTAAACCCGGCTCCACCATCAAAGTCGAAGACGCGATCAACGCCCTTGTGACCAAATCGGCCAATGACGTTGCAGCGGTCGTTGCCGAACATCTAGCTGACAAGGAATACCTATTCGCCGTCAAAATGACGAAGAAGGCTCGTGCCCTGGGGATGTCGAAAACGACTTTTCGCAACGCGTCTGGCCTCCCAAACTCCAAGCAGGTTTCCACGGCACGGGATATGGCCATACTTTCTGCGCGGCTATTCAAGGATTTCCCCGAGTACTATTCCTATTTCTCAAGGCCGAAGTTCACCTATGCCGGAAAAACCTACCGTTCACATAACCACCTGCTAGCCAACTACGAAGGCGCGGATGGCATCAAGACCGGATACACACGCGCATCAGGGTTCAACCTCGCGGCTTCGGCAAATCGTGATGGACACAGGTTGATTGCTGTTGTTCTGGGCGGCCGCAGCGTGAAAACACGCGACCAACATCTCGCCGACCTCATGGACAAAGGCTTTGTCCTCCTCTCCGACCGGCCGGAGACGGTCATCGCCGCCGAACGCATCGAAGCCTTCCAGGATAGCTTCGAGACTGCGGATGCCAGTATGATCACTTCCAGTGAATCTGCCGGCGACCGGGATGAAGACCCGGGCAAGGTGCCGACATGGGTGGTAATTGAGGAAACATGGGGCATCCAACTTGGTGCCTTTAGTCTTCAATCCACAGCACAGACCGTGGCCGACAAGGCCGCCGACAAGTTGCAAAACTATGGAGATGTGCGGGCGGTAACAGAGCGCGTGAGGATTAAGGGCCGGACACTTTACCGTGCTCGCGTACTTGGCCTCGAAAAACGCAACCTTGTGAAGGCCTGCTCAATTGCAGTTCCGAGAAACATGGACAATTGCCTGGCTGTAAAGCCCGGCACAACCAAACTCGCATCGCGATAAATTAGTGATCTGCTGAGTCTGTCGGCAAATCGACGCCGCTTTCCTTAAGCTGCGCCGCGAGTTCCTCTTTGAGCGAATTCAAGTTCTCGACGGTATCCGCTTCGGCCCGCGCCACTAAGACCGCTTGTGTATTTGATGCGCGCAATAACCACCAGCCCCCCTTCCCCGACACTCGAACACCATCGATATCGTTGACGTTGGCTTGCGTTTTTTGCAAACGCGCTTTCACTTCATCAATCACCGAGAACTTGCGATCATCCGCGCACGCAAAACGAAGTTCAGGCGTATTTATCATCGCCGGAAATCGGTTGTAGCGCTCAACCAGATCAAAGCCCTCATTGCGAGCCATAATGCTCAAGAACCGAACCGCTACATAAACGGCGTCGTCAAAGCCATAATATTTATCAGCATAAAAAATGTGCCCGCTCATCTCCCCGGCTAAAGGAGCTCTCAGCTCGGCCATTTTATTCTTGATAAGAGAGTGGCCCGTTCTCCACATGACAGGCTCACCGCCCATTCGCGCGACTTCATCAAAGAACGCTTGGCTTGCTTTGACGTCCGCAATAATAGGGGCGCCCGGATAGTCCTTCAGCACGTCCTCGGCCAGCACCTGCATGATCTGATCACCCCAGAGAATGCGGCCCTGGCCGTCTACGATACCAATACGATCTGCATCTCCGTCGAACGCAAACCCGACGTCGGCTTTTTCCGTTTTCACGCACTCGATCAGCTGTTCAAGATTCTTAGGTACAGTTGGGTCGGGATGGTGAGCTGGAAAGGTGCCATCGATAGCGCCGTTAATCACTATATGACGGCCCGGAAGAGTCTTCACGAGTTCCGTCACCACTTCTGCTCCGGCCCCATTTCCAGGATCCCACACGGCGGAGAGAACGCGGCTACCTTCAAAGTCTTTTAAAATGCGTTCGATGTACTGCGAAAATATCTTATTGTTGTTAATCGTCCCCTGCCCGCTTTCAACATCGCCGGCAGCGGCCAATGCCGCTAGATTTTTAATGTCTGGGCCGAAGAAGGGCTTCTTTCCCAGCATCATCTTAAAACCGTTGTGAGTGGGCGGATTATGCGACCCCGTCACCATAACCCCACCATCGGCATCTGTCGCGAACACAGCGTAGTAGAGCATGGGCGTTGGACCGCATCCGATACGCTCTACGTCGACCCCTGCCGCCGTCAACCCTTCGACGAGCGCGGCTTCCATATCGGGCGAGCTCAAACGCCCGTCATAACCTACGCATACTCGCGTTCCGCCATTGCGACGAACAGACGTGCCGAACAAACGGCCCACAGCGCGCGCATCATCAATCGATAACGTTTCGCCAACAATGCCGCGGATGTCGTATTCGCGTAGTACACTCGAATGGAACTCGTGGGTAAACGTCATTGTTTTATGAACAACCTATGCAAGAGGACGACCGACACATGTATAGCTGAACCCAGCCGCTTTCATATCGCCCGGCGAATAAACATTGCGAAGATCGACCATGATGGGCTGGCTCAGAAGCGTTTTCACACGCTCTAGATCAAGAGTGCGGAATTGATTCCACTCGGTGAGTAAGACCACAGCATCCGCGCCATTCATCGCATCGTAAGCGTCTTCGCAGTATGCAACATCAGACAATAGTGTCTTCGCTTCGCCCATACCTTCCGGATCGAAAGCTCGCACAGAGGCGCCTGCCTTCTGAAGCGCAGGAATAATGGCCAGGCTTGCGGCATCTCGCATATCGTCAGTATTTGGTTTGAAGGTCAGACCCAAGATCGCGATGGTCTTGCCCTTCACGTCTCCGCCGCACGCTTCGATGATCTTGCTTGCCATACGAACTTTACGCGTTTCGTTGACCTCAACAACCGTCTCGATAATTCGCAATGGTGAGCCGGAATCCTGCGCGGTTTTGACCAACGCCAATGTGTCTTTGGGAAAGCACGATCCGCCATATCCCGGGCCAGGATGGAGAAACTTACGGCCAATCCGCCCGTCCAATCCAATGCCGCGCGCGACGTCGTGCACATCCGCGCCCACTTTTTCGCACAGATCTGCAATCTCGTTGATGAAGCTAATTTTCGTCGCCAGAAACGTGTTGGCCGCATACTTGACCAACTCAGAGGTTTCCAAAGACGTAAACAAAATAGGCGTCTCTATCAGATACAGCACCCGATAAAGCTGGCGCATAATCTTTTGCGCGCGCTCGGTTTCCGCGCCGATAACAACCCGGTCCGGGCGCATGAAATCATTGATAGCCGACCCTTCGCGCAGAAATTCGGGGTTGGAAACGACATCAAATTCCAAATCCGGACGCGCGGCTCGGATAATTTGTTCTACTTGCCGCCCGGTGCCCACGGGCACAGTAGACTTGGTCACGATCACAGCGTAGCCGGTCAGATGCCCCGCGATATCCATAGCCGCGCCATGCACGTATGAAAGGTCGGCATGACCATCCCCGCGGCGACTGGGCGTACCCACAGCGATAAAAATAGCGTCCGCGCCCGCAATGGCTTCCTTGAGATCTGTGGTAAATGTCAGCCGACCCGCATCGGCGTTGTTTTTTACAAGATCATCCAGACCTGGTTCGTAGATCGGAATTTCGCCATTTTTCAGACGCGCGATTTTTGCTTCATCGCGATCAACGCACGTAACATTGACACCGAATTCGGCGAAACACGCGCCGGAAACCAAGCCAACGTATCCGGTTCCAATCATTGCTATGCGCATGACGTATCCTCTGGCGTTCTATAAATCTAGTGATGGTTAAGCAACGCGCGTAACAGCGGCTTCAACTTCTCGGACATTTCCGGGTTAGAGAGCGCGAATGCCACATTCGCTTCAACAAAACCAACCTGATTTCCACAATCATAGCGCGCGCCTTCAAACCGCAAGCCATGAAAGGATTGGTCCGCAAGCGTACTGTTTAGCGCATCGGTCAATTGAATTTCACCGCCGGCGCCCCGCGTATGATTGTCCAAGGCTCTAAATACGGAAGCATCGAGAACATAGCGACCGATAATCGCCAAGGTTGACGGCGCGACATCCGGGGCCGGTTTTTCGACAAGCCCCTTTGCCTTGGCAAGCCGTCCCGTCTCCGACAGCACATCAAGAATGCCGTATCTATTCGTCTTCTCACTAGGAACATCTTCGACCGCAACCACATGTCCTCCAACATCGGCATGCGCATCAATCAGTTGCTTCAAGCAAGGCGTTTTCGACAGCACCATGTCGTCGGGCAGCAGCACAGCAAACGGTTCATCGCCGACGAATTCGCGGGCGCACCACACCGCGTGTCCAAGACCCAGCGGTTCCGGTTGCAGAACCGTATGGACAGAACCGCTCGGCAGCGTTGCAGCCTGCACCAACGAAAGTTCGGTCGCTTTTCCGCGCGCCTTAAGCGTTTTCTCCAATTCGGCATGTTCCGCAAAATGCGCAGCGATAGACTCTTTGCCATCGGACGTCACAAAAATGAAATGTTCTATCCCCGCAGCCAAGGCCTCTTCGACCGCGTATTGAATGACCGGCTTATCTACGACCGGAATCATTTCTTTCGGGATTATTTTGGTGGCTGGAAGAAAGCGGGTGCCGAGACCGGCTACCGGAAAAACCGCCTTACGCACAGGCTGGGCCATGCAAGGTCCTTATTTTAAAGCGTCGCGTGAACCACCAAAACACTTCTCGGTGCAAACGACCAGAGGCGTTTTGTGCCACGGCGGACTGAACGTGACAAGCCGCCCACCGCACGACATATCCTAAGACTTCAGGAGAATATCTTTCGCCTGATTTACCTTGGCAGCGAGGTAGTCGGAACCCCCTCGGTCCGGGTGAAGTTGAGACATCAAACGCCGGTACGCAGCCTTGATTTCCCTGCCATCTGCGTCCGCGCCTACTCCTAGAACCTTCCGAGCTTCCTCGTCCGACATTGCCCCGGATTGCGGAGGGCCCTCTCTCTCTTCGCCACCCCCATCCGCAGCATCACCTCTCCACTCGGGATGTACACGGTCCATGTACGCTTCCAGCAGGTTTAGAGAATCTGGGTCCGATTGCACTTCGTGCAACAGCGCTCCAAGATCCTCCTCGCTCAAATCTCCTAGCCGGCGCCCCTTGAACGTTCCCCTCCGAACCTCCCCGTCCATTGATCCGGTTGCGTGGTCGAGCTGCATGCTCAGAAAATCACTTTCGACTTGAGATGACTGAGCATCTCCAGACCCACCGCCCATCCCGCGGCCAAATCCGAATCCGCGGAACATACCGCCCATTTGGCGGCCCATTTGAATCATATTAAAAACGCGCCAGATCCAACCAATAAAGCCAATGAAAACGGCAAATGCCGCACCAAGCCGGCCCGTCGCGGCAAGTCCCAAAATGACCAAAACAAGAAGCGTAACACCGCCCCAGCGTACCGACTTCTTCAAAGTCTTTACATCGGCATCCGCATACCATTTCAACAGCAACACGCCCGCCACCAGCGCAAACAGACCCAATAAAATGGCTGCCATTTTAAGTCTTTCTGGTTAGTTGATGAGTGAGGCGCTGAACTGCCCCGCCCGTCTTGCGACCATAATTTTCGAGAGCCTTCCGTCCGCCGGCCGCAAATACCGCCACGGCTTTCAATAAGTCGCGGAGTTGCTGCGCGCTGTTCGCGTCAAAACTTGAATATGCGCCACGTGTCAGCTGCGCAATTTGTCTGAAGACCGAGCCCGCCGGCTCAAAGCCGCCCTCATGAAACACAAAAACCGGCACACCGCGCAAACCAAGTTCACCTGCGGCGGCCATGATTTGGTCCGGCAACTCTTCAACCGCATCACCAATGAAGACGACCGCATTCACCTTGCCGCGTTTAGATTCTGCCGCAGCGTGTTTAAGCACACGTTCGATCTGTGTCGGGCCACCCAAAACGTTGACGCTCCGCATAAGACTCACAACGCGATCAGCATCTCCGAGCCATGGGCTAGCGCCGAAATCCATGAGGCCACGATAGTACACAAGTTGAACGTCCAGTCCGCCGACACTCGCGGCTTCTTGAAACATATCAGTCTGGATCGCCATGGCCTGGGCCCACGACGGCCCACGGCTGGCAGTTGCGTCCATGGCAAAAATCAAGCGGCCATTTTTACCATCCGGAGCCCGCACGGGTGTGCCTGCCGCTTTTTTTAAAAAGGCTGCGACATCGCCGCTCGCGGATCTTTTAACGGAAACCTTACGCGCAGGCGCCATGGCGCGCCCCTGCCGCTCCATCCGCCCCGCGCCGAAGACTGACGCTGCCCGTCTCCAACGTACTTTGCAGGCCAAGAGCCATAACAAGCGATCTCAATTCTTGACGAGCGGCCACATGCGACATCGCCAAACTGCCGCGCTCGCCCAAAACCGCAAGATCTTCTACTGTCAGGCCATCAAGAAACAGCTCGCGGTATATGACGCGTTCGGCAATTCCCTCGGCTGCGCGAAAACCTATACGTTTGGCTAGGTCGTTCAGCAGACGCCCCACCAACCTCTTATTACGTGCGTCTAGCTGTCCCAGGCGATTGCGCACAACCACCCAGTCGATCGACCCTCCATCTCGGCGGGCACGATCTTGCTTCGCTTTCCAAACGCGCTCGGCGTAGTGGCTGGGCCTTTGGATAACGCGCTTAACCGGGTCGACCAGAGCCAACACGTCAAGATCGATAAGGCTGTCGTTGACCGGGGTAACGATGATATCGGCATGTGAATGCGCGAAATGTGAAAGTTCACTGTCGTGGCCCGGTGTATCAACAATAGCTACATCATACCCGGCAAGTTCATCTAAAATCTGCGTAAACTCTGCCTCGCCTTCCGCCGGAGCCAAGGACGGAGGCAATATGTGATGAGATGACAACGGAATAGCTGCTCCACGGCGCGCAGCGTAGGCCGTTCGGTTTGCGGTGTAGCGGGTAAACGTCCCTTGCCGTGAATCCAGATCAACCGTCGCCACCATAAGTCCACGGTTGAGCAAAACAACGGCAAGATGCATGGCGAGGGTCGACTTGCCTGTCCCGCCCTTCTCGTTCCCAAAGACGATCACACGCGGCCGTCCCGCCGTACTAAGGTTGCTCATAAGTTTGCGCCAAGGTGTTGAAACATATTTAGACTTTATCCCTCGAGCGCCCCTACCGCAACTTGACCGATTGCACGGCACCGCCCAAACTCAAGCCGAACAAGCATGTAGTCTGGTCTTATGGAAACAGCTGATTGTGTAGTGATAGGCGCCGGCGTGGTCGGCCTCGCCGTGGCCCGCGCGATGGCTCGAAAGGGCCGCGAAGTGCTGATCATAGAATCCGCAGATGATTTTGGGACGGGAACAAGTTCTCGCAACAGCGAAGTCATCCATGCCGGAATTTTTTACGAACATGGCAGCTTTAAGGAGCGCCTGTGCATTGAAGGACGCGACAAACTTTATGCGTTCTGCGATGCCTACGGCGTCACATACAAACGCACAACCAAACTCGTCTATGCCGCCGACGAAGATGAAGTTCCGCATTTAAAAAAATTGCAGGCCCACGCCGCAGAGGCCGGCGTGTATATGACCTGGATGAACGGCAAGGATACCACCCGGCTCGAGCCACATCTCCGGTGCGCGGCGGCCTTGCATTCCCCCTTAACCGGAATTGTTGACAGCCACGCCTATATGTTGGCCTTGCTCGGTGATGCTGAAGCCCATGGCGCGACAATTGCCTACAACAGCCCTGTAACCGGCGGGCGTGATGGGGAGGACGGCATCGTACTCGACATTGGCGGCACAGCGTCCATGAGCCTTAAGGCGCGCACTGTTATCAATTGCGCAGGCCTCGGCGCGCAAACTGTCAGCGAAGGACTCAAAGGTCTGGCCCCAAAGTCGATACCCCCGCTTCATTACGCAAAGGGCAGTTATTTCTACCTCACCGGTAAACCACCCTTTAAGCGACTGATCTATCCCCTGCCCGGCGCAACCAGCCTGGGGCTACATTATACCCTCGATTTATCCGGTCAGGGCCGCTTTGGGCCGGATATCGAATATGTTAAGTCGATTGACTACACTGTGGACGAGAACCGCGCAGACAAGTTCTACACCGCTGTCCGCAAGTACTGGCCCGACCTACCTGATGGCGCTTTGAGGCCCGGATACGCTGGGATTCGACCAAAACTTCAGGGGCAGGACGAGCCCCGGCGCGACTTTGAGATTCAAGGACCGAGCGTCACCGGCGTTAACGGTTTCGTTGCCCTTTACGGCATAGAATCGCCGGGATTAACATCCAGTTTGGCCATCGCCGACACCGTAGCGGAGCGCTTGCCCTGATGCGCATGCCCCACCTCCATTTCCACGCGACATTGTGCGCAGCCGGCTTGGTGCTCATCCTCGCATCGCCTTCGCATACCTGGGCTCAAGATCGTCCCTTGGGGCCACCTCCGGGCGTCGGTCAGAACCTGGAAGGTCAGGCAACCGAACCCCTCGAGCAGCGCGAGGAACCTGCACTTATTCCGGTTTCCCCGGGTCCGTTCTCGAACGGAACAACTCCCGATCTCCTCAGCGGAACACGGATGATCCTTGGAGATTTGAATATCCTCGACATTCCGTTGGATGAGATCCCCAACTATCGCAGTTACATGCGCGATATGATCGAAGAACTCGCCATCTACGCTCAGCGGCGCGATCCAAACTTCCTCGTTGTAACCCGCCCCGGCTTCGACCTTCTGACCTGGAGCCAGCGCGAATACGATTTGGCCGAAGTCAAACGTGACCCCGACATGAATATTACGCCGGATGCTATCGCGCCCGCAGGCATGCCCATGCGGCGCTATATTCAAGCAATCGACGGCATTGTCCTGAACGGACAGTTTTGCGCCCCGCTGCGTGTGCCGCAGTCTGATTTGCGCGGTATGCTGAATTTAGGCCTTCAAGCCCTGTCCATTGAGCACTGCCGCAACGCCGATATGGCATCCGCCGGACTAAATGCCGCTATCAATTCAAACGTTGTTGCCCATATTGATCTAGACGACAAAGATACGTTTGATCGTATTCCGACAGCCCGCCCCTCTCCCGAAAACGCCGCAAACGTCGAAAACCTTCGGGCCGCACGTAATATGCTGGTTTCACTGCGCTCTCGGTCTTTTGGCTCGCGTCGAGAATGGTTAGGTGCCTTACAGGATACCAACTACGACGTGCTAATGGTTGATGCGTTCTACAACGGTAACGAGGCGCTGACCAAAGACGACGTCCACCAGCTCAAATTTAAGCAGATGGGGGCCCGCCGTTTGGTTTTAGCCCTCATGAACGTCGGTTATGCGGAGGACGAAAGATACTACTGGCAGCGCGATTGGCAGATCGGTGCGCCAACGTGGATTAAAGCCCACGGCCCCGACCGCCCCGGCCAATACGTAATCGAATTTTGGAACCCTGCCTGGAAAGCCATCGTCGGCCGTTATTTTCAGGGGCTCATGGACCTTGGGTTTGACGGTGTCGTGTTAGACGGCGTGGAGGCCTATCGCCGCTGGGAGTTTATGACTCCGATAGACCCGAAAGCGTCCGCAATGATCGAAGACAATAACGAGGAAGGCGGCATGCAGTAGCCACTCTTCGGCTAGGCGCCCGTAACTTTTTTTATCACCAGCCCAAGACCGCCAACAATTTGCTTGCCGATGGCACCGCCTTCGCCTTCCATTTTCTGCTGCATGACGAGGCGAATCGCTTCCACGTGTACCTTTACCACCTCCATCTGTGCATCAGAGACGTCGTCCCCCCGATCTTCCATGAAGCGGGCCAGCTGACTACCGATTGCAGAAATAAGAGGATATCCGAAACTGCTGCCCTGCCCTTTAACCGTCTGCACAACTCCATATAGTTCCTGCATATGTTGCGCACGGTTAGCGGGATCTTTTAGCGCTTTTTCGTAGGCCGCATGGAGTTTGGCTAAGTCTTCGCCTACGGCCTCTTCATAATCAAACTTGGCCGCGCTGATTTGCTGCTCGGCTGCGTCAATCCAAGCCGCATCAAGCACACCACTCACACCTGCCAATTTCTGCTTCTGTCTCAGGTTGTTAGGGGGCGTAATGTACTTAACGTTATTTTCAGCCATCTAATTCTCTAAATTTAAGGCGAATTTATTCTACTATTGTAGCTGCTCAACCGACAGAAGACCACATTCCAAAAAATAAACATCTCAGCCTGGCCACCAACCGGGCTAAGCCCAAAACACCGCGGAAACCGGACCCTCAGAGCAAAATCCAGGTCGCCATTCCAAGAAAAGTGAAGAACCCCACAATATCGGTCACCGTCGTAACAAAGACCGTTGCCGAATCCGCCGGGTCCGCGCCCATCCGCTCTAACGCCAGCGGGACAGCCATACCCGCGACTCCCGCCACGGCCAGATTGATGATCATAGCAGCGCCGATAACCATCCCCAGTTGCCCATCATCAAACCAGAAGTAAGCCAACACACCCGTAATCGCGGCGAACAAAAGTCCGTTGATCAATCCGACGAAAAGTTCTTTCCAGGCCACCCGCATCGCGTTGCTGGCATTGAGCTCACGAGTTGCCATCGATCGCACCACGGTCGCCAGTGTTTGCGTCCCCGCATTGCCGCCCATGGAAGCGCAGATCGGCATAAGGATAGCGAGCGCGGACAATTTCGCGATTGAATCCTCGAATACGCCGATAACCGCCGACGCGGCAAAGGCAGTCCCGAGATTTAGAAAAAGCCATAGAAACCGGGATTGAGCGGTCGCCATGATAGTACGGTAAAGGCTGGAGTCTTCGGTGGCCCGCACACCGGCCAATTTCAAGAAGTCTTCGCCCGCTTCTTCGTCGATGACGTCCACTACGTCATCAATCGTAATCTGTCCTATCAGCCGTCCGGATTTATCAACGACAGGCGCTGCGGTTAAATCGCGCTGCCGGAATAAGAAAGCCACCTCCTCCTTATCCATGTCGGTGGGAATGGTCTCGAGATCCTTATCCGCAATGTCCTTCATCCGCACGGGACGTTTTGAAGTCAGCACCCGGTGAAGTTCGACCATGCCCTGTGGCCTATGCCTTGGGTCGACTACGAATACTGCGTAGAATTTATCAGGCACATTCTGGGTGGACCTCAGATAGTCGATGGTTTCACCGACCGTCCAATAATTCGGAACCGCCACCAACTCGCGCTGCATAAGACGACCAGCAGAGTCTTCGCCGTAGGCCAAGCCCTGTTCAATCAACGCACGCGTTGTCTGCGGTAGACGCTCAAGCAGCTTTTCCTGCTCGTCTGGTCCTAGTTTGCCGGCAACGTAAACCGCATCGTCCGAGTCCAATTCGTCCAGGGTGGCCGCGAGATTCTCAAAGCCGAGCGCCTCCATGACTTCGTCGCGCACATCGGTAACCAACTCCGGGAGAACGTCGGCGTTAAAGTCTGCGCGAATAACGTCGACAAGCTGTCTACGGCTCTCGCGGTCGAGCCGTTCCAGAAGATCGGCCATATCGGCGTGGTGTAAATCAGCAACGAGGGTTCGCGCTTGCAGCTCGTCATGGGCAAGCAACGCCGAGATCACCGACTCCACGAATCCGGCGTCGAGATCAAAACTCTCGTCCAGGGCGCTTTCCTGGCCGCGCCGCAGAGTCGGCGGGGGGAATGGCGCTGGCGGCGATGTCGGCGGTTCGGCGCTGGCCATGGCGGCACCTAAACTGGCAAAATGAATAGAGTATTCCCTGCACGAACGGCACGGACGTATCAGGCATCTTGTGCCCGAGGGCTGTTTGTAGATCAAGTAAATCAGCGAGAGCGCCGCTGAGACCTAGTATCTCAAACTCAATAATGGTGCGGTCGAGAAGACTCGAACTTCCACGGGTTTTACCCCACAGCGACCTCAACGCTGCGCGTCTACCAATTCCGCCACGACCGCACGGTAGATATTTATTTCGGCACGCTGGCCCCCGCGTTATCACATCGGGATCGCCGAACGTGCGGTCAGATAGCAAATCGGCTATGGGTTGGCAATGGAAAGGCCCACATGATCGAAAACTCTGTTGAATTACGCATCTCGAGTGCCCCTGTTCCCTACCCCGAAGGCGTTGCGGCCATGGAGGAGCGAGTCGCCGGCGTGCGCGCGGGCACAGCCCCAGAGCTTGTCTGGCTTTTGGAACACCCCCCGCTTTACACCGCGGGCACCACCGCCCAGGAGTCCGACCTGTTGAGCCCTGACCGGTTTCCGGTGTTCAAGACCGGTCGCGGCGGTCAGTACACCTACCACGGGCCGGGGCAACGCGTGGTCTACGTTGTCCTGGATCTCAAGAAACGCGGCGAAGACGTGCGTTGTTATGTTCGTGATCTGGAAAGCTGGGCCATCGCCGCCCTTGCCCGGTTTGGTGTAAATGGAGAAATTCGACCAGGACGGGTTGGGATTTGGGTCGATCGCGGAAACGGCCACGAGGACAAAATCGGCGCTATCGGCGTCCGCGTCCGGCACTGGGTCAGCTATCATGGCCTCGCCCTGAACGTCGCCCCGGACCTCGCGCATTTTTCGGGTATCGTGCCCTGCGGAATCACCGACCAGGGCGTAACGTCCCTCGCGAAGCTCGGAATTGCCGCGTCCATGTCAGATATGGACGCGGCCCTAATCGAAACATTCTCAGAGGTTTTTGGAATGCCTCTCGTATCCGAGGATAAAACCCTTTAATTCGCCGAGCAGCGCGGATCTTGGCCTTGCATGGCGATGATTTGCTCATCAGTCACCGGAACGGGCGGGCATCCATGCCCTTTTGAACAGACGTAGTCGAATTTCGACGCGCCAGTGTGACAACTCAGACAAGTCCCAAGTGGGTTGGACGCGGTATCGCCCCGAGCGGTAATTTTTGTTCCTTCGGCCGAAACGTCAAAAAGCAAAAACTCCCAGCCGCCCGAGTTTGGATAGGCCGACGCTTCGTGCTTAACCATTGCCTCGTTTGGAACCATCTGAAGAATCGTGCCGACCGGGTATTCCTTCCCTTCGACATTCCCTTCAAAGATCGCCACCGCTTCGGCCAGCTTCGCTGGATCAGCATGGCGGACGTAGGTTTTGCTGACCTTCGTCCCTTCATGCATGCAACTAAACATCTCGGCGCTCGCTTCCGCAGCCTTTACCGGAACGCTCGCGACAGACGTCAAACAGACCAGCGCAGCCGCAACCACGGCGAGCTTTGTAATGTTTTTCATAAATCCCCCTACATAAGCTGCCATCTATTGGCCAGCAGCCCCTAGGGTAGATCACCGCGCACCGACCGCCAATGGCCGCGATTTCGGCCCAAAAGCCCGACGAACGAGCCTATATGGTGCCGACGATACCAATGAAAATAACCATCATAGCTGCCCAGCTCACTGCAAACGCCAGAGTTCGGCCAAGAGGAACACCCGCCGCATAGAGCGCGTAGTGCGCCACCCGGGCCCAGAAATAAACGATGGTGGCCACGACAATTACATCGTTCGTTGCCCCGATCAGATGAGCGACAATCACCAGGGCCGCAAAGGGCACAAGGTTCTCGATCGCATTGTAGTGGGCTTTCTTCGCTCGCGCGGCCCAGGGCGGTAGAGGCGTTGCATCGGCCCGATAGGTGAGCGCCGGACCTAATCCGACATTTCGGATGTGTGCGAGGATGTAAGGTATCCAAAGCAGCGCCGTCAGCGCGGCTGTGAACGCAAGCATTTTCAGATCGGTAATCATGAGAGCTCTCCCAATATGGCGCGTCCAAGAGCCTAGATGGGACTGCTGGAAAAGCAATAAGCCCATGCGTTGCAGCTAAGGGCTGACCGTGGCCCTTTGCTCGAAGTCCGAGCCGTCAAAGGGCGTGAGACAGTGATTGTTCTCTACCGATGTGACCTTGGCCCCCGGCGGCCCTTCGCGGCAGGCCGACACGAATGCTTCAACTGCTTCAGGCGCACCTTGCGCCAGGGCTTCCACGGACCCATCAGTGAGATTACGCACCCAGCCAGTCAGGGCGAGCTCGCGCGCTGTCCCCACGGCCCAGTACCGATACCCAACGCCTTGCACGCGCCCTGAAATCCGCAGGCTATACGTCACCGGAGTATTGGGCTGGGTCATGTCCAGCGGCCTACTCGAACTCCAGAATCATCTGATCGACGGCCAGAGAGGCACCGTTAGTCTCATAGACCTTCTTGACCACGCCGTCGCGCTCCGCCTTGAGGACGTTTTCCATCTTCATGGCCTCGACAATGGCGAGGGTTTCCCCGGCCTTGATTTCCTGACCTTCTTTGGCCGCTACGGACACCAGCAATCCCGGCATCGGCGACAGCAGGAACTTCGTCAGATCCGGCGGCGGCTTGTGCAACATCAGCCGCGCGAGTTCCGCCTGACGGGCGGTGTAAACATCAAGATCAAGCTGAGCACCGTCGTGGAAGACCCGGTAGCCCACCGGCTCGCGGTCGATCTGGATCGTGATGGGCTTGCCGTTTACCTCGCCGATAAATAGCGGTGCGCCAAAGGTCCAGTCGCTCTTCACTTGAACCGTCTTCTTACCGACCTTGGCGGTTCCCCCGCCGATCCCATCGCTCTCGTCCTGCTTGGGCGCTATCCAGACCGGATACTCATCCTTCTTGCCGTTGTGTTTAACCACGACAGTCCAGGTGTCGGGCATAATCCGGCCATGGCCCGGGATTTGACCTGATATCTTGGCCACTCGGCGGGCATAGGCATCATGTACCAGCGCCGCGACAGCAATCAGGGTCGTCGGCTCCTGCGCCGGCAGATCAGCCTCAGAGAACCCATCCGGGTATTCCTCGGCGATAAAATTGGTGGATAGCCGTCCATCCTCGAAGCGCTTCTTGCTCATGACCGAAGCCAAGAACGGAATGTTGTGAGACACGCCGCGGATGTAATAGGCGTCGAGGGCCGCGCGCATCTGCGCGGTCGCCGCCTTACGGTCCTTGGCCCAGGTGCACAACTTGGCGATCATAGGGTCGTAGAACACGCTGATCTCGCCGCCCTGTTGCACGCCGGTATCCACCCGTACATGCTTGCCTTCGACCGGCGGGATGTAGCGCACCAGCCGCCCGGTGGACGGCAGGAAGTTGCGGTACGGATCTTCAGCGTAGATCCGGCTTTCTAAAGCCCAGCCGTTGAGTTTCACGCCTGCTTGCTTCAGCGGCAGCTTTTCGCCCGCCGCCACGCGGATCATCAACTCCACAAGATCAAGCCCCGTCACCAGCTCCGTGACCGGGTGCTCAACCTGTAAACGCGTATTCATTTCAAGGAAGTAGAAGTTCTTCTTAGCATCAACAATAAATTCGACTGTACCGGCGCTGACGTAATCCACGGCCTTCGCCAAAGCCACGGCCTGCTCGCCCATGGCCTTGCGCGTCTTCGCGTCGATAAAGGGGCTTGGCGCCTCTTCAATGACCTTCTGGTGGCGACGCTGAATGGAACACTCGCGCTCGCCCAGATAGATCGTATTGCCGTGACGGTCGGCCAGAACCTGAATCTCGATATGCCGGGGCTGCTCGATGTACTTCTCGATGAACACACGATCGTCACCGAAGGACGATTTAGCCTCGGAGGTGGAGCGTTCAAAGCCCTCCTGCACCTCAGATGCATTGCGAGCTATGCGCATGCCTTTACCGCCGCCGCCGGCCGATGCCTTCAGCATCACCGGGAAACCAACCTCCGCAGCGATCTTCTTGGCGTGCGCGGTATCTTTGATCACGCCCATAAAGCCCGGCACGGTGGATACGCCCGCCTTATCGGCCAGTTTCTTCGACGTTATCTTGTCGCCCATCGCCTCGATGGCTTTGGCATCGGGCCCGATGAAGACGATCTTCTCTTTCGCAAGCGCCTTCTGGAACTCCTTGTTCTCAGACAAGAAGCCATACCCAGGATGCACCGCTTCGGCTTTGGTCTGCTTACAGGCCTTAATGATCCGGTCGATGATCAGATAGCTCTTTGCGGCCGGACTGTCGCCGATATGGACGGCCTCGTCGGCCATCTCCACGTGCAGGGCATTGCGGTCGGCGTCGGAATAGACCGCCACCGTCTGAATGCCCATCTTGCGGGCGGTTTTAATGACGCGGCAGGCGATCTCGCCGCGGTTAGCAATGAGGATTTTTTTAAACATACCGAAGCGCCGTCCCTAGAGCGGAATATTGTCGTGTTTCTTCCAAGGGTTCTTAACGTCCTTGGAACGCAGCATGGCGAGGCTGCGGCAAATGCGGCGGCGCGTGCCGTGCGGCATGATCACATCGTCGATGAATCCGAGGTTCGCCGCCTTGAACGGATTTGCGAATCTTTCCTCGTACTCTTTTGTTCTTGCTGCGATTTTCTTGGCATCGCCGATGTCCTGGCGGAAGATGATCTCCACCGCGCCCTTGGCCCCCATCACCGCGATCTCAGCGGTCGGCCATGCCAGATTCACGTCGCCTCGAATGTGCTTGGAACTCATCACGTCATAGGCCCCGCCGTAGGCCTTGCGGGTTATGACCGTGATCTTCGGCACTGTCGCTTCGGCATATGCAAACAGCAGCTTCGCGCCGTTCTTGATGATGGCGTTGTATTCCTGGTCGGTCCCCGGCAGGAAGCCCGGCACATCGACGAACGTTAGGATCGGAATGTTGAAGCAGTCGCAGAACCGAACGAAACGCGCGGCTTTACGGCTTGAGTTGATATCGAGACACCCGGCCAGAACCATCGGCTGATTGGCCACAATGCCCACGGTCTGGCCTTCCATACGGGCAAAGCCAACAATGATATTTCGCGCCCACAGGTCCGCAACTTCAAAGAAGTCCCCTTCGTCCACGACCTTCAGGATCAGTTCCTTCATGTCGTAGGGCTTGTTGGGATTATCCGGGATCAGCGTATCAAGGGACATCTCCTCGCGGTCCGGCGGATCATCGCAGGGAATAACCGGCGGTTTTTCACGGTTGCTAAGCGGCAGGAAGTCCATGAACCGGCGCAGTTGCAGCAACGATTCCACATCGTTGGCAAAGGCTGCATCAGCCACGCCGGACTTGGATGCGTGGGTTAGCGCTCCGCCCAGCTCTTCCTGGGTCACGGTCTCGTGGGTCACTGTTTTGACCACATCGGGACCGGTCACAAACATGTAGGAGGTGTCTTTGACCATGAAGATAAAATCGGTCATGGCCGGTGAATACACCGCCCCACCCGCGCAGGGCCCCATGACCATCGAAACCTGGGGCACAACGCCCGAGGCCAGCACGTTCTGCAGGAACACGTCAGCATAACCGGCCAGCGACGAGACGCCTTCCTGGATACGCGCGCCGCCGGAATCATTAAGACCGATCACGGGAGCCCCCACCTGAACGGCCTTCTCCATCACTTTCAGAATTTTCTTGGCGTGAGATTCCGAGAGCGAACCGCCAAACACCGTGAAATCCTGGCTGAAGACGAACATCGGCCGGCCGTTGATCGTCCCGTACCCGACAATCACGCCGTCGCCCGGCACCCGCTGCTCGCCCATACCGAAGTCTTCGCAGCGATGCTCGACAAACATGTCCCATTCTTCGAACGAGCCCTCGTCAAAGAGCAGCTCTATCCGCTCCCGCGCCGACAGTTTGCCCTTGCCGTGTTGAACATTAATGCGTTTTTGACCGCCGCCAAGGCGCGCTGCAGCGCGCTTTTCATCAAGCCGTTGGATGATCTCTCTCATACCCTGATCCGGTTAGAACGTTTTAAGGAAGTCCCCGTCTAGCAGCTGATGCCACCCGTGTTAATCCAGGACATAGCACACCAAATACCGGGCAATGTCACAAAAAAGTACTGAATATCGGGTCTTAGAGAGCATCTCGTCGCGATCCCGCAGCATTAAGGGCTCCGAGCGGTTCTCCTTGGCGGTACGGGGCTGGGTCGCTATAACCCCGCCAGAAACCCGCACAGGAGTGGCATCTTTCGTGAATCAGATGAATCCGTTGTTGAAACTCGGGCTCGAAATGGGCCCCCTGCTGATTTTTTTCCTGGTGAACAGTTCCCAGGGTCTTTTTGTGGGGACCGCCGCCTTCATGACAGCGACGGTCGTTGCTCTTGCCGTATCCTACGGCATTGCCCGCACGGTTCCCGTAATGCCCCTAGTCACCGCCGTATTTGTACTTATTTTCGGCGGCCTCACTCTGTTTCTGGCTGATGAGACCTTCATTAAATTAAAGCCGACCATCGTTAACCTGCTTTTTGCAACCATCCTGCTTGTCGGCCTTATGACCGGCCGAGTTTTTATGAAGATTCTCTTGGAGTCAGCATTTCAACTTACGGACCGTGGCTGGCAACTCATCACCCGGGCCTGGATCGGCTTTTTCATCTTTCTCGCAGCACTAAACGAAGTGGTCTGGCGCAATTTCTCTACCGACACCTGGGTTAGCTTCAAGGTGTTCGGCGTTTTGCCCATCACACTTGTCTTCACCTTTGCGCTGCTGCCGGTAATTATGCGGCACAGCCTTGAGACCGACGCCTCCAAGGAGCCCAATTCCTCCGAAGGTCAGGACTGAGGATTATCTTCTAATAGACTGATATATTGCTTAATTGCGCGAATTTCAGATTCGATCGCGCGCTGGCGTATGAGGGCTTCTCGATCCTCGCCCCACTGTTCAGCCTGGAACGTTTCATCAAGATGAGCACAAGCTGCGACCTCCTCCGCAGAGAGGTAGCCGCGCACCAAAGCCATGGACAGGGCCAGCGATTTTGTAACTGCCGCACAGGCCTGGAATGCCATGAGATCTTCATCGTTTAAAGACTCAAGCGCTTTTTTCATAGCAAGCACTGTATTTTCTGGCTGCTGCGCAGGCATGACCCCTTCGACCGAACTCAATTGAACGCCAGCGTCCGCATACAACCAGTCGAGAACGGGTTGCCACGCCTCAGCCTGCCGAACTTTGAGCATCGTCGGGTATGTCGCCCGGTAACACAAAAGATCGGCATCGATGTAGGTCATGAGGCTGGCAATGATGGCTTCACGCTCCGGTCCGATACGGTCGATAGCCGTCGCAACCAGGCGCGTAAGAGGCATTGTCTCGCGGTCAATAATCGGGTTCTGCGCATCCCATTCAGCAGCCAATGCCTCCGCAAGGGCTCGCTTCGGTGTCCCAAGAAGGTTTCGCAAGGGTGTGCGGACAGGTTTGCCGTCGAGCATGACGCAAAGTGCGCCCCCCTCTTCCGCCACGCTCACAGTCTTATAAAAACGCCGTGGCTTCGGCGGCGGGGCTTCCCGCCCCGAAACCGGCTTTAAGTCGCCTATACTCATAACCTTAGATGTAATCCGAAGCTATTTTGTGTGCCAGGTGCGTGCGTCTTCGCATGGATTATTGCCAGATGTATCAACCCGGTTTTTTGCTCCCTGTAGGAGAGCCGATATCCCGCCAGTGGCAATGGCAGCGCCAATCGTTCCGATGGTCTTCGCAGCCCCTACTTTGTCGATGCCGACCCCGGGATCGGACAGCGGCCCTGAAATCTTCACCGCCTGTACCAGATCGCCGATGCCGACGCCAATCCCCGAACTCGCCTTGGAACGCACCCCAAGATCAACGCGTTCCGTGCCCAGATTGACCTGCCCGCTGGAGGTAAACTGCATTTTGTCGGTCACGAATGCGATGCCGTCTTCGGTTCGCGCCACACCATCTGAAATCTGGAAGTTCACCACGGCGCACTGGGCAACGGTGTAAGGGTCTTTATTACCCAGAGGATTCATGACGCTCACCACCTGCATGATGACGTCCGCCCCCAGAATATTAAGAGCGTCGCTGCGAACACGGCTTTGGCCCATTCCTCCGACCATCGACCCGTTCAGATTGGCCATAACAGCGCTGACCGTATCCCCGCCACCGCGCACATTGAGGCTCAAATCGACCGGACCGTCAGTGATCAAATCGGTTTTCTTCATGGCCTTCGCCAGATTCTCGGCGCTGAACCCATCAATATCGGCCTTAAGGGACACCGATTTATTGGCAGCATTCATGCCCAGTGCGGCCCGGATTGTGCCGTCGGCAACCGCCAGGCTGATCGGGTCTGCCGAAAGATTGCTCCCCGACAGCTTAACGGGAACCACGATATCGCTTATTTCCATGCCGTTCGACAGAACCAGCTTACCCACCGTGATATTCACATCGGCATTGCCGGTCGAAAGAGTATCCCAAGGCAAAGGCGTATCGGGGAACACCTTTCCGCCGTCGCTTTCGGATGCGCCGCCGGCCCCCGCAGCGCCCTCATCAGCCGCCATAACGATCTCCGGGATGTTTATTTTGCCGGTGGCCGAGGGTCGATCCTCGGCAAGACTCACCATTAAATCCGTATCGGCTTTGAGGCCAAAGCCATCGAGCGCCAGCTTGACCGGGAATTCTTCAGTGCGCGCCATAAGCTGCGCAATGGATGCAATCTGCCCCTTGGCGCGGATATCCTGGCCGCTCAGTTTCGCGACCACGTCCAACTCACCGTCGTCATCCAGAGAAAACGTATCAACAGCCACGTCAAGCGGCGCACCGTCAGACGTATACGAGGCCGTTGTATCCTGGACGGTAATATTAGTGATGTTGAAGTCCGTAATGGCTCCATCGGCGCTTAGTCGCAGCGTGCCTATTTTGGCGGCGGCCTTCGTTGTACCTTCCGCATAAGACAGCGTTGCCCCATCGACTTCCATCTCGGGGACAATCATATCCATGAGCGCCCCGGCAATTTCAACGCCCAGGCTCTCCGCTGTGACGTCGGCGCTCAGTTTGCTTACGCCGTCCCGGTAGCTAAGCTTCAGATTTTCGGCGGAAACACCGTCGATATTGAGGGGAATGGCTTCATCATCAGGCGACGCTTCAACATCAAATTCCCAGTTTCCCTTGCCGTCCGCGTTTGTTTCCAGCAGCACATCGGCGCCAATGATCTCAAGGTCACCAATGTTCACCGTGCCAAAAATAAGAGGGATAAGGTCGGTATGCGCGGCAACGCGTTCGACTATCACCATCTCCGGGCGGCTACCCCAAGGGGCGTTACCTAGTTTTACGTCATGCACAACAATGGCAGGCGTTAGGGAAACCGAGAGTGAAATTTCTCCGATGGAGACTTCGCGGCCCGTCGCGGCCTTTGCTTGGTCTTGAATCAAGCCGCGGTACTGGTTGACGTCGAACGTGGCGAGGAAGACGAAAACGCCGACCACGATCAATACGACAACGCCGCCTGCAATTTTGAGTGCTTTCATTGTATTTCTCCGCCGATTAGCTTGCCGCAGGGGTCGCTACAGGTGTTTTTAACGTCTGCACCGCGGGCAAAAGCTGGTCTAGGTGATCAATCATGCTATGCGCGCCGGCCTTTATTAGGTCCTCAGGCGGATGATTACCCCAGGACACGCCGATCGAAGGCACTCCCGCCGCGACAGCCATCAGGATGTCAAAAGACGTATCGCCGATCATCACCGCATTTTCGGGCAAAACCCCCGTCTCGCCGAGAGCATTAAGAATCATGCCCGGATGGGGCTTGCCGGGGGCTTTGTCCGGTGTTTGCATCGTTACGAACCGCCCCTCCAAGCCATGCCGCTTTAAAAGGTGGTCTACTCCGCGCTGGGCCTTGCCCGTCGCAATTCCAAGCAAGTAGCCCTCTTGTACTAACGCATCAAAGGCCTCAAGGGTTCCCGGAAAAAGCGGCTCGTCGTAATCCGGCGAGGACCGCAACCCCACGAATATCTTGCGGTAGGTCGCCTCCATGCTCTGATGTCTCTCCGGCTCAATATCCGGAAACAGGCGCACCAGGGCTTCATCAAGCGAAAGACCGATCACCAGCGGAATTTGGCCCAGCGGTGGCTCCGCCACGTCAAGCGCCCGCGCCACCTCTTTGACGGCGCGAACGATGTTGGACTGGCTGTCCACAACCGTCCCATCCAAATCAAAAATAACAAGGCGCAGAGAAGCGCTCATATTTCGGCCTCGCTTTCGCTAAATCCGAGATCCTTGAAAGCGCCCGACATATGCTTCGGCAACGGTGCCGTGATCGTCAGCGGCTTGCGGCCCGGTAAGTTCAAAGTGAGTTGGCGGGCGTGAAGGCACATCTGATCGGCGACATCCGCCAGCAGCCCCTCTTGCAAGTCAATTTGCTGGTCGGGGTGATCGTGCTTCACCGTATACTTTTGATCCCCCACAATAGGCGTCTTTATAAGGGCGCAATGCGCGCGCAGTTGATGCGTCCGCCCGGTCTGCGGCATCAACTCAAGCCACGTCACCTTTTCACCGGCCGTTGACACTACGCGGTAGTCGGTGACGGCTTTTTTGCCCTTCTCCTCGTCCCACTCCATCCGCTCGTGGCCCTCAGGACCCGACTTCGCAAGCGCCGCCGAGATTGTGCCGCCTGGATGTTCCGGGTATCCGATCACCAGCGCCCAATACATTTTCTCGACGTCATGGCCTTGAAACGCACGGCCAAGTTTAGCCGCGGAGGCAGCGCTTCGGGCGACGACCAACACGCCGGACGTGTCGCGGTCGAGCCGGTGCACCAAACGCGGCCTATCCTCGCTGCCAAATCGCAAACCATCCAGCAGGCCATCTACATGACGTGTGGTTTTAGTTCCGCCCTGGACGGCAAGTCCCGGCGGTTTGTTGAGAGCGATAAGGTCGTTGTCCTTGTAAATCACCATGCTCTGAATAAATGCGGCATCGTGATCGGATATCGGTGGTCGCCTCTCTGCCTTCGCACCTGACGAGGGTGGAGCGCCGAGGGGCGGTACCCGAACAATCTGGCCGGAGCGCATCCGTTGGTTGGATTTCGCGCGCGCTCCATCCACACGGATCTGCCCGGTCCGCAACAGCTTTTCCAAGCCGCCGTGGTTCAACTCGGGGAAATGACGTTTAAACCAGCGATCAAGCCGGATATCGGCTTCGTCGTCAGCCACGGAAACACGTTGCACACCGCTCATAGATCCGCGTCACTTTCTTTTGCGCCGCTGTCTCCGGACTTTTCAGCCCGGAGTTTTTGCCAGTAGGCCAGCCGCTTGTTGATTTCGCGCTCGAAGCCCCGCTGTGGGGGGCGATAGAATTGTTCTCGGCTCATCCCGTCCGGGAAATAGTTCTGACCGGAGAATGCGTCTTCTGCCGCGTGGTCATACGCATAATCCTTGCCGTAGCCTAGGTCTTTCATCAACCGGGTCGGCGCATTCAAAATATGCATGGGCGGAGCCAGAGAGCCGGTTTTACGGGCCGCGCCCTTGGCCTCGCTGAAAGCAGAGTAAATCGCGTTGGATTTGGGGGCCGTGCCCAAATAGACGACCAGCATAGCAATGGCCAGATCACCCTCGGGCGAACCCAAACGGTCATAGGTCTCCCAGGTGCTAATCGCTACCTGCAGCGCCTGCGGGTCGGCCAGGCCGATATCCTCGGCAGCAAAGCGCGTCAACCGGCGCAGGATGTAAATGGGATCCTCGCCACCATCAAGCATTCGGCTGACCCAATACAGAGCCGCGTCGGGATCAGAACCCCGCAGGGACTTGTGAACCGCACTGATGAGATTGTAGTGACCCTCCCGGTCCTTGTCGTAAACCGGGGCCCGGCGCTGCACCACTTTCGCCAAGCCCGCAGCATCAAGGGGCACCTTGGGCGGCGGCGATAGCCCAAGCAGGTCTTCGGCCAGAGTCAGCCCGAACCGGCCGTCCCCATCCGCCATCGCGCGAAGTGCCGCCCGCGCATCATCCGTCAGGGGCAGCGCGTTGCCGGCGTTCTCCTCCGCCCTCTTCAAAAGCGTTTCTAGCCCACCATCGTCCAGCCTGCGGAGAACAAGCACCTGACAGCGCGATAGGAGCGCAGCATTGAGCTCAAACGAGGGGTTTTCGGTGGTCGCCCCGACGAGGGTGACCGTGCCGTCCTCGACAAACGGAAGAAAGCCGTCCTGCTGGGAGCGGTTGAAACGATGGATTTCATCGACAAACAGAAGAGTGCCCTGCCCCGTTCGCCGGCGTTTTGCCGCCGCGTCGAAAATCTTCCGAAGGTCCGCCACGCCGGAAAACACCGCGGAAATCGGCTGAAAGAACAAGTCCGTCCCTTTGGCCAGCAAACGGGCAATTGTGGTTTTTCCGCATCCCGGCGGTCCCCACAGCACCATCGAACTTAGGCGCTTCGAGGCCAACATGCGCCCCAACGGACCGTCTTCAGCCAGCAAATGATCCTGCCCGACAACCTCCGTCAGGTCGCGAGGCCGGAGAATATCCGCAAGTGGCTGTCCAACCTTCGGGCCGGATTCCTGGACAGGCTCAGAGTCCTCGAAAAGATCGCTCACCTGCCGACCTGAAGCTGAAGAGCTTGGCCGTTGCGATTAAGGGTCAGAGCCCAGGGAGCGGACTCCTCGGTTGCCAGGCGCAAAAGGTCGCCCACCGACTTCACGGATTCATCGTTTACTTCCCAGATGATATCCCCCGGCCGGACAAATCGAGCGGCAATTGACCCCCGAACAACTTCGAGAACGATCACGCTGGGCTCGATATATTCGCGGCCCAATTCTTCGGCCAGGGCCGGATTGAGGTTGGCGACCTTGGCCCCGGAGAACGGCTGGCGGCCTTCAAGCTGGGTTTCCCGGCGCGCAGGAGTCTCCGGCGGCGCTTCAAGCGCTACATTAACAACGCGCTTTATCCCGTTCCGCAAAGTTCCCATTTTTGCTTTGCCGCCTACAGGTAACGTGGCAAGCTGATAGCGCAGTTCTTCGGTGTCTCCAACCGGACGCCCTTCGACATCTTGAATGACATCACCCACCGACAATCCAGCCCGTGCGGCGGGGCTTCCGGCCGCAACCCGGTCTACAATGACCCCCATTGGCCGCGCCAGCCCGAGGCTCTTCGCCAAATCAGAGGTGATATTCTTGCCCGACGCCCCGAGCCAGGGTCGAACCGCGCGGCCATCCTTCAGAATGCTGGTCAGGACCGTACGCACCATGGTCGCGGGAATGGCAAAACCGATGCCGACGTTACCTCCGTCCTTGGAGTAAATGGCGGTATTGATACCGACCAAGCGGCCGTCTGAGGTAATAAGCGCACCGCCCGAATTCCCGGGGTTGATCGCCGCGTCGGTCTGAATAAACGAGCGATAGTCGGAAATTCCAACAGTTGTGCGCGCCAGAGCCGAGACAATGCCAGAAGTTACCGTCTGGCCGACACCAAAGGGATTGCCGATAGCAAGCACCATATCGCCCACCTCGACGCTCTCGGAATCTGATAGGTCGAGAAACGGCAACGTCCCCTCGACGTCCTTCATACGCAAAACGGCCAAGTCCGAACGCTCGTCACTTCCTACCAACTCCGCCTCAAACTCCCGGCGGTCCGTGAGCACTACAGTGATTTCGTCAGCGTCGCCGACGACATGGTGGTTGGTAATGACGATCCCTTCGGATCTAACGATCACTCCGGAGCCGAGGGAGTTCTGTACTTGCTCGCGCGGCATGCCGAACAAACTGTTCACGTCATCGCCAAAAAAGCGGCGGAAAAAGGGGTCGTTAAACAGCGGCGTGTTTTGCGCCTGAACAACGCGGCGGGTATATATATTCACCACTGCCGGAGCAGATTTTTTTACGACAGGGGCGAAGGTTAGCGTTACTTGTTCACGCGATACAGGAACTACTGCCTCAGCCGCTACGCCGGCTCCCACAGTCAAAAACCACGCCGATAAGACACAAACTAAACCAACACATCGAGTCATAGCGCCGCCATCATATCGTTTACAAAAACAGGGGGAATTGGGCTTACTTGGCGACAGATGTGGCGCACCTTCGCCCGCAACGCAACCCCGTCCCCCGTGATAAGCGCGCTAAAAGCCGCCTTTTGTGCTTACGCAACCAGGCTTTGCGCCCCTAAAGCGCTTGTTTGACCATTCACACACGCGCCCCGGATAGCAAAACGCCGCCCGCGGGAACTTCCGGGGCGGCGTATCGGCTTAAAGCTAAACCTTAAGAGCGTGCAGCGATTTAGAATGCTGCGGCTTGCTCGTCTTCGTCATTGACCACCTTCTCGGGCTTGGGACCGGAGTCCAGACCCTTGGCGGCGACATCGCGGTCAACCAGTTCGATAACACCCATCGGCGCGGCGTCGCCATGGCGGAACCCAGCCTTCACGACGCGAGTGTATCCGCCGCTACGGTCTTTGTAACGCTCGGACAGGACGCTAAACAGCTTGGCGACTACTTTATCGTCGCGCAAAATCGCGATTGCCTGACGGCGGGCATGCAGCGTTCCGCGCTTGCCCAAAGTGATGAGGCGCTCGGTGTACGGACGCAAGTCCTTCGCCTTGGGAAGCGTCGTTGTGATTTGCTCGTGCTTGAGCAAGGCATTGGCGAGGTTCGCCAGCAACGCCCGACGGTGAGCCTTAGTACGGTTGAACTTACGGCCACTCATTCCGTGACGCATGACGCTTTCCCTTCTTCACTTTGATCTCGCGCGCGAGACCGATTGTATAAACTCATGGCCGCACCGCAAAAATTCGGCAGGTACACATGAGGTGGGTCATCGCGACCCCCGAACTGCACTCCTGAAGGAGTGCGGACGGTCTAGAACGGCTCTTCGAGCTTCTTGGCCAGCTCTTCAATATTCTCAGGCGGCCAATTGGTGATTTCCATGCCCAAGTGCAGACCCATCTGAGACAGCACTTCCTTGATTTCATTCAAGGACTTGCGGCCAAAGTTCGGCGTGCGGAGCATTTCAGCTTCGGTCTTTTGGACCAAATCACCGATGTAGATGATGTTGTCGTTCTTCAGGCAATTCGCCGACCGCACACTGAGTTCGAGTTCATCGACCTTGCGCAGCAGGTTTTTGTTGAACGGCAGTTCTTCTTCAGCACGCTCGGCCGTGGCAGCCTGCGGCTCTTCGAAGTTAACGAACAGACGGAGTTGGTCTTGCAGAATGCGTGCGGCCAAGGCCACGGCATCTTCAGGACGCACTGCGCCGTTGGTTTCTACGGTCATGGATAGCTTGTCGTAGTCAGTCTGCTGCCCAACGCGCGTGTTCTCGATCTTGTAGGACACACGGCGAACCGGCGAGAAGATGGAATCGACCGGAACCATGCCGATGGGATCGTCTTCTTTGCGGTTGAGATGAGCGGCGACGTAGCCTTTGCCGGTATCGACCTCAAACTCAACATGAAGATCAGCGCCTTCATCGAGATGGCAGATCACCAGATCCGGGTTCATGATTTCGATATCAGCCGGAGTTTGAATCTGACCGGCAGTCACCTCACCTGGACCCTTAGCAGTCAGGGTCATGCGCTTCGGCCCGTCACCATGCAGGTTTAGGGCAAGCTGCTTAATGTTAAGGATGAGGTCCGTCACGTCCTCGCGAACGCCCGGAACGGAGGAGAATTCGTGCAACACACCGTCGATACGGATGGACGTTACGGCCGCGCCCTGCAGAGAGGACAACAGAATCCGCCGCAACGCATTGCCCAAAGTGACACCGAAACCACGCTCGAGCGGTTCGGCGACAATGGTCGCAATCCGGTTTTGGTCGTCGGCCGTCTCGATGTTGAGCTTCGACGGTTTAATCAGTTCTTGCCAATTTTTTTGTATCACGGCTCAGTCCCACACGTTGGGTGTTGATCCCGATGCGGCTTGAAGGCCAGCCACGATGACGTCGCCGCGGCCCAAACCATACGTCTCCGGTGGGAAAGGCCCGGAGACGAAAATTCAGTTAGCTAGACGCGCCGACGTTTCCGCGGGCGACATCCGTTATGAGGAACAGGCGTCACGTCTTGAATCGACGTCACGGTGAAACCCACAGTCTGTAACGCACGGAGAGCGGACTCACGCCCCGTCCCCGGTCCCTTAACAAGCACGGACAGCACCTTCATTCCGTGTTCCATCGCTTTTTTACCGGCAGCCTCGGCAGCCATCTGGGCGGCGTAAGGCGTCGATTTGCGCGACCCCTTAAAACCCTGGGAGCCGGCGGACGACCAGGCAATGGTATTGCCCTGCACGTCGGAAATCGTAACCATGGTGTTGTTGAACGTCGCGTTCACATGCGCAACACCTGAGCTGATGTTTTTACGCTCACGCTTACGAGTACGCGTTGCTTGTTCTGGCTTGGCCATTGTGTCGGTTCTCTTATCCCTGGAAGAGCTGGTTGCTGCCTAACCGGCAGCCCCGAAGCCTACTTCGTTACTTTCTTCTTGCCTGCGATCGGCTTCGCCGGGCCCTTACGGGTCCGAGCATTGGTGTGCGTGCGCTGACCGTGAACGGGCAGCCCTTTGCGGTGACGCAGACCTTTATAGCAACCCAGATCCATCAAGCGCTTGATGTTCATTGCCACATCACGGCGCAGATCTCCCTCGACCGTAAAATCGCGGTCAATGGTGTCACGGATCCGAATGATCTCGTCTTCGGTGAGTTGATTCACTCGCCGAGCATCGTCGATGCCGACAACGCTACAAATTTTACGGGCATTGGCGGGGCCAATTCCGAAAATATAGCTCAAGGCAATCGATACTCTTTTATTCGTCGGTAAGTTTACGCCAGCAATACGCGCCAAAGCCCGTACTCCTTTATTTTTAAGTTGTTTGTGAGCGCCCTGCGCAATCCGAAAAGCGCGCCATTATAGGCAGTTAGCTTTGGGTGTCAACACGCCCCTCAGCTTCCCAGAACCCTTTCTAAATCGGTAGTTACGGCGTCCATCGGCCGGTCCCCGTCGATCACTTCCAACAACCCTTTTTGCTTGTAAAAGGGCATCAGAGGTGCCGTCTGAGCATGGTAGGCCTTCAGGCGCGCCGTTACAGTCTCTTCGTTATCATCCGCACGGCGGGTAAATTCAACCCCACCGCACACATCGCACACCCCCGCTGTCTTGGGTTGCTTGAATTTATCGTGATAGCCTTCGCCGCATTTCGCACAGGTGAAGCGGCCGGTTATCCGTTCGATCAGCATGGAATCAGGCACCGCCACCTCGATGACCTTATCCAGAGCAATTCCTTTGCTCGCGAGCAATTCGTCCAAGGCTTCGGCCTGGGGAACCGTACGCGGGAACCCATCGAGAATGAAGCCATTCGCACAATCAGGCGCATCGATACGGTCCGCGATCATCGCGATGATGAGCTCATCAGACACCAGCTTTCCGGCGTCCATCACGGCCTTCGCCTGCTTCCCAACCTCGCTGCCCGCAGCAACCGCTGCCCGCAGCATATCACCGGTGGACAGCTGAACGATCCCGTAGCGGTCCTGCAACCGCTTAGCCTGCGTCCCCTTCCCGCCACCCGGCGGTCCCATCAATATGAGGCGTTTACCGGCCATTTGGTCCTACCGGCGTCCGCGAAGGCGTGATTTCTTAAGCAAGCCTTCGTACTGGTGAGCAAGAAGATGCGCCTGAACCTGCTGCATCGTGTTGAGAGTAACATTCACGACGATCAAAAGGCTGGTACCGCCAAAATAGAACGGGAAGCTGAAAGCGGAAATGAGATATTCCGGGATCAAACACACAACCGTTAGATAGAGGCCACCAACCAAGGTCAGACGCGTCAGCACGTAATCGAGATAGTCGCCGGTGTTTTTACCAGGCCGAATGCCCGGCACAAAGCCGCCGTACTTGCGCAGATTGTCGGCCGTATCATGCGGATTAAACACAAGCGCCGTGTAAAAGAAGGCGAAAAATATAATCGCCGCCGTGTACAGCACCATATACAGGGGCTGACCCCGCCCCATCAGGGCTGCGATTGTCGCCAAAATGCCGTCACCGCCGCCTTGCTGAAATCCCGTGATCGTCAACGGGAGCAACAAGATCGAACTGGCAAAAATTGGTGGGATAACACCTGCAGTATTGATCTTCAGCGGAATATGCGAGTTCTCGCCGCCGAACACCTTATTGCCCTGTTGCCGTTTCGGGTATTGCACGAGAATGCGCCGCTGCGCCTGCTCGATAAATACAATGCCCGCTATCATTGCAACGGCGCCCACAGCAAACAAAAACAGCACGAAAAAGGAGATCGCACCGGTTCTGCCAAGCTCAAGCATATTCACAAGACCGCCCGGTAACCCCGCGATAATACCGGAGAAAATCAGAAGGGATATACCCTGCCCGATGCCGCGTTCGCTGATCTGTTCACCTAACCACACAAGGAACATCGTGCCGCAAACCAGGGTGATAACCGCCGTAAACACAAAGAACACGCCCGGGTTAGTGACCACTGAGGCCCCGTTCGACGCCGTTGCGGTTTGAAGACCGGTTGCGATACCAAGCGCCTGCAAGGTCCCGATCATCAGGGTCAAGTAACGGGTGTACTGGTTCATTTTCATGCGACCAGACACGCCCTCTTTCTTCAGCTGCTCAAGGGCCGGGTTTACCGCCGCCAGAAGCTGCAAGATGATCGAAGCCGAGATGTAGGGCATAATGTTGAGCGCGAAAATGCTCATGCGGCTAAGAGCGCCGCCTGCAAAAACGTCAAACAGGCCCAAAACGCCGCCGCTTTGAGCCGACATGATATCGGCCATCGCAACGGGGTCGATGCCCGGAAGCGTTATAAATGTACCCGCGCGGAAAATAATAAGAGCGCCCAGCGAAAACCAAATCCGGCGTTTCAATTCTGTCGCTTTCGCGAACACGCCAAGGTTTACGTTGGCAGCCAGTTGGTCAGCGGCTGAGGCCATAATTTACTCCGGTCACGACGCCGAGGCGCCAGACATTATTCTGATTTCTCAGACTTAGCTTTTGCTTCAGCCTTGGCTTTCTTGCCCCGAGGCTTTGCCGCGGCAGGCTCCTTAGGAGCCTTCACTGAAACAGATCCGCCAGCCTTCTCAACTGCCGCCAAAGCGGCTTTCGAAGCGTGCTCGGCCACAATCGTCAGCTTTGCCTTGAGTTCACCGTCCGCGAGAAGCCGCAGGCCATCGTAGGCGCGGCGTACAACACCCGCTTCAACCAAAACATCAATTGTCACATCTTTGCTGGGATCAATACGCCCCGCATCGACCGCAGCCTGCAAGCGGCCCACGTTCACAGGCACAAACTTACGGCGCGCAATTGGATTAAAACCGCGCTTCGGCAGCCGGCGATACAGCGGCATCTGGCCGCCTTCAAAGCCCTTAATGGCCACACCGGAGCGGGCTTTCTGGCCTTTTACGCCTCGGCCGGACGTCTTGCCCAGCCCCGAACCAATACCGCGACCCAGTTCTTTGCGACGATGTGTGGCGCCAGGAAGAGCGCGCAATTCGTTAAGTTTCATCTTTCTCGTCCTTTGCGGTAGCCGGAAGCCCTACCTTGCCGCGGGGCGCCTCGACGAGGCGCGATCCCGAAATAGGTATCGTTTTAGGCTTCGTCCACACGTACCAAGTGTTTTACCTTATTAATCATGCCCCGAACTGCGGGGGTGTCTTCCAGTGTTCTGGTCCGATTAATCTTGTTCAGACCGAGCCCCACAAGAGTCTGCTGCTGCCGGGACTGACGTCCCGCGCCGCTATGAATCTGGGTCACCGTAACCGTTTTTTTGCTGGCCGCGTTCATGAACTAGGCCTCCTTAGCCGCGTCTTCACGAGCGGCATCTTCACGGCGACCGACAATGTCGCCCACCTTCTTGCCGCGCTTGGCCGCGATTGAACGCGGGGATTCCATGGATTTCAGCGCCTCGAACGTCGCCTTGATCATGTTATGCGGGTTATTGCTGCCAACGCTCTTCGACACGATGTCCTGTACGCCCATTGTTTCGAACACAGCGCGCATCGGGCCACCTGCGATAATACCGGTACCTGGAGGTGCCGACCGAAGAATAACCTTGCCGGCGCCGAAGCGGCCGTAAAGATCGTGGTGCAATGTGCGGCCTTCGCGCAACGGCACGCGAATCATCGTGCGCTTCGCCTGTTCGGTCGCCTTGCGGATAGCCTCAGGCACTTCACGAGCCTTACCGGACCCAAAACCCACGCGTCCTTTGGCGTCACCGACGACAACCAGCGCGGCGAATGCAAACCGACGGCCACCCTTGACCACTTTGGCAACACGATTGATGTGTACCAACTTGTCCTGAAATTCGTCTTCCCGCTCTGCGTCGCGGTCGCCACCGCGGTCACGCCGGCCTTTGCCGGGGCGGTCGCCGCCTTTGGGCGATGCTGTAGGGGTGCGTGCCATTACTCTATTCCTTCAAAAACGTCCGGCGACTAGAACGACAAGCCGGCTTCGCGGGCTGCATCGGCCAAAGCCTTGATGCGGCCGTGATACATGTAAGACCCCCGGTCAAACACGACTTCCTTAACACCGGCCTTCACGGCGCGCTCGGCAAGGAGCTTGCCCACCAGTACTGCCGCGTCCTTGGAGGCGCTTTTCACTTTCGCCTTCAAATCCTTATCTACAGTAGAGGCTGCTGCGACCGTTACGCCGATATCATCTTTGATAACCTGCGCATATATGTGCCGTCCCGACCGGAATACGGACAAGCGTGCCCGTCCATGCGCCGCCGCTTGTATCGAAAAGCGCGTGCGCACTTTGCGCCGGTTGGTCTGTTTTACGTCCCTTGTCATCGCCTAATCCTATATTCCGGCTATTTCTTCTTGCCTTCTTTGCGCAGGATATACTCGTTGGAGTACTTGATCCCCTTGCCCTTGTAGGGCTCCGGCGGCCGGTACGAACGGATATCCGCCGCAACTTGACCAACGCGCTGGCGGTTTGACCCAGAGACTTCCACCTGGGTCGGCACCGGAGTTTTGATCTCGATCCCCTCCGGCACGTCGTAAACAACGTCATGGGAGAAGCCAAGATTGAGGTTTAGCTTCTTACCTTGAGCTTGAGCTTTGAAGCCCACGCCATTGATTTCTAACGTTTTCTTGAAACCTTCGCTGACGCCCTGCACCATATTATTCAAGTTGGCGCGGGTGGTGCCCCACAGCGCGCGTGCGCGCTTGCTTTCTTTCTTCGGCTTCACCCAGACCTTACCGTCCACCAGGCTCGTCTCGACCTCATCAGGGGTCGCCAAGCTCATCTCGCCCAGCTTACCTTTAATGGTCACAGTCGTGCCCGCCATAGTGACGGTAACGCCACTTGGGACATCAATCGGATATTTACCTACGCGTGACATCGCATATTTCCTTCAGCGGACCCTTAGGGCCGATTTGTCGTCTCTTAGTCTCTAGAACACCTGGCAGAGAACTTCTCCGCCGACGTTTTGCTGGCGCGCTTCGTGGTCGGACATGACCCCGCGAGGCGTTGAAAGAATAGAAATTCCCAGCCCGTTATAGACCTTCTGCAGATCATTGATCTTCGCGTAAACGCGGCGACCAGGCTTAGAAACGCGCATGATCTTATTAATGACGGGCGAACCCTCATTGTATTTAAGTTCGATGCTCAATTCATCTACGCCCTGACGAACCGTGTAACGTTCGAAGCCACGGATGTAGCCCTCACGTTCCAGAACGCGCAGCAGATTCTCACGCAGCCGCGAGGCTGGTGCGTTTATCTTGGAGTGACCGGCCCGCTGTCCATTACGGATACGGGTCAACAAATCACCAAGAGGATCGGATAATGACACTGTCGGTCCTCCTACCAGCTCGACTTAACCATGCCGGGAATCTGCCCCTTCGAGGCCAATTCCCGCAGCTTAATGCGTGCAAGTTTAAATTTACGATATGTAGCGCGTGGACGTCCTGTGAGCTCGCACCGATTGCGAATGCGAACCTTCGACGAGTTGCGCGGCACGACTGCCAACTTCAGGACTGCGTCGAAACGGTCTTCGACCGTTGTCTCGCGATCCATAATAACCGCCTTCAGCCGCTCGCGTTTACCCGAATGAGACTGGGCCATACGACGGCGTTTCTTATTTCGCTGAACAATACTCGTTTTCGCCATTGAATGCGATCTCCGTTACGATCTACTTCTGGAACGGCATCTGGAAACCTTCGAGAAGCGCGCGTGCTTCATCGTCGGTCTTTGCCGTCGTACAGATTGTTATGTTCATGCCGCGAACCTTATCGATCTTGTCGTAATCGATTTCAGGAAACACCAGCTGTTCCTTAAGGCCCATGTTGTAGTTGCCCGAGCCGTCAAAGCTTTTGCCCGAAACGCCGCGAAAGTCTCGAACCCGAGGCAGAGCGATATTCACCAGCCGGTCGAGGAACTCATACATCCGCGCCTTGCGCAACGTTACGCTGCAACCGACGATCATGTTCTCACGCAGCTTAAAGTTCGCGATGGCCTTGCGAGCGCGCGTAATAACCGGCTTTTGGCCGGCAATCGCGGTGAGGTTATCGACCGCACCTTCGATCTTCTTACGATCCTGAGACGCCTCGCCGACACCCATATTGATGACGATTTTCGTCAACTTGGGCACAGCCATGATATTTTTGTAGCCGAACTTCTCCACCAGGGAGTTCCGAACCACATCGTCATAATGTTTACGTAAACGCGCCATCGCCGCTGTCCTTCCTAATCGATGACTTCGCCAGAGCGCCGCGCGAAGCGCACCTTGGTAGCCCCGTCTTCGAGAGTCTTGAAGCCGATACGCGTCGGCTTGTTATCCTTCGGATCAATGTGAGCAACGTTGGAAACGTGAATCGGTGTTTCCCGCTCTACAATGCCGCCGCTTGTTGTTTGCGTCGCACGCTGGTGGCGCTTCGAGATATTGATCCCTTGCACGATCACCTTGTTGCGCTCAGGTAACGCCTTGATGACTTCCCCGCTCTTGCCTTTATCGCGGCCGGCGAGAATGAGCACCTTGTCGCCCTTCTTTACTTTAAGCTTAGGCATTACAGCACCTCCGGTGCCAAGGAGACGATCTTCATGAACTTCTTACCGCGAAGCTCACGGGTAACCGGTCCAAAAATACGCGTGCCGATCGGCTCGCCTTGTTTGTTGATCAACACCGCTGCGTTTGTGTCGAAGCGGATCGCCGATCCGTCCCCGCGCCGCAACGCTTTCGCTGTGCGCACGATGACGGCCCGGTGAACGTCGCCTTTCTTAACGCGGCCACGCGGAATCGCATCCTTGACGGATACAACGATGACATCACCGACGCTGGCGAACTTACGCTTCGAGCCGCCAAGCACTTTGATGCACATCACCCGGCGAGCGCCCGAGTTGTCGGCAACACTTAAATTGGATTGCATCTGAATCATGACATTACGTCCTTAGGTCACAAACAGCGGGTTACTCAGCTTGGTCCGTGACCAATTCCCACGTCTTATTTTTAGAAATCGGCGCGCACTCGCGGATACGTACGGTATCCCCCACCTTCACGGTGTTGCCCTCATCATGGGCCGCGAATTTCTTACTACGCCGAATAAACTTCTTATAAATCGGGTGCCGCATACGCCGCTCTACCCGCACAACAATGGTCTTGTCCTGCTTGTCGCTGACGACAACGCCCTGAAGAATCCGCTTAGGCATATCTGTGTCCTCTCGTCCTGCTTACGATGCCGCGCCATCGCGGCGTTCGCGCAAGATCGTCCTTATCCGCGCAATGTTCCGGCGCACACGGCGAAACTGCGCCGTGTCTGTGAGTTGTCCGGACGCCTGTTGAAAGCGCAGGTTAAACTGCTCCTTCTTCAGGTCGCCAAGCTGACCTTCCAGCTCGTCCGAGTTCTTGGCCCGCAGTTCAGTTGCGTCGTTCATCTTAGCCTCCGATCCGGGTCACGACTTTGGTCTTGATGGGCAGCTTCGCCGCTGCCAGCGCAAAACCTTCGCGCGCCATCTCTGCCGAAACGCCGTCCACCTCGAACATGATGCGGCCCGGCTTTACCCGGCACACCCAAAACTCGGGCGTTCCTTTACCTTTACCCTGCCGAACTTCGGCCGGTTTCTTAGACACCGGAACATCCGGAAAAATACGAATCCATACGCGACCCTGACGCTTCATGTAGCGAGTCAGCGCGCGGCGAGCCGCTTCGATCTGACGCGCGGTCACGCGCTCGGGCTCCAACGCTTTCAAACCAAACGATCCGAAATTCAAGACCGTTCCACCTCTAGCATTGCCATGTATGCGGCCCTTAAAGGCCTTGCGGTATTTTGTGCGCTTCGGTTGCAACATGATGACGTCTATCCGCTTCCATCACAGCGCCCTTGGGGCGCTGCCACTAATTTAGATTCTTCCGTACTTAAGGACGGGCACCTTGATCACCGGCGCGCTTGTCTTGCGCCATGGGATCGTGCTCCAAAATCTCGCCCTTAAAGATCCAGACTTTCACACCGCAGATGCCGTAAGTGGTCTTTGCTGACCCCTCGCCGTAATCCACATCAGCGCGCAGGGTATGCAACGGCACACGGCCTTCGCGGTACCACTCTGTGCGCGCGATTTCAGCGCCGCCCAAACGACCGGAACATGTAATCTTGATGCCTTCCGCTCCAAGACGCATCGCCGACTGAACAGCGCGCTTCATGGCGCGACGAAACGCAACACGGCGCTCAAGCTGCTGGGCAATGTTCTCGGACACCAGCTGCGCATCGATTTCCGGCTTACGGATCTCAACAATGTTGAGGTGAACTTCGTTGCCGGTCATTTTCTGAAGGTCCTTGCGGATCACTTCGATATCCGCACCCTTCTTACCAATGACCACACCCGGCCGCGCTGTATGAATTGTCACGCGCGCTTTTTTGGCGGGGCGCTCGATGATGATGCGAGAAATGCCGGCCTGGGCCAAACGCTTCTTCAAATACGCACGGATCTCAAAATCTTCGTGGAGCAAGTTAGCGTAGTTGCCACCTGCCGCGTACCATCTGGAATCCCACGTCCGGTTGATCCCGAGACGAAGCCCAATCGGATTGACCTTCTGACCCATTAGGCAGTCTCCCTTTTCTCACGAACGATAATCGTAAGATTACTAAACGGCTTGCGAATGGCTCCAACGCGCCCGCGAGCCCGAGGCCGCCACCGCTTCATCACCAACGCCTTGCCAACAAAGGCTTCGCTCACTACCAGCTGATCAACGTCGAGCTGATGGTTGTTCTCGGCATTCGCGATCGCCGATTCCAAAACACGCTTTACTTCGCGGGCGATACGCCGCGGAGAAAATGTCAAATCCGCGAGTGCCGTCTCGGCCTTCTTGCCGCGAATAAGCTGAGCGACCAAATTCAGTTTGCGCGGGCTTACGCGGATAGAGCGGGAAAAGGCCCGTGCTTCCGTATCGCCGACGCGACGTGGCGTTGCTTTCTTACTCATGACCTAGCCTTTCTTCCCAGCGACTTTTTTGTCACCAGAATGGCCGTGAAACGTCCGGCTGGGAGCAAACTCACCGAATTTGTGGCCGATCATATTCTCGGTCACCATAACCGGGATGTGCTTTTTGCCGTTGTGGACGCCAAAAGTGAGGCCGACAAATTGCGGCAAAATGGTCGAGCGTCTGGACCAAATCTTGATCACTTCGTTGCGTCCCGATTGCCGCGAGGTTTCCGCCTTTTTCAGGAGGTAACCATCGACAAAGGGGCCTTTCCATACAGAACGTGCCACGTTCAATCTCCGTTTTCTAAAGCTCGACTTGAGCTTTTACTTACGCTTTTTTCTTCTTAGCCAAATGACGGCTACGCATAATCAAATTCTGGGTCCGCTTGTTATTGCGGGTCCGTTTGCCCTTCGTGGGCTTACCCCACGGAGTCACCGGATGACGGCCACCGGACGTCCTACCCTCACCACCACCGTGCGGGTGATCGACCGGGTTCATCACAACGCCGCGGTTATGCGGACGGCGTCCGAGCCAGCGGTTACGTCCCGCCTTACCGATCTTGATGTTCTGGTTGTCGGGGTTAGACACAGCTCCGACAGTTGCCATGCACTCCGCTCGAACCAAACGAACTTCGCCCGAAGAAACACGCAACTGCGCGTAGCCAGAGTCCTTACCGATCAGCTGCGCGTAGCAGCCTGCCGAACGCGCCATCTGTCCGCCCCGGCCGATCTTCAGCTCGACGTTATGGACGATGGTGCCAACCGGCATATTCTTGAGCGGCATCGCATTGCCCGGCTTCACGTCAGCGCGTTCGGAAGAGACGATTTTATCGCCGGCCTTCATACGCTGCGGGGCCAAGATGTAGGACAACTCGCCGTCTTCGTATTTGATCAGCGCAATAAATGCTGTGCGGTACGGATCGTACTCGAGCCGCTCAACCACCGCAGCGATATCACGCTTCTTGCGCTTGAAATCCACCAAACGATAGCGGCGCTTGTGACCACCACCCATAAACCGGCTGGTAGTGCGCCCTTGATTGTTACGCCCACCCGTAGAGTGCATGCCTTGCGTCAATGTCTTGACGGGCTTGCCCTTGTGCAGGTCCGCGCGAGACACCAAGACGGTGCCGCGCAGGGAGGGCGTAACAGGATTAAATGTTTTTAACGCCATGACTTAGAGTCCCGTAGTCACATCGATTGACTGGCCCTCGGCCAATGTCACGATCGCTTTTTTAGTATTGCTCCGCACGCCCAATTTGCCGCGGAACATCTTCACCTTGCCTTGCGTGATCGAGGTGTTCACGGCCTTAACATCGACCTTGAACAAAGCTTCAACCGCTTTCTTGATCTGCGGCTTCGTGGCCTTCATCGGCACGCGAAAGCTGAACTGATTGTGTTCAGAGGCCATCGTCGCTTTTTCAGTGATAAGAGGAGACTGAATCACATCGTAGAGATCAGCCTCTATCACGCCGGATTTATCCTGCTTGCTCATTTGAACCGCTCCTCGAGTTTCTCAACTGCGGCCTTAGTCAAAACCAGCGTATCGCGGCGGAGAATGTCGTAAACATTCGCACCCTGGCTCGGCAGGACATCAACACCCGGCACGTTGCGGGCAGCACGCGCGAAGGATTCATCCACCTGCGCGCCGTCGATGATAAGAGCCGAAGTCCAGCCCAGTGTCTTAAGTTGCGCGATCAGGGATTTTGTCTTGCCGTCTTTAACCGACGTGCCATCCAAAATCACCAGCTTGCCGTCTTTGGCCTTCGACGACAGCGCCGTCTTCAAACCGAGGCTACGAAATTTCTTCGGCAAGTCGTGAGCATGGCTACGCACGACCGGCCCGAAGATTACCGCACCACCGCGCATATGCGGCGCACGCAACGAACCTTGGCGGGCTGAACCTGTGCCCTTCTGGCGAAACGGCTTTTTCGATGTACCGCTGATTTCGCTGATGCCTTTAGTTTTGTGCGTCCCGGCCTGACGCTTCGCCAGCTGCCAGCGCACCATGCGATGAAGAATATCGCCGCGCACCTCGAGGCCGAACACGCTGTCCGGCAGCTCGACTGAGCCGACGTTCTTCTTATCGAGATTTATGACGTCGCACTTCATAGCTATTCGCCCTTCTCGGCGCTCTCGGCGCTTTCAGTGTTCTCTGTGCTTTCCGCGGGCGCCGCAGGCTTCGCAGCCTTATCGGCCTTCAAGCCCGCAGGCAGCGGCAAATCTTTCGGCAACGCGCGCTTCACAGCATCGTTTACCAAAACATATCCGCCGTCGTGGCCGGGCACTGCGCCCTTCACGAAAATAAAGCCCTTGTCGTCATCAACAGACACGACCTCAAGGTTTTGAATGGTGACGCGCTCTTGGCCCAAATGGCCGGCCATCTTCTTACCTTTAAACACCTTGCCCGGATCCTGGCGCTGACCAGTCGACCCATGCGAACGGTGAGAGACCGAGACGCCGTGAGTAGCTTCAAGACCGGCGAAGTTCCAGCGCTTCATGGCGCCCGCGAAACCTTTACCGATCGTGATACCTGTCACATCGACGAATTGACCCGCCAGAAAGTGCGACGGAGCAAATACTGCGCCCACATCTACCAACTTGTCGGCATCGACACGGAACTCAACAAGCTTACGCTTGGGCTCCACATTGGCCTTCGCATAATGACCCTTGAGCGCCTTATTGGTGCGCGAGGCCTTACGAACACCCACACCAATTTGAATGGCGGTGTAACCGTCTTTTTCTTGGGTGCGCTGGGCCACCACTTGCGCATCGTCCACCTGAAGAACGGTGACAGGCACATGATTACCCTCCGCGTTAAACACGCGGGTCATCCCTATTTTTTGAGCAACTAAACCGGAACGCATTTGTCCAACCTTCGCGAGCAGCCAGGCTTACAACTTGATTTCGACGTCGACACCGGCGGCGAGGTCGAGCTTCATAAGCGCGTCCACGGTCTGCGGAGTCGGATCGACGATATCAAGAAGGCGGCGATGAGTACGGATTTCGAATTGTTCACGCGACTTTTTATCGACGTGCGGTGAACGGTTTACCGTGAACTTTTCGATACGTGTCGGCAAAGGAATAGGTCCGCGAACTTGCGCGCCTGTACGTTTGGCGGTGCCAACGATTTCCTTAGTGGATTGATCGAGCACACGATGATCAAACGCCTTTAAGCGTATGCGGATGTTTTGATTATCGATCATAGCCTATTCCTAAAATGAGCGGCATTCACCCGAGCGGTGAATGCCGCTTAATACCTTTTCGTTATTCGACGATTTTAGCGACGACGCCGGCGCCGACGGTACGACCACCTTCACGGATGGCGAAGCGAAGACCTTCATCCATCGCGATCGGCGCGATCAGGTTTACCTTCATGGAGATATTGTCCC
>JAUIGX010000135.1 GCA_030432435.1 Alphaproteobacteria bacterium
ATGGCATGCCGTCTGGCGGCATCATAGGAGCGCTGATCTTAGAACTGCTGATCGCCGCGTTTTGCTTGGCTGCTTTCCGCCGCAGGCTGCAGCCCGGCGCGCCCACGAGGACACAGTCATTCGCCTCCTGACATCGCGGCAGGAGCGAGAACGCCCGGCAGGTCCTGCATGCAGCCCCCAACAAGGAGCCTTCCCAATGTCCCCATTCATCTTTTTCCTGATGCAGTTCGTCATCCTAGCCTACGCGCTAGTCGGCGGCGTCTTTCTCTCCTTTTCCGACTTCATCATGCGCTCGCTGTCACGTACCCGCGGTATGGGCGGCGCCGAAGCCATGCAGGTCATCAATCGCGAGGTTTTCCGTTGGGTCTTCATGACGCTGTTTCTCAGCATGGCGGTCTTGTCGCTGTTGGTAGCAGTCTATGGCGGGATCTTTATCGGCGGCGGGCCTGGCTGGCTGATGATGTTCGCGGGCCTCGTCTATTTCATCGGATGCTTCGGCGTCACGATCTGCTTCAACGTGCCGATGAACGAGGCGCTCGCCGCTATGGATCTGACGTCCGAGGACACGCGTGCGTATTGGACCGACACCTATCTGCCACGCTGGACTTTCTGGAATACTGTCCGGACGATTGCATGCTGTGTGTCGTCAGCGGCACTGTTGTTCGGGCTAATCTGGGTGACACAAGCGCAGGCACAGGCCTCTTGACCTCCCAAACAGAGAAATCCGAGAATACTGACGTAGTGCTCTCTTTGCAAAGGAGACGAATATGACCGTTCAACACAAAGATCAAACCCACAACCCCCAGACCGCGATCACCAAAATACAGTCAGGGGAGAAGATGACCAGGGGCGACGGTTTCAAAGCACTCAGTTTCATCCATCGTCAGCTTGACGGATTGATGGACCCACTGATCATGGTCGACCACTTTACCATGACCGAGCCGACTTTTGGCCCGCACGCCCATGCTGGAATATCCGCAGTGAGCGTGCTCTTTGAGGACAGCACGGGTAGCTTCCGCAATAAAGATTCGCTGGGCAACGACATCGAGCTGGTCCCGGGCGACCTCTACTGGCTGAAGGCCGCGCGCGGCGCGGTGCATGACGAGGCGCCCACCCCCGGTTCGCGTACCCACGCCCTGCAAATCTTTATCAACCTGCCAGCCGCACAGAAATTAGAGGCACCCAGTGCGCTGCATGTTGCCGCAGCGGAGATGCCGGTGATCGAAGGCCCGGCTCATCGGGTGCGGGTGATGACCGGCAAAAGCAATGGTGTCGTCGGAGCCACACCGCCCGCCTTGCCCTTCACCATCCTCGACATCGCCCTGAAGGCCAACGGCAGGTTCACCCATCATGCCAATTTCGGAGACGCCACTTGGCTCCACGTCATCCACGGTGAAATCCAGGTCGAATTTGACGGAACACGCCACCGTCTCAGCGGCGATGCAGCGCTGGCCACCCACGGCACCAACGAAATCAGCCTACTAAGCGATGAAGGCGGACAAGCCGTGCTCCTCGGCGGCGCCCCCTTGCGCGAACCTTTCGTGCAAAAGGGTCCTTTCGCGATGAGCGACGCCGACCAACTAGCCGCGGTGGTGGCCGCCCATGAGGCCGGCAAACTCGGGGCCATCGCCTGAACGATGTCATGGGCGAGAGCCTGGGAGAGCGGCGATCGCTCCCATTCGCAATCCGATTTATCACTCGATCAAATCGGAGATTGTTAACGGTGGTTAGAAAACGTCTGTGTTAAATTTTGAAGTTGTACAGCTGAATGCCGAACGGCCGCTCATGACTTATGCGGAGCCGCTCTCTGCCGGTTTAGTCGCCGATCAAGCCAATATATAGCGATCACTAATGAACCGCTGTACGCGTGCCCACGAGTCTACCCACACACCCCCGCGCAATGACAATCGTTGTTCAAATTTCCAACAACAAGTCACTCTTGATCAAGGTGCAGGCCTCTTTCGGCTACCGGGTCGGGACCCGGAGTAGCTTCTGCGGCTCGGTGGTGTTCGGTATCAGGCCGTTGTTGCTCGCCCAGTACACCCACTTGGCGTCGCGGCTCACCATGGCCGAGGCACCAGCGGGGCCGACGGCATGATTCGAACGCGCGCCGTCCGGAGCTATGCGCAGCATCGGGCTCGGCTTCTCCTGATCGCCCGGCGGGAGGTAAATAGTCCCGTCCAGAGCCACGGCGAAATCATCAGCATGGGGCAAGTCCTCGGCCACTAGGGTAAGGGAGCCCCGAGGTTTTCCGTCCGTATCGATGCCCACGCGGAAGATTGAGTAATTTTCGCGGTTGGCGATATAGACCCAGTCGCCCGCAACCTTGATGCCGTTTGCGCCGAGGGCCGCGGGGCCCGACGAGGCGAGTGCCTCATCCTTCAGCCACAGACTCAACGTACGGGCCTTGGGATCGAACTGCCAAACGCTAGCGCCCAGGGAATCGGTAATCAGCACCTTGCCGCGGCCGTCAGCGATCATACCGTTGAACACTTGGCCATTCTGCCCGGGCACAGCGGCGATGATCTCGCCGCTCGTTTTGTCGAGAAGCAGAACCTCCGAACCGACGATGGAGAAATCAACCCCATTGGATGTGCGGAAATCGTTGCGGAAGGCACCCACCGCGATACCCTCAGGCAAGGCAACGACACCGAGAATGACTGGATACTCGTCGAAGTGCGCAAGCTTCTCCACCTTGCCGCCAGGTGTGATCTTCCACAGATTACTTTCGAAAGCTCCGGTCACATAGAAGGTGCCATCGGCGTCTTCGGAGAGATTCTCATTGAAGGCTGGCGAGGGAATGGTCGCAACGACTTCGGGTGTCTGCGACGACTCAGCTGCGATCACGGTGTTCGATGCACTGATGCCCAGTGCCGCCATCATAGATGCGAGGAATAGGGTTCTTGCGACACGCATGTCAGCCTCCTTGGGAAAAGACAATTCAGCGCCAAGAGATCGTATAACCCGACATTTTCCCGGAAGATGGCGAGTTGCGGCACATAATAATAATTTATCCTAGGCATGCTTCTAAATGTTTCGCCTCATGCTGGGAATCACTTTTCTCTGTAGAAGTATTGTCCTCCCAAGATTTGGCGGTTGGCTCGTGGATTTAGACTCCCCTGCTTTCCAACCAACTGAAATACCGCTATAAAATTTTCCGTGGCGCGGACACCTCTCTCGCCATACTGATTAGTCGCCGTAATTCTCTATTAAGTGAGGAAACCTGCGGCTGCGCGCTCTGTTAGAAGAAAGAATAGTGATGTCAGACACCCCGCCCGATCATTTAAGCAGCGATCCCAAGAGCCCGCATTATGACGCCGACGTGCTTGAGAAAGGCGTAGGCGTTCGTTTCGGCGGTCGTGAGCGCACAGACGTTGTTGAATATTCGGTCCCCGAAGGATGGGTGCGCGTCGAAGCGGGCAAGTCACGCGATAGATTTGGAAACCCGATGACAATTAAGCTCAAGGGGCCTGTCGAGCCCTATTTTCTTAAGCCTGCAGATTAACGCTGCGCCTAGCGTCACCGGCCTCCTACAACACTCTACGGAAGCGCAATTGCCCAATACAGCGCAGCCGATCCATCCATAGGCGTACCGACATCGACCACGGTGTTGGAATCCTGCGCTAGATAGATCGTGTAGGTGTCGTGCCCGTTCATATCCCCGGGCCGCGTATCCCCGTCGAAGGTCCACAACGCATAGCCTTGATACGTCCACTGCTTTTGCCCGTCGGCGCGAGTTTCGATGTTCCAAAAGCCGTGCGCCACCGCATCGGCGCCCGCGAGGAAGGGGCGCCAATCGTCGCATTCGTTGAGACACCTGGGATTCGTTCCAAGGTCCCGCCCAACCGCAGGCCGGGCCGGCTGCCCTCGCCGCAGACTGTGGCCTCCACCACTTTGAAGAATGTGGCCATCTCTGCGATACAGCGTTAAGCCCTCGGCTGTGGCAAGCACGCGCCCCATGCCAGGCGTTGATTGCACCGATACCTCCGGCGGCATGAAGTAGCGTGCAACCGCTGCCACGGTCCACTCGCCATCCGGACCGCCCACGCCATTGGCATATCCAGGCGCCATATCATCCGAATATGTGTAGAGAGGTTGACCATTGTAGGCCCACTGGCGAATACCGTCGTTTCGAGCCTGGAATGAAAAGTCACCCATGGCTCTGGCCATTTGAGGCGCGGCCAAGGGAACCCATTTATCGCAGGAAGCGCCACAATTTTCAGCAGCCATCAGATTATCGCCCGCAAACGCATAAACCGTGTGCTCTCGCGCATCGACAAGTGCGAAGGCCGCCGCATCGGGGATTTCCCTTATCGAAAACCCCGGAGGGACTTTGACATCGGCAAAGGGAAAAAACTTTGCTTCCGACCACCCTGCCGGCATGGGTTCGACCTCCGGAAGCCCTCCCTCGAAATCGCCGCGATTACCACCGCCGACCGGCTTGCCGGCTCCGTTCAACCTAGGAGCACCGACGGCCGCCGGGCTATCCCCTCCGACAGACCCGGGGTCAACATCGTTAACATAACTATAGAGCGCCTTGCCGTTGAGTGCCCACTGCCTGGTGCCATCGTCGCGGAGTACGGTAGACCAGCGCCCATATACTTCTGCGCTGTCATGTCCGATTTCGGTTGATGCCAGAAACGGTATGAACGTCTCGGTGCAGGCGCCCGTACAGAGCGATTTACCCGGAACATCTTGATCCCAGGTATAAAGCGTTAGGCCTTTTTCATTTGCGTAAACAAATTCGTCCCGGGCCAAAGCCGCAGCAGTAAGCGCGCTAAGATCATAGCCTTGCGCCTTGCCGAGAGGCTCCAAGGTCACCCCTTGCGGGGTGGCAATCGGAGCCGTATGGGGTCCGCGAGTTTCGACAATTTCCGTTGGTACAGAGGCGCAAGATGAAACGGTTGCGCCGGCAAACGCGAGATAAAACGGCCAGAGATATCTCATTGCAAAAGCCTCCCAGGTCCGAATTTAAATCAGAACATCCGTAAACGTGCGCGATGTCTCGTTGGACAATTTACCCCATGTGTTGACGGGAACGCCCATGATTTGCTGCACGGTTAGGCCAACGCGGGTGGTCGGATTGCCCGGGGCCGCGATGTGAAGGCCCGTTTTCATTCGTCCGCCGGCCCCACCTAAGGTGAGAATCGGCATGTCGTCCATAGAATGAGTGCGCGCATAGGCATGGTCGGTTTGCCAAAGTAGGAGCGTCCGGTCGAGGACAGACCCCTCGCCTTCCTGATAGCCATCGAGGCCCTTCACAAATGAGGCGAACGTATCCATCGAAAAATTAATGAACCATGTGGTGTCCGGCTGGTAGCCCAACTCCGGATCGATTGGTTCTTCATGGGTCAAGCTGTGCCAGTCGCGCACCAAACCTGGTTTGCGAATTTGCTGGGTATCGAAATAGACGTTGAACACGCGCGTTTGATCACAGGCAACTGCATGAGCCAGCAACGCCCCGAAAAGCCGGTTACTTGCTTCGACGGAATCGACGCTCGTACCCAGAGAGGTATCTTCCTGCACCCCGGGAATTACACAGGCATCCAAAGGTGCGGGCTTGCTAAGTTCAATATCAAGCTGCTGCTCGATCTGGCGCAGAGAAGTGAAGTACTCGTCAAGGCGCTCGCGGTCTGCTGCGCCCAATCTATTCATAATGCCACGGCGCTCATCAGCAAGCGCTGAAAGCACACTGCGTCGTGCCATCACTTGTGGGTCAGGCCTAAACTCGGCCGCATTCGGATCATTAAATTCAGGGCCAAAAATCCTGGTGTATAACGCGGCTGGAGACGGCTCTGACGGGTTGACCGCACCACCGCGCCGTCGACTCCAGCTTTTTCGCGAGCCGTTCAATGCTACTTCCAACGAGCGGAAACGTGTGCGAGCCCCGACTACATCCGCGATAATAGCATCGAGGCTTGGGTCAGCATTTGTGCCAAGCGGAATGGAACCCATGGTCGCCACTTCGAGAGTGGTGTCGTGGGTATCCAACGGACGCCCGTCCAAAAAATAATTCATTCCGCTGAAAATATTCATTTTGTCTTTGAGCGCATCCAGCGCTGTCAGCTCGGGACCTGCTTGGTAATTCGCCCCGACAGTATCCGGCTTCCAACGCCCGGGATTTAGCCCGAGATTTTGCACCCATGACCCGAACACCACGGGCAACGGCGCGCCAGTAGCCGCTAGTGCCGTGCCATTATTGTCAAGGAAACAGTCTAAGAAAGGTAAGCTGAGCGAGATCGCTGTGCCATTCATAACACCGCGCAAAACTTTCCTGCGGCCTAGTTTATCGCTCATAGTCATTCCTCCCGAAATGAGTCTACTTCAAATCCCGTCAGTTGACGGAAGCCGAAGCGGTATTTGGCGCTGCGCCCGATAATTGATACAAAGCGTCGCTTACAGCGATTTCGCGCATAAGGTCCGTCACGCGAAATCCATTCTCTTCGAACGTCTCATTTAATTCGTTTACCCACGCTTTTTCTGCAAGCGTCGGGCTACGGCCAAGTGCATATGAAGATAAGCGCTCGACAAGGCAGGATGTCGTCACGGTATCCTGATATATAATTTTCGCAAATTCATCGACATCGCTGAATTTCAATCCGTTGAGTTCACCTCCGGGATCAATCGCGGCACCGTTATCCGTTGTTCTGTACTCTCCGGAACCGTCAAAATTTTCTAATGCCAATCCGATTGGGTCTGTAATTTTATGGCACCCGGCACACATGGGCTCCGAAGAATGAACGGCAAGACGTTTGCGGGCCGTCGCATTTCTGAGATCTTCACCGCCTTCGAACAGCGTAAAATCGACGTCGCCGGGAGGTGCCGGCACCACCTGACACATCATAATTTCGCGCAGGGCCTTGCCGCGAATGGTCGGAGAGCTGCGCCCCGCCGGTGAATGCAGCGCTGTAAACGATATTTGAGTGAGAATACCTTGGTAAGGATCGCTCTCTGAAAAATCATAGACTTGCCATAGGTCCGGCGAGCCATTCGGGCCGTTTTTAAAGACGGGCACCTGATAAATACTACCCAAGTCAGGCGTCAAAAAAGTGCGTTTCGTAGTAAAGACTTCGCGATAATCCGCACGCCGTGTCAGCACGACATCTAAGATGGTCCTGATCGTTTGTTCGCGCGCCTGCGCGGCGACCACCGGGCTAAACTTCGGAAACAAGATCGAATCTTTTGCTAACGTTTCGAACTCATCGAAGCGAAAGTTGTCGTTGAAGAAAGCTCGGAGTCCGGCCTCTAGGCGTGGCGAGGCAAGCATACGCTCGACTTGACGAGTTAACCCCTCTTCCGTGTGCAACACTCCGCCGGCCGCCGCATCAAACAATGCTCTGTCCGGCCCGGCATTCCATAGGAAAAAACTGAGCTGTGACGCTTTCGAGTATGAATCCAACCGATAGAGGCCCGCTGAGTTCGGGTCCGGCTCTGCGCGTTGCTCTCTAAACAAAAAAGCAGGAGATGAGAGCATTCCCGCAAGACTGAGAGATATGCCGTCATAAAAATCGCCCGTGAGCTCCGCACCGGCGCGCGCGGCACCCACATAGGCATCTAACTGCTCATCGGTTAGTGGGCGGCGATACAGTAACAACCCTACTTCGGTAAAAAACGTTTTCGCACAGATGTCGTCGGCCTCGGTTGCGGAGCCCGGTGTACAAGGGACGAGTAAGTCGCGATGTGTTTCATCGACTACTGTTTCCGCGATGGCACGGCTCATGGCATCGTACTGCTCCATTCCGGTGGCCGTCACACTCACAATGCCTGCGCCAACAGCAAGTAACCCATCTTCGCGCAGGTCAGGCTCAAACCGCCCACCTAAATCTATGTCGGCACCAAAAACGTCCGTAATGATGTTTCGATACTGAGCGGGTGTAAGACGGTGCGTCGTCGTTTGAATTGCCGCGAACTGCTCTTCGCCCGCAACCTGAGTTGACTGACCGGACAGCGATACAGCTGCCGCACACGCAAAAAGAACGGTGCGCGATATCTGCCCAAACTTAAGCCGGCTATTTTTCATATGCGAACTCTTACTTCTCGTTCTGTGCTGCATTGAATGGTCTACCCAGCGCCGAAGGAGCGCCGACAAAGGCGGGAACGGCCTCGATATAATACGCTGCCGAAATAGACATGTTTTGACCTGTCATCGGGTCCGGGTCAGCATCAGCATACCTCTTCATGAGATGATAGAGTTGAACCGCATCGCCGATAACCTGCTGTTCGCCGCCAATACCTAAGTTTCCAAAACCCCAGTAAAGGTCCTGCCAGGGCTGGTACCCACCCATGATCCCACGGATCGATTTATCCTGGGCGATGTCTAAGCGCAGATGAAACTTGCGCAACGCAAGCTCTGGGGCCACCAGCGGATTCTGGAGGGCTCTAAAATCGCCCTGGTCTGCAACCGTGACAACCCCCTCTTTAAGTTCGCCCTGGTACTCGTTGTGCGATCTTGGGTCAGGATCGATCCGATAGGCCATATTGGCCCGCGGGCTTGCGTCGTCGTTAACTCGAATATGCTCAAGTGCGCGATCAAAGGTCACCGTGACGGGACCATCACGCGTTAGATCTTCGCCCGATACTGTGATGAGCCAAGCTGGCTGAGAACTCGCCAGCTGTCCCCAGGCCCACGACCAGTATGTTGGAGACACGTCAAGCGTTCCGCGAAAAGCCCGGGCGCATCCCAGTGCGCGATAAAGTTCATGGTCGACGCCGGCCTCATATGTTTCTGGGTCTCTGAACCCACTTGCCTGGTCGTCGCCTTTTCCATCCAAATCGAAGCCGTAGGCGAACTCACCGTCAAGTCCGGGAAGATTTAGGTCGGCGGCGGACGCCGGATTGGTAAAGGGATTCGTCGGCTCACCGTCGACGCGGCCGCGCTCCATCATCATCGGCACTAAACGATCGTCTTTTCGGCCTTCCAAATAGGACTGACGAATGTCCGCAATTTTTTGCGGATCTTCACCAAACTCTTTGAGGTACTTGAAATACACTTCTTCCAGAGCCGGATGCACACCTTTCGAGCAGTCCCCTTCTTGGGAATGCGTGGCTTGAGCAAACCAGCTTACAACATAACTCCGCGATTGCTCGGCAGCCGCACCCGATGAAAGTAAGCAACTGAAGGTAAGGCCAACGACAGATCCAAGCAGGCGTTTTTCTCGCCTGGAGAAGTGCACTTTTTCGGTTGCGGAATACGCCATGAATTTCATGTCCTACAACTGCCAGCTAAGCGGAGTTTCTATGAGTGCGACACCGTCACCCAC
>JAUIGX010000136.1 GCA_030432435.1 Alphaproteobacteria bacterium
GTCTATGGTTTTAAAGGCGGCAAGCCCGTCGACGGGTTTATGGGCGCATTGCCTGAAGGTCAGTTAAAGCAGTTCATAGAGCGGCTGACCGGCGGTGAAGGTTCACCTATCGACGATGCCATGGCCCATGCAGATGCTCTTGTGGCCGAAGGCCAATCTGAAGAGGCGCTTGGCATCTATCAGGAGGTTTTGGGCCAGGACCCGGCTCACGTGAAAGCTTTGGCCGGCGCCTTGCGGTGTTACATCGCGCTCGGTCAGGATGATGTCGCGCGGGAGTTGCTGGAGCGCCTGCCGGATGACCTTAAAAACACCGCAGATATCGAAGGCGTGGTGGCTTTGTTAGAGGTCAAAGACGCAACGGGGTCTTCTGCCGACGCTGCTGCGATTCAAGACCTGGAATCAAAAGTCGCGGCCAATCCAAAAGATATGCAAGCTCGTTTCGATTTGGCCATGGCCAGATACGGTAGCGGTGCGCGTGAAGCGGCGATCGATGATCTTGTCGAGATGGTCCGCCTTGATCGTAAGTGGAATGATGACGGCGCGCGTAAGCAGCTTGTAAAGTTTTTCGAAGCGCTTGGCCCAATGGACCCGTTGACTTTGCACGGACGGCGGGGCTTGTCCTCGGTTCTTTTCTCGTAAGCGGATTGCATGAATTCGATGGCACAGAGTTAAATGCGCAGTCCTGTCCAAACTCGCTTTGAGGATCTGCCGGCAGAGCTTCCGATCTTTCCGCTCAGCGGCGCGTTGCTGTTACCGTGGGGTCGGTTGCCGCTCAATATTTTTGAACCGCGCTATCTCAATATGATTCTTGATGCTCTGGGCAGCGGCCGCGTTATCGGCATGGTTCAGCCGAATTACGATAAAGCTTCCGATTCGGATGAGGAGACGAAACAACAGCAAATCGCGAGTCCGATTTATAAGATCGGCTGCGCGGGTCGCATTGCGTCGTTTGAAGAAACGGAAGACGGCCGTCTTCACGTTACGCTGAAGGGGCTCATTCGCTTCCGGGTGATGGAAGAATTGGAAGGGCGCCGCGGCTATCGCCGCGTTAAGCCCGCGTACGCTGATTTTAAAACCGACCTCGACGTGCCGCCCAAATTTGATTTGGATAGGGATGTGCTTCTAGATCGCCTTAAACGTTATATCGAGGCGCAGGCCATGCCGATCAGCCTGGAAGTTATCAAAGGCCTGTCCGATGCAACGCTGGTGATGTCGTTGTGCATGATTTGTCCGTTTGATCCGCGCGAGAAGCAGGCATTGCTGGAATCAGCGACCATGCAGGAGCGAACAGAAGCCTTGCTGACCTTGCTGCAAATGGGAATATTCGACAGTGGCGGCGCCTCAGACGGCCCGCGGCAGTAATCAAAGCTAAGGACGATTTTTATGCCAACAGGAACCTCTGACGTGGATCCGAAGCTTCTGGAAATACTGGTTTGTCCGCTGACGAAGGGGCCGCTCGAATACGACCAAGCGGCCGGCGAATTGATCAGTCGCAAAGCCGGCCTTGCCTTTCCCATCCGTGACGGCATTCCGATCATGTTACCCGATGAAGCACGGCCTCTCGACGAATGACCGCAGATTCTGTGACTGATGGTGTTCGTGATCCGTGGCCGACATCGCTCAACTACGATCCCGAAACAAAAACGCTGAGAGTTGCGTTCAGTGCGGGTGAGGTTGTTGAACTTGCCGCGGAGTATTTGCGTGTTGAAAGCCCGTCTGCAGAAGTGCAAGGACATAACCCGAGCGAGAGACAAATTGTTCCTGGGTGCCGTCACGTCGGGATAACGGGCATCGAGCCGGTTGGCAATTATGCGGTGCGGTTGCTTTTCGACGATCTGCACGACACGGGAATTTACTCATGGCGCTATCTTCATGAACTGGGCCGCGAGTATGAGACGCGGTGGCCGCGGTATATTGATGCCCTTGAAGCTCGCGGCTTAAGTCGCGATCCAAAGTAAAACAATTTAGGTAAGAGATTCGCCGCGCATAAGCCGCGGCAGATCGCCCACGGTCCCCATGGCGTGCTGCATAAAAAGGCGCTTTAGGGGCGGGATGCGATTGACGGCCGCCAGGCCAATATCGCGGCTGAGCCTGATCGGCCCAACGTCGTTTGAAAACAGGCGATTCAAAACATCCGTGACGGTGGCCATCAACAAGTTGTCGCTGCGGCGCCAACGCTCGTAACGGGCGATGCCTTCCGGATGCGCGGCATCCAGGCCAAGCTGTTTACCGTCTACAATGATTTCCGTCAGAGCCGCGACATCGCGCAGACCGAGGTTCAAGCCTTGTCCTGCTATCGGGTGAATGCTGTGTGCCGCATCGCCGACAAGTGCCATGCGACCAGCCGTATACCTTGACGCAAATTGCATTCCTAAGGGATGGCTGAAGCGTGGGCCGATTAGAGAAAGGGCACCTAAGAATCCACCGACCCGATCGGAAATCTCCATCAAAAACGCATCATCATCTAGGGCCATGTATGCGGTCGCGGCATCCGCGCGCTCGGTCCAGACCAAAGACGAACGGTGAGTCTTACCATCATCGGGCAAGGGCAAAATCGCGAAGGGGCCTGCCGGCAGAAAGTGTTCGTGAGCAATGCCGTCGTGGGGGCGTTCATGGGCGATGGTCGCAACAATCGCTGTTTGAGCATAGGTCCACCCATTCACAGAAATGCCGGACCATTCCCGTAATTTCGAACCGCGCCCTTCAGCAGAGATAACCAGACTTGCTCTAATCTTGCGGCCATCATCAAGCGAAAGAGTGGCAGAATCGGCATCGGAGCTCATTGCAGTAACCGAGGCTGGCGCTACGGTGGTAAGGGTGCCGGGATGCTGGTGCATTTCGGTTGCGATAGCCGCCCGGAGATGACGGTTTTCGATCATGAACCCAAGAGGTTCATCGCCGAGATCTGCATGGTCAAAATGCAGAAACAAAAGCGACTGTCCGTCGGCGATGCGAATCTCTCGGATAGGCCCGGATCGCTTTTCTAGATGCCGCCAGATTCCGACCATTTCCAGCAAGCGTCGTCCGCTAAGAGCTATGGCGGACGCCCGGCCGTCGAATTCGGGAGCGACCATGACCGATGGCTCAAGGCGGTCGATAATGGCTGTGCGGATGCCGTTTCGGGCTAGGGCGCACGCCAGTGTTCCGCCCACCATGCCTGCGCCGACGATGGCGACATCTGTTTGAATGGTCGTGGTCGGGTGCGCGCTGCCGCGTTGGGGTTTTAGGTTCTGAGAGGATGTCATGACGGCTCAAATAATAGAGATGCACTCGCATCTACAATAGGGTGAAACCTCACTGTTACAGGGCTGTGGGCGTTCGCGCTATATGTGTGGCTATCGCCTTGCACGGATGAGACGAACCGCTTATGGTCCGCCGCCGATTCTAGGGGCATTCCGTATTCTAGCCTCTGCCTGGCGCCGGCGTAGCTCAGGGGTAGAGCAACTGATTCGTAATCAGTAGGTCCGCGGTTCAATTCCGCGCGCCGGCACCATTTTCTTATTTCAGTACGTTACCAGACACATACCGCAACGCAGCATAAGCCGCGTAAGCGCATATTTTTGCGCGGCCTAAAAACCAAATAGATCAAGGATATGTGCTTAACAGTCGATGCCTGTGCGGGCGCAATTGGTGCGATGCAACAAGAATGGTGTCAGCGACCGGTTATTGCGTAGTTCCAGTATGTTACGATCTGTTACTATACACTGTTCAACGAACATGACAGTCTAATAAGCGAGTTTGATCGCTTCAGATCGCTCCGCGCATACGTCACGTTAGGGAGGTGATGTAGTGACCGGAAGTGAGCGCTTAAAATTTTCACCGCACCCTGCAAGCTCACGTAAATTGAGCTGCAGTGCGGAGAGTGAGCGCAGACCAAAAACGAATGATCCCGGCGGTATAGGTGTTCTCCCAAAGCGGTGTGGTGGGCGTGCGACTTCGAGAGGATGCTAAGGCAAACAAAAGATATCCGCTCGAAAGCGAAGTTTAGAGATTGTGTTGGCCAAAACGAACAGAAGTAATTGCGAACTGACCGTGCGCGCATTTGGCCGCAGCAGAATTTGAAAAGTAGGAGCCGTGTGATGGATATGAATATGGCATCAGTGAAAACAACAAACTTGAATGATGCGCCGCGCCGGTGCGCGCGCGCCCTGATGGTGTCGGTTGTTGCTTTGGCCACGGCGGGTGTGTCGGTGTCTGCCGCATCAGCTTCCGAGACGCGGGCGTATGCGGTCAAATGGTTCCACTACGCTAACTACTCGCAAGACAGTGACTGCCCGGATGGCATCAATCCAAACTCACAGGGCATATTCCAGCGGATTCTCGAAGAGCGCGGCGTGCCACCCGACGAGATTGAAAAGCAAATGGAGGATTTTCCTTACTCCATGTATATGGCGGGGGTCGGTAGTCGCGGCGTGATCGATGGTAAGCCGGCGAACGCTTACCTCAATCCCACCTCTACCAAAGACCCGATGCTGCATCTGGGTCAGGGCAAGACGGCATACGGCTTCAATCTTGATGGGAAGGAGTCGGCGGAAGACTTTGTTGATCCGGAGAGCGGCGAACGCGGCGTCGACAATCAGTTTTTCAGGGCTATTGGCTGCAGTTCGCAGCTTAGGAGCGCGCCTGGCGAAGTGCCCACGTACCCAGAAATTCAATGGGATATGATGCGCGACCATATGCCGGCGTGGATTATCGAGTTCTTTGATATCGACTCGATCGAAAGTGACGATGATGTCGGCGTGCGTGTTGTTCGCGCAAAAGAACCTATTCGTCGCAACGCCAACGGACTGCCTCAGGCAGATATGACCTACACGATAGATCCCGACCCGCGCATGGCCAACAACGTTGCGCGCGGCAAAATCAAAGATGGTGTTTTTACTTCGGACGAGCCGATCAACTTCTTCATGGTGGGTGAAGGTTTCGCGCAAGCGGAATACGCCCTGCGCGATGCACGCTATCGCTTCAATCTTAACGATGAGACGGCGCTGACGGGCATTGTCGGCGGGTACCATGATTGGCGAGTCATATACACAAGTTGGGCTCTCAGTGGCACGGTGCTGGAAGTCAACGCGTCCTTCGACATCCCGGGTCTTTACTATGCGCTGCGGAAAACTGCCGATGCGTATCCGGACCCGGAGACGGGTCAAAACGCCTTTATTTCGTCGGCGTATTGGTTCGATGCGGTGCCTGCATTTATTGGACATTCAGAAAATCAAACGGCTCGGGCCGACTAGATAAGCCGAAAGCGGCGAAAGTTTTTTCTAAAGAGAGGCGCTGAAGATGATGAACGGGTTTAAGTTTAAGGGAGCGTTGGTGGCTGTTGCCGCTGTTGCGTTCGCTGGCTGCACGCCGGCTGAAGTCGGGGTTGTGTCCACTGGGTTGGAAGCGTCTCCGGAAGTTGGCGGCCCTGCGGTTATGAGCCGTCTGACTGAAAATCAATACCGAAACATTATTAGCGATGTGTTCGGAAACACTGTGACGCTCGGCGGCAGATTCGAGCCCGACAATCGCGTCGATCATCTGATTGCGGTAGGTGCGGGCCAGGCCAGTGTGACGGCCGCAGGCTTGGAACAATACGATAAAATGGCGCGGACGCTTGCCGAGCAAATTACGGCTGAAAAGAACCGCGCACAGTACCTGGCATGTGCGCCGGCGTCGGTAACAATGCCGGACGACGCTTGTACACGTCAGGTTCTGTCGCGTGTAGGCAAGCTTCTTTTCCGCCGTCCACTCAGCGAAGCGGAACTCAATGAGTTCGTGTCGGCGTCCGCCGAGGCAACGCAAAAAGTTGGCGACTACTATGAGGGCCTCAGTCTGGGCCTTGCCGGCCTTCTGTCCTCTCCTCAGTTCTTGTTTCGTCATGAAGTGGCCGAACCCGATCCTAATAATCCCGGCCAGCTTCGCTTGGACTCGTACTCCATGGCCTCGCGCTTGAGCTTCTTCTTGTGGAACACGGCGCCCGACCCCGCTCTGTTGGCGGCGGCGGAAAGCGGCGCGTTGCACACACAGCGCGGTCTACAGGCTCAGGTTGATCGTATGCTGAATTCGCCCCTGCTCGAGGAGGGTGTGCGCTCCTTCTTCACAGATATGCTGGAGTTTGATCGTTTTGATACGTTGGCGAAAGACTCCACGATCTATCCGAAGTTTACGTTTGCGGCGGCTGAAGATGCGGAAGAGCAAACACTGAAAACCATTGTCCATCACCTGATCGAGAAGAACGGTGATTACCGCGATCTGTTTACCACTGCAGATACTTATCTAACCCCTCTTCTAGGGTCGATGTACCGGTTGCCTGTTATGGCCCCCGATGGCCTTGCTGATGCCTGGGTTCCTTATGAGTACGAGGAAGGGGCCGTACAGGCCGGCATCCTCACCCACGCAAGCTTCGTCGCCCTTCATTCTCATCCGGGTCGGAGTTCGCCCACTTTGCGTGGTAAGGCTCTGCGTGAAGTGCTGATGTGTCAGATCGTTCCTGATCCGCCGGGCGATATCGATTTCACAGATTTCGAAGATCCGGATCATTCAGGGCCGACTGTGCGTGATCGGTTGACTTCGCACTCGTCCGAGCCGATGTGCGCCGGTTGTCATAGAATCACCGATCCTATGGGGCTGGCTCTCGAGAATTTCGATACAGCCGCCGGCTTCCGGACGACAGAAAACGGAATCAAGATCGATACCAGTGGTTCGTTGGACGGCAAGACGTTCAGTGATGCGGCTGGTCTTGGTCAAGCACTGCACGACAGCCCTGCGGTCACCTCATGCTTGGTGAGCCGTGTTTATGCCTACGGCACGGGCCGTAAAGCCACCAAGGCAGAGCAAGATTGGCTAAAGAGCACAGTGCAAGACCGTTTCGCGGCAGACGGGTATAGCGTGCCGCAACTTCTTCGTCGCATTGCTACGAGTGAAGCGTTTTATCGTGTGGTACCGACCGAAGCCAAAACCGAGATGGCTTCAGCGTCAGCTAACTAAACCCCAGACTGGAGAGTAAAAATGAGCACAGTAACTAACCTCGCAACCCGGCGTCGGGTTCTTAAGGGAGTTATGGGTGGTGCGGCTGTTACGGTCGGGCTGCCCTTCCTGGATTGTTTTCTAAACACCAATGGCAACGCCTTGGCTGCGACCGGCAAAAAACTGCCGGACATCTACAGCACATGGTATTGGGGGCTTGGCCTTAATCCGGGTCGTTGGGAGCCGCCAACAGTTGGTAAAATCACGTCCTTGGGACCAGAAACCGCTCCTCTTGAGCAGTTTAAGGACCGGATAAATTTATATACCGGCCTTAAGGTCCATCTCGATGGTCGTCCGGCGATCACTCACTTCACCGGCAACATGGCGGTGCTGTGCGGCACCACGCCGCGGTCTAGCGCCGTTGTTACGCCGACCATTGATACATTGATCGCCGATCAGATTAGCTCGACGGTACGTTTTAAATCCCTAGAAATGACATCGACGGGCAATCCGAAGCACATGTACAGCTTCCGGGCCGGCGGTGTATTTCAGCCCGGCGAAGCCAATCCGGCCGCTATGTATACGCGTTTGTTTGGTCCGGAATTCCAGGATCCCAACGCAGGTGACTTTACGCCTGACCCATCCGTTATGGCGCGCCAGAGCGTACTTTCGGCGGTCCGAGATCAGCGCAACGCGCTCGAGAAATCAGTCGGCGCGGCTGACCGTGCGCGGCTCGATGAATACTTCACATCGCTGCGCCAAATTGAGCAGCAAGTGGAAATTATGCTCCAAAAACCCGCGCCACTCGAAGCATGTACAAACCCTGCCGCCGTGGCGGAGGGGCCGCTTGGCACAGACGTTGAGGTGCTTTCCGCTACCCACAAGTTGAACGCTAAGCTTGCGGCTCACGCGTTCGCTTGCGATCAGACCCGTGTCGTAAATCTCGTGTTTAACGACATGACGTCTTCTCTGCGTAGAGAAGGTAGTCAGATGGTGCATCACATCTATACCCACGAAGAAGCCGTCGACGAAGAATTGGGTTATCAACCCAACTCGGCGTTCTTTGCGACACGCTGTATGGCGGGCTTCGCGGATTACCTTGAGGCTCTCGATAGCATCCGTGAAGGCGATAAGACTCTTCTGGATCGTATCTTGGTCTATGCCATTAGCGACACCGGCTATGCCAAGGTTCACTCTGTGGAGAACATGCCTCAAATCACAGCTGGCGGCGCGAATGGCCGCATGAAAACGGGACTGCACTACTCGGGCAAGGGCGACCAGACCACGCGCGTCGGTCTCACAGTCCAGCAGGCCCTTGGATTGCCGATCAACAGCTGGGGTACGGACTCAATGGAGACTTCGAAGACGATTACGGAAGTTCTCGTTTAGTCACCGCGCGACCTTATCTGGGGAGGCGTGCGAACGCCGGTCCATACCTGCTGTGCTCGGTATGGACCGGTGCTCTCCGGAGCAGCTCCATTCAGTAGTTTACTAAGTTAGGCCTCGAGAAAATCAGGCCGGTTATTCAAAGATTTGGAACCTTGGTTCCACTGACAAGAGGCATGAAGGCAATGCGATTTATCACTTCGTTTGTACTCGCATCTACACTGGCCGTGGGCGGGACAGCATCAGCGCAGCAAACTGCGGATGTCCCTCCGGCAACGCCGGTTGATGTGATGTTCAAGCTGGTGCGCATCGGCGAGGGCGTGAACGTTCCCGGACAGAGCTCGGTTCAGCCGCGCGAGCGCCTTGTCTTTGCCAATGCAAAAGACTTGCCTTTCTACATATTCGATAAGGACGAGCCCAACAAATCCAACTGCTATGACGAATGCGCCGCTCTGTGGCCGCCCGCCGTTGCCGCTGAAGGCGTGCAGCCGGTCGGCAGCTGGTCGGTCCTTGAGCGTAGCGACGGTATTCGGCAGTGGGCTTTCGCTGGTATGCCACTCTATACATATACAGAGGATGACGCGCCCAGCAGTCGCGGCGGAATGTCCATGTATGGTGGCGGCGGTGGCCCCAAAGGCCACGACGTCGACGGAGTCTGGCATGTTTTAGAAGTTGAGCCAGAAATGTGGCTGAACTTGCCGCAAGGCATTACCGTGGATGAAATCCTGACAGCACCGGGCCAAGTTTATGCCAACGAAAGTCGGATGCCTCTCTACATTTTCTCGGGAGATCCAAATGCCGACAAGA
>JAUIGX010000137.1 GCA_030432435.1 Alphaproteobacteria bacterium
CTGGAAGACCGGCAGCGCGCGATCGGTCTGGAGAACACCCGCGGCAAGATCAACGCGCTGATGATGCAGCCGGGCGACGGTACAAACCGGACGGCGGGGATGGATGCCGGATTCACTCAAGGCCAGAGCGCCCCGCAGCCCAGCCGCATGGATCAAGCGCGCCAGATGGCGGTTCAGTCTGGCTCGTCTGAGCTGATGGGTCAGTTTCAGCAGCAGTTGGCGTCGATGGATGCCGCGACCCGTGAGCAAAACGCGGCGATGTTTGGCCTTGTCGGGCAGGTGGCAAATTCCCTGCGTGGCGTTCCCGTTACCCAGCGCGGCACGGCGTTGATGGCGATGGCGCCGCAGCTTCAAGCGGCCGGCGTGCCTGATCAGGAAATTCAGAATTACGCTCAAATCCTCTCGGACCCGCAAAGCTCGGATGCGGTGCTGGAGGCCCTGTCGTCTCGCGTCCTTGAAGCGCAATCCGTCTTCGACGCCTACGCACCACAGATGCAGGCCGAAAATGAAGTTCTGTCGCGCTTCCAGAACGGCCAGCAGGTCCAAGGCGCGGTGAACCCGAACGCCACGGCAAATCGGGCTGTTGCGCAGTTTGGTGCAGACACCAACCGCATGAATGCCAACACCAACCGCATGAACGCAGACACCGCGCGGATGGAAGCTGACGGGCAAGGCGGTCCCGAGTGGGTGACGCTTGCCCCTGACGATCCGCGCCGGGCTGGGTTTAATGACCAAGAGGTGATTCAGTACAATACGCGAACCGGACAAATCGCGCGGCGTTCTACTGGCGAGTTCGGCCCGACAGACATACGGCAATTCAGGACGCAAGCAACGGCCCTTGCCTCGGTGCGTGGCGCTCTGGATGAGTACGAGAACAGGCTAGGCGGGGAAGTCGGGGAGAACGGGGAGCGCTCCGGCGGCGTTGGTGCTCGCATCATCTACAACCCGCGAAACCCAGACATTGCAGGGCTAGAGGCATCGCGAACGGCTGTGTTCATGCAGTTGAAAGAGCTGTTCAATCTCGGCGTGCTGACCGGTCCAGACATGGACATTATGGAAAGCGCTATTGGCGACCCGACCGGCAGGGGTGCCATCGGCCAGTCCACGGAGGGCCTTCTGGAGCAATTGCGGGTCGTTCGGGATTATATCAACCGCGCCGAAAACCAAATTCCGGCGCAGTTTCGGGCAGCGCCTGGCGCGCCGGCTCAGTCGTCTGCCAACGAGCCGAGCAACGCGAATGCGCCTGCTGTTGACCCGTCATTGCTGGAATTTATGACACCTGAAGAACGCGCACTGTTTGGAGGTTAGGCCATGCAAGAGTTAACGCTTGATCAGCGGCGCGCGATTGCTTTGGCCGAAGCCAGGCGCCGACAGGCGCAGGCACAACCGCAGCGCCAAACCTCCACGAACCCGCAAGACATGATCCCGACCGATGAGCCTGGGCAGGGTGGTTTTATTACGCGAGAGCAGTGGGATGCAGAGACGGAAGCGATGCGATTGCGCGGCCAGCCCAGACAGGAGCGCGCGCAACGTTTCCGGCAAGACATGGGCGGCATGATTCAAAACCCGCTCGGTTATGCGGCTAACGCTGGCGTTCAATTCTTCGGGAACCTGTCTTCGCAACCTGTAGGGCGGGCCAATGTCGGGCAGGCGCTTATGCAGTCAGCTCCAGCGGCCATGCAGACCGCTCAGGGCGCGACAATGGGTTTCGGTGACGAGATTGTCGGCGGGCTTTCTGCTGCGGGCGCGGCACTAACTGGCGGCGATTCTGGCCAAGCGTATCGGCAGAACACAGATGCGGTGCGCGCCGAAATGGCTGCAAATCGTCAAGCTGCCCCTTTGTCCACATTTGGCGCAGAGGCCCTTGGCGGCGCGGCGACTGGCAATGTAGGGTCGGGCTTTGTTCGCAATGCTTCAACTCGACTTGGCATGGCTGGGCGCACGGCAGCGGTTGGCGCTGGATATGGTGCCGTAACTGGTACGGGAGAGGCTGACGGCGGTGTCGGGCAGAGAGCTGTCGGCGGAGCAATCGGCGGCACCCTTGGCGGCGTTCTTGGCGCTGGTGCGCCTCTAACACTTGAGGGCGGCGTCCGTGTCGGTCGCGCTGGCCTTCGCTTGCTGGATCGCGCCATTAATTCGCGCGGAGCTGGACGAGAGATGACGCGCAATCAACGTCGCGCGCTCAATCAATTGATCAGCGAGGCGGAAGGCGCTGGGCGGCCGCCGGCCGAAATCATGCGCCGGATCGACGAGCTGCGCGCCGCCGGCGCGTCGACAGAGCAGACCGTTGCCGAGTTGCTTGGTGAGCCTGGAATCAACCGCGCTGCGGGTGGCGTGTTGACTGGCAATGCAGACGCCTTGCAGGGCCGGGCGCGTGTGAACCAGCGGCAGGCACAGCAGCCTGCGCGTGTGCGTGGCTATTTGCAGGAGGGCATTGGTGCGACCGGCTCGGAGTTCCCGACTGCCCGCGCCGAGATCGACGTGCCGACCCCGCGTGAGACGGAACTCTATACGGCGTTCCGCGATCAGCCGGGAGTTGAGCGCGCTAGCGCGGGTGCCTCTGATGGAGACTTGTATTTTAGACCCGATGCGCTGCGCTTGGCTCAGGAGAGAGGGCGGGTTCGCTATATGTCCCCGACCGATTTCTTGGCTGTTACCCCGGCGGGGTCAGACCCTCAGAAGAAAGCGACTGTGCGAGCCCTTATGGATAGCGATACCCCTTTTAACGACCTGCCGTTTTTGTCTGTTGACGAATCTGGCCGCGTTGTTGGGCATGAGGGGCGACATCGCGCACGGGCGCTGGGGATAAGGGGAGTCCAACAAATACCTGTAGAAATGCGCGGGGCGCAAAACCCGGAAGTTTTGTTGCAGCAATCAATCCCTGGCGCCGCTGGCGTTAACGAGGTCAGGCTTGGCGGCGAATCGACGCGGAGGCTTGAATCATTTTTTGAAAACCCCCGGTTTGCCGGAATTGCCGAGCAGGCCGCGCAGGACGTTATGGACGAAACTGGTCAGCGCGTTCGTGTTGACGCGGGCGAAGTGGCACCAGAGCTGTTTGATGCCATCAAGCGCCGGATGGATCGGGCAATCAATGATGCGGAAGGCGGGGCCACGCGCAACACGGCCGCTTCTCGCCCTCTGCGTGCCTTGCGGCGTAGATTTGTAGACTTCGCTGACGAGGTTTTCCCCAATTACGCCCCGGCCCGTGCGGAGGGTCAGCTGCGCCTGTCAGCCCGTGAAGCGCTGATAGAGGGGCGCCAAATCTTCCGCACCGAGAACGTGCGCAACCCGGAAGAAATTGCTGCCCGCGTGGCGCAGATGACGCCAGAACAATTGCGCCGGTTCCGGCAGGGTGTTGCGCGTGGTGTGGTCGATCAGATGAACACTGCGCCGCGGAACGTGATCGAGGCCGGAGGGCAGGTGGTGGAAAGCGGCTCGCGAGATGCGGCAAACCCGATTTCGCGTTTCTGGAACCGCGCCGACCGCCAAGAGGCATTGCGCGCGGCATTTGGGAATGAAGAAACATTCCTGAGATTTGTTCGCCGCATAAACATCGAGGGCGACCGCGCCGCTGACTTCCGGCGCATGTCGCCGACGACGCAAGGAAGCCCGACGCAGCGAAATGCTATTGCAACGGGCCTGTCCGATGGAACGCGCATGGTGGCGGATCTGGGAGAGGCCGCGTCTGGGAATCCTATCGGCCCGATACTTCGGCGGATAACAGAGTTCGCGTCTGGCGACCGCACGCCGGCTCAGATTGAACGGGAAATTCAACGCATTTTGTGGGCTTCGCCGGAGGACATCGCGCCACAGCTTTTGTCAGTCCTCGAACGCCGCGGCGTTATTACAGCGGCTCAGGCCGCATCGCTTGAAAATGCCCGCATGTTGGCGGCGCCGGCGACCAACGCGCTGATTCAGTCAACGCAGAACTAACCAGACCCAAAGTACGCGGCCAAGTGCAATCCAGGCGCCGACAAACAGCGCGGCAAAGGCCCACACGAAAACCCGCTTAAACAGGCGATACCCGTCAGACTCTCCGGGGCGGTCATAATAAAACGGGTCTTCTTTCATGCCCGCAACCTAAAGCGCAGCACCGCCCCGCGCCACTAGAAAATTCAATCCGCAATCCACCCGCCTTTCCGGCGGGTTTTTTTATGGAGCCTAGCCAATGGCCGCTATGCTGATTTCCGCCCAAGCCGTGGACTATGACGGAGCCGTCCTGTCAGGCGCGAAGCTGAACGTCTATGACGCCGGCACAACCACGCCACGCGCGATCTACGCAAGCAAGGAGCTGGCATCAGGCGCCTCGTCTGCTAACCCGGCGGTGGCCACGGCGACGGGCGGCATCGCGGTCTGGGTCGATGACAGCGCTGGAGACATCAAAGTCACGCTGACCAATTCGGCCGGCACGACGACCTATTACAGCCAGGACAATATCGATCCGACCAATGGCAACTTGGTGGTCTTTCCGCTGGGTGGATCTGATCAGGCGACAGGCACGGGCGACAGCGTGGTTTTTGCCAATCTGACGGTTGGCGCGGTTGCGTTCTCTGGTGTCACGGCTGACCCTGGCGCTGATCGGATCATGTTCTGGGATGACAGCGACACGCAAGTGGAATGGCTCTCGATCGGCACGGGCCTGAGCATCTCGGGAAACACGCTGTCACTGGATGGCGACCTTGAAGACATTTCCGGCCTGACGCCTGCAGATGGCGCGGTGATTATCGGCGACGGAACGGACTTCACGACCGAGAGCGGTGCAACGCTGCGGTCATCGCTTGGCGTTTCTATCGGGTCGGATGTGCTGGCCTATGACGCGAACCTGCAAGCCTTCGTGGACGCCTTCACCGCCCCCACCACGGATGGGACTGCGGGGCAGTATCTAAAGACGGACGGCGCGGGTGCGCTTTCCTTTGCCACCCCGGCTGGCGGTGGTGATACCCTGGCGGCGGCCAATGAGACAATTTCCGGAGACTGGGAGTTCACCGGCTCCCCTGACTTCTCTGGCGTAGCAAATGCCGCAACAATTCGATCAGACCTCCAAGTCGCGAAGGCGTTCACGGTCAAAAACTATGGGTGCGCTGGCGATGGTGTAACCAACGACTCGGCCAACTTCCAGGCAGCAGCAACAGCGGCGGCTGGCGCGACTCTGATTGTTGAAGAGGGTACCTACGCGGTAAAAGGCATCAATATTCCGGCTAACACGACGGTTATTTTTGAGGGCAATGCTGTCCTTACGCCGTCCGATACGGCAGACAATGCGACCTCGGCCAATCGTTTGGTAGACGTAAACTCTGGCGTTAAAATCTATGGCTGGCGGTCGACGGGCGTGGGCATGGACAGCGAAACGGGTTCGTATTCTTACGGATCGGCGCTTTATGAAGCCACGAACAGCGCGGGCGCCCCGTGCGTCCCGGTGCGGCACATCAATATCGTGGCTGAATCCACGGACGTTTTCATTGACGGCTACAACATCGAAAACGGTGGGCTAGGGATTTGGGCTGATCGCCCGAATGGGCTGACCCTGAAAAACGGCGTGATCAATAATACGATCAGTTGGCCGATTGCTCTTTCCCTTCACTACAAGAACGTGACTATTGACGGCCTTGAAGTCGATACGGTCTGGACCTCTGAGGCCATCAAGATGGGTTCGAGCGATGGCGCGTATGCGGTGCGCTCGGAAAATATAACCCTCACCAATTTCAACCTCAAAAACTGGGCAAAGTCGAAAGATTTGGCATCAGGAAAGGATGGCATCGACTGCTTCATTGATGCGATTGACGGGCTTGTCATCACGGATGGGGTGATGGATGGGCCGGGTGCTTTTGAGCTAAAGCCTTCGGGCAACCGCCTCGGCGCTACGGAGCTGTATTTCGAGAACGTCACGATTGCAGACGTTGAATGCCGGATTATTGAAAACGACGCAGGTCTGATTTCAGGTGGCGCTCGGCTGCACTGGGCCAGCTCTGGCGCAAAGCGCGTTCAGGATCAATTCCGAAACGTCACCCTCGACAATGTGAATATTCGATACGTCGGCTCTGGGACGGCTTCTGAGACCGGGTTCTGGATCGGTCTGGTCGATAATTGCACGATGTCCAATTGTGTCTCCTCTGGGTTTCAAGATGGAATCCAGCTTGGCGAGGCGCTACCGACGCAAACGACCATCGACAGCACTGATGTCTTTACGACGGACCCAATTGTTAGCGCGGCGGGCGACAACTCGACCGATACATTTTCTCTGACTTATACACTGCCGGCTGCGTCAATGGCGGTGTTTCTGGACAACGTGTTGCAGACAATTACTACGCACTACACGTTTGATCTGGACGCGGGCACGATCACCTTTGTCACCCCTCCGGGTTCGTCTGTAGCGATCCGCGTCTATCAGATTGACGAGGTTTCGAACGTCGCCAAAACGGCTGGTTTCCGCGCGGTGTCCAATGATGTGACCGCCGACCTGTTTGGCATTGAAATACAGTCGAATAGCGAGATTGAAGGCGCAGAGTTCGAGGGTGGCGTTTATGAGGGCGGCCGGAATGGGATTTATGGGGCATCTACGGGGCTGGTCGATCAGTGCCGGTTCAAGAGCACGACTTTTATCGGCGGCGCTGACCAGAACAGCACGAATGACGCTGCGGTCGGCGGGTCAAGTCTCACCTGGACGAGCAATCGCTTCGAGGAGTGCACGCTTTCGGGCGGGAACCTTTACGCACTCTATCCGCAAAACTCCTCTGACAGTGGGAATGAGTGCGTCGAATGCCTGTTCGATCTGACTGGTGGCGCGGCGGCGGATCAGGCCGTCAGGGCGGGCACCTCTAACACTGGATGGGCGCTCAAGGGTGGCTGGGTTCGTGGCAACCTTGATAGTGCCACCTATGGCATTGTCCGTGAAGACAGCGGGGCGTCCGTCAGTGTCTATGGCACCAAGCGCACCGAGCTGAACACCAATGGCGCATCTGGTCCGACGTTCGCCGGTAAAAAGGGCGAAAAGGTCGGCACGACGCAAAACGGAATTTATGAATGGCTCTGTGCGGAGGACGGGACTGGTAATTGGACTGCGATTGGTGCCGATCCGGTATTTAAAAGCGTTGTCATTCGCGACAACACCAATAGCTCTGCTGATATTACGCTGCGCGGCTCTTCGATTAACGATAGCTTTGCCATCAAGTGTAACATCTCTGGTGGATATGGCTGGTGGGACTGCGGTCCCAATATCACTACCACCTACTTTGATTGTGACACTCTGATCTTCCGTGACAACGATGGAACCGAGCGCGCACGAAAAGAAACTGATGGTTGGAACGTTACGAGCGGTTCGTACCAGATGGGCGGGACGCCTGTCATCGACGCAGCCAAGGCCCCGGTGCTTCCATCCTACACCGCAGCACAGATCGCAGACGCTGCGCATGCCGTGAACACCGCAAACAAAACGCAGTTTAAAGCGGTCTGGGACACGACCAATAACCGCGCAATGGTCGCAACCGGAACAGGGACCACATCGCCTTGGTACGTTGCGGACGGGTCTGCCTCCGTGACCCCGGCATAGAAAGGAATCCTGATGGCTGAAACCAACCATTGGACAGTCAAGCGCGAAGTCACGGTCGGCCATATATTGACGACCGTGGCTATCTGCTCCGGTCTCGTCGGGCAGTGGTTCCTGATGCAAGCGAAAAACGAAGAGCAAGACCGCGATATTGCCCGGATCGAAGCCCTCGCTATCCGCAATTCGGCCAGCTTCACATCAATGCAGGAGACGGTCGGCCGGATGGATGAGCGAACCGTCTTCATGGTGGAGGCTATCAACCGCATCGAACGCAGACAGGAGCGCCCCAATGATTGATCAGGCCCGCACCTGGCAGCGCCCGCTTTTCAGCGCCGCAGTCATTGTCTGCCTGCTGTGGGTGACGAGCAAGGTTCCGCCGGAAGGCGCGGTTGGCGCGCTGGTGGCCCTGCTAGTCGCTGGCGGTGCGCTCTATTTCATGCGCGGCATCATCGACAAGGGGCAGCTTACGGAATGGCTGCGGATCTGGAAGGGCGCCGGCAATGACTAAGCTCACCGCCAATTTCACGCTTGCCGAGTTCACGGCGTCTGACACGGCTGACGAGCTGGGCATCGAGAACACCCCGACTCGCGACGAGCTCGCGAACATCATCACGGTGGCTGAACGGCTGCAGGGCCTTCGCGACTTTCTCAATTCCTCGCTCAAGACGCCTGTCTGGCTGCAGATCACCTCCGGCTTTCGCTGCGAGGCTCTTAACACTGCAGTCGGCGGTTCGCCGTCATCCGATCACCGTTCCGGGCTGGCGGCTGACTTCAAGGCATGGCGCGCGGACGGCCGGGCAATCTCGCCGGACACGCTAATGCGGACGGTGGAAGCCCTCGGCAGCTTTGATCAGGCCATTCGCTATGACGGCCAGACCCGGATCCATGTCGGCTATGGGCCGAAGATGCGCGGGCAAATGCTGCGCAAGTCGCGTGCCGGATATGAGCTATACGAGCCGGGCCGATGATCGGTTTTCTTTCCAGTGTGTGGGGCAAGGCAATGACGGGGGCTGTCGTGGTGCTGTTCATCGCGGCAGCTTTCTTTTGCTCTCGCTGGGTGGCTGCTCGCGAAGACCTTGCCGACGCCCTCGACGCCACCGCCAAGGCAGAAGCCGAAATCACCCGCACACGGGCCGCTCTGGACGCAGCCGAGACGAGAGCGCGCGACCGGGCGGCACAGACCGCCACACAGCGCCAAGACGAGGAGATCGTGAGAGATGCCCCGGAAACTTACGAATGCGCTTCTAGCCCCGCTGTGCGCGGCGCTCTTGGCATCATGCGCGACCGTCGAACGGGTGATCCGCCCGCCTCTGGTGATACCGCCGAGCCTCCTGATCTGCGCTGAGTTCCCGGTCGAACCTGACCCGGACACCGCAAGCGATGTGGACCTAGCCGTTTTCATGCTGCGCGGCGAGGACGCATGGCGCGACTGCCGGGACACGCTGGCAGACGTGGCTGATCTGGTCTCTAATCAGGAGGGCACTTAATGCCTGCAAAGCCACTGTCACGAGAGAAGGCGGCACACGCCGTTGCGCTGGTCGAGGACTGTCTAAAAGAGGGCTTTGCTCCACCCTCCACCCCGCGC
>JAUIGX010000138.1 GCA_030432435.1 Alphaproteobacteria bacterium
GGATGGCTCTGCGGTTCTTATCGCCACGGGCGCTCTGTCGTCATCGCAGGGCGTGACCAGCGGCAACACGTTCACGCTTGACGCGATCAACATCACGATCCGCGACGCTACCTGATAGGGCTGAGCGATGGCCCTCTCCGGTCACGACAGTGCAGCCCTTATCATCAACAGCACAAGCACGAGTACGACATACTCGGGCACTGTTACGGGCGTCACAAGCGGAAACCTCTATGTCGTAACCGTCGAGGCTTGCGGCAACAGCGGAACGAATGATCCGTCTGGCTGGACGGTGACGATTGGCAGCGACACGCTAACGTACCAGTCTGGTCAATCTGCCAGCGGTGTTTTTGGCTTCACGGGGATATTCACCGGCGTCGCCACGGGGTCGGGCAACCTTACGCTTTCGATCACCACAAGCGTAAGCTGCCGGTCTTTGGCGGCGCATGTTTTCGACATCACCGGGTTCGATGCGACAACGCCGATTCCGAATGCAGGGCAGGGCGATAGCCATAGCTCGAACACAAATTCGCTAACCGTCCCGAACGCAGTCACCACGGCGGCAAACGGGAACGCGATTATTGGCTGCGTTTCGGTCAAGGGCGGCGACATCACCAATCTCGCGGTCGGCGCGGCAGATGGCTCCACCACGGGCCAGACCGGCGGCAACGCGAGCAATGATAACGAGTGGGGTGTGGCGTGGGATGAGACGCCCACGGCAGCGTCAGTCACTTTTGCGTGGACATGGACTGGTAACGACCGCCCCGGCGCAGCATGGATCGAGGTTGCGGAGGCTACAGGAGGAGCCGGAACCGACGCGCTGACCGCCGATGACGTTGAGTCGTCATCTGAGGTTTCGTCTCCGAATATCGGGCAGAGCCACGCGCTCAATGCGTCTGATGTTGAAAGCGCGTCCGAAGTATCAGCCCCCGTTCTTGGGCAAATCCATGCCCTGACGGCTGATGATGTCGAAAGCGCCAGCGAAGTTACAGCGCCGACGCTCACGGAGCTAACCGGCGGCGTTGATGCACTTGCCGCCGATGATATTGAGAGCGCGTCGTCTGTTTCCGCACCTGTCGTTGGCCAGATTCACGCGCTCGCTGCGGATGATGTGGAATCGGCCAGCGAAGTCTCTGCGCCCGCGCTTGGCGTCGTTCATGTGCTTCTGGCGAACGACGTTGAATCTGCATCCGAAACCACAAGCCCCGCCCTCGGCCAGAACCACGCACTCAATGCGAATGACGTTCAGTCGGTTTCTCAAGTCAGCGCGCCCGTAATTATACAAATACACGGGCTGACGGCTGTTTCGATTGAGGCCGCGTCCGTTGTTTCAAACCCGAACCTTTATGACGGCGATATTTCCGCCCGCCGCTCGGCATCCCCCGGCGCAAGCGCCACTGGCGGCACATTCACCCGTTCTGGAACCGGCGGTCTAATCACTCGAAACGTAAAATCTGGCTCAATCATCTGAGGGCACCATGTCACGCAAAGACGCATTCCTTGAACACCTGAGAGACATCAAGCGCGCCGTTGATGCGCTGATGGAGGAAGTCGAAACCGGGGGGCTGCCATATGGCGAGTACTCAGGGGAAGGGCCGGTTGATGAGCCGCCAACGGAGGAGCCACCCGTCGAGGAACCGCCTGCGGAGCCTGACCCGGACCCCGCGCCAGATCCTGGTCCGCCCCCGCCGCCTGCCACACCAAATCCCCCGGCGACGAATGACGACCTTGTAGACGGACTGCGGGACGGCAGGACGCCATGCGGGGCGCGTACGCCCGCTGCCGGAATGAAGGTGGCTGGTCGTGACGCCATGCCTGCCGGCATTATCGTGACGCAGGATCGCATCATCTTCGACAGCTTCACGGGCGATTTCGACGACCCTGACGGCTGGGATTTCGGCGACCGGCAGGTGCTGATCAATTCCCGCTTCGGCGCGTTCAACAACTGGCGCTCGACCAATCAGATCAAGCGACTGATCGGGAAAAACGGCACTCTGCCCGGCATCTGGATCAAGAATGGCGGTGGCTTCGACCAGATGGCAAATGTCACATCTCTCGACAGCAATGCCGTGATGGTTCTCAAGCAGGAACAGAGGGGTTTCGTGGGTGAGATTACCCGCTGCGACTTCCGGGGCATGCAGCAAGACGCGCTCAAGGTCTGCGGCTCCAATCTGATCCATGAGAACCTGTTTGCCGACGCCCGCTATATCGGCGGCAAGCCCCACACCGACGTTCTGACGGTCATGTCGGCTGAAGGGGATGTGGTTTTCCGCAACAACAATGTCGATTGGAACTATGCCAACGTGACCGACCAGACCGGCATCAACAACTGGTTCCGTATCGAGGTCTATGACGCCTACACCGGACGCTACGATGACGTGATCATCGAGGGCAACAAGCTGCGCCAGGCCAACGGCAACAGTTCGGCAATTCAGATAACCGAAGGTGATAATCCCGTTTGGGACGGCTCCGTCAAAATCCGCAACAACCGGATGGAGAAGATCGGCGGCGTCCACAAGATCATGCACAAGCCATCGTCGCGCATTTCCGAATGGGTCGGCAACACCGACTTCGCGGGCAACGACATTCCCTATTCGGCGACGTGATCCATGCCTGACCGTTCCCCCCTCGAAATAATCGACCGCTTTGCAAAGGCAGTGGAGGAACACCCAAACGCGCTCCCTTTTTCGCCGGAAGAGCGGGAAGCGATTGCGAGGGTGGCCAAGTTCTACCGTCGCCTCGATGCGCTGGCGTGGGCGTGGGGATGGGGGAAATGGGCTGTTCTGGCCCTGATCTTCATCGCAACGCAGTGGGACCGCATCGCCGGGGCGTGGACAGGGTGGAATGGACAATGAAGCGGCGCGCAAAGGCAATCTGCAAGTGGGCGCTGATCGTGCCGCTGATCGTCTCCTATCTCGTGCTTTGGAAGATGCCCGCGTCGTGGTGGTTTGAAACCCGATCCTTGCAGGTCGGCGACGCGGTAGTCGGGGAACTGCCAATCGTGATCGAGGATCGGCACATTCACTTCTCCTTCATCGGCAAATACACCGCGTCCGTTCGGTCGGCAGTTGATCCGCAAGTCATCATGCCCGGCTGCCACGGTTCCGGCGAAATCCCCTACAAAGGCGGGCTGGACGGGCGGAAATCATACGACTTGTCCGACTTCATTGATAACGCCCCCGGCTGCGCACGCCTGCCCGAAGGGGCCTACTACGTCGAAGCCTGCCGGACGGTCCTTTATCCGCTCTGGGGCATTCTTCCGAGCAAGACCACTTGCGTTACGTCCAACGTGTTTAATGTGAGGTCGGAATGATCAATCAGCGCACACTTGACCTGATCAAAGAGTTCGAAGGTTTCCGCGCCGAGGCGTATCGGTGCCCGGCCAATATCTGGACCATCGGCTACGGCACGACCGCCGGGGCGGGAGTTGGTATCGACCCGAAGCCGGGAATGAAGATCACCAAGGCCGAAGCGGAGGAATACCTCCGCCGGTCTGTCGTGAAGTTCGCGGGCCAGATCGACAAGATGATAACGCAGCCGATCAATGAAAATGAGTTCGGCGCGTTCGTTTCGCTGGCCTACAACATCGGCCCGATGGCGTTTTCGAAGTCGTCGGCCCTTCGGAATTTCAACGCCGGGAACAAGGAAGCCGCCGCGAACGCCATCCTCGCATGGAACAAGGCCACGGTTAAGGGGCGCAAGCAAGTTCTGCGCGGCCTGCAACGACGCCGGGAGGCCGAGAAAGCACTTTTCCTTGCTCCGGTATCCGCCAAGCCCCCACCCGCCCCCACGGCCCGCTCTGGGGGCGGGAAGGCGGCAGCGCAGACCGGCGCGGGGGTTGCGTTGACCGGGGCTGGCCTGTGGGTCGCGATGAAATGGGCCGAAATCGAAGCGTGGTTCGCCGGATGGTGGCCGTTCTGAAAGGAGACTGAACATGGAATACGTCGGAATCGTTCACTTTGACGGACGCAAGGAAGCGCCCATGAAGTTCGCCGGTCTGAACCGCAAGCCGCTCTATCCGGCTGTGCATGTTCGCAGGGGCAACCGCCGCTACAGCAAACGTCTTTCAATGAAGGTCGGCCACGAAATGGAAGCCGCTGGCGTTCCTGTCCATTGGATCATGCCCGCCGTGGCAGGGGGTGCGAGATAATGGAACGCAACCCGATCTTTATTGGTATCACCCGCTCGTTTTGGTCCTTTATGGCCACGGCGGCGCTGATCATGGACATGGGCGAGCCTGTCATTCGGGCGTTGGTATCGGTCGGCGCGTTCGCGTTTGGCTATGACGTGGACGATGCGACGGCCCGGACAATGGAAATCCTGCCGCTGGTGACGCTTGCCTTTGCCATGCAGCAGCGATCCGGCGCGGCCCGCCCATACACCGCTGACCCGAGGGCGTTGAAATGAAACTCTACGCCATCATCGCCGCATTCTTCGGGGCCATCGCAACGTTGTTCACGGCCCGCAAGAGCGGCAAGGACGCCGAACGGCTGAAGCAGGCCAAGGAATATCAATCCACCAGAAAGAGGATGGACGATGCGGAAGGTTCTTCTGGCGATACCTCTGATGACGTTGACTGGCTGTCTGACTACGGCTCCAAATGAAGCCGCGATATGTGATGGAACGCTGGCGGATCGGAAGGCCCATGCCCGCGCCCTCGTGGCTGATGGCGGGCCTCAGTCTCTGGGGACGGGGCGAACGCTTCTAGAGAAGATGGCGGCGGGGTGTAAGTCGTGACCCGCCTCGCCATCATCCTGGCGCTTTTCGCATCCCCGGCCTTCGCCCAAAGCAACTGCGGCCCGCGTTCGACCTTAGTCACGGCGCTCCTGGATACCTACGGCGAGACCGTGCAGGGCCTTGGAATGGCGGCCAACGGCGCGGTGATGGAGGTTTTCGCTTCCGACAAGACCGGGACATGGACCGTGGCCGTCACGCTTCCCAACGGCCTCGTGTGCCTCGTCGCGACCGGCAGCGACTACGAGCGCGTCGCGGCAAAACCGAACCTGTAGGAGCCATCATGGGCAAGCCCGAACTGGTCCGAGACCGTTATCCGCAAGATTTCGTGCAGGAGTGCTGCCGCACATGGATCACGCGATCCACAACCGACGATCAGGTGGTGCTGAGCCTTCACGAATCCGGCCGATATACCGCGCATTCGAACGCGAAGGATTGGGGCCACGGTGATGGCCTGATCCATCTTGGCGGCATGAAATTCGCCATCGGCACGCAATACGAGGTTCTGCCGTTCGAGGTGCGCGTTGACGGCGCGCACATCTACACCGACGAATTTCCGCGCTTCAAGGTGGCCGGGGCATCGCAGGACAAGAACATCATTCTGGGGAATGGTTTCGGAAGGCTGGTCCTGCTGACCAAGTATCCCGACACGACAAACCGTCGCATCCGAACAGTCGATCAGGCGAAGTTCTTTTCTGGGCAGGTCAATTCGTCGGCGGACTACGATTCCGACTGGAATATCGACCAAGGCGCTGTGCAAGGCGTGGGTTTCATCGACGCGAACACCGTCGTCGTGATTTCCGGCGGCGCTGGCGTGGATCCGAGGGTCAAGACCTACGACGCGATGACCGGGGCCGAATTGTCTTTCACACGCATGGACGTGAGCCACATCGAGGGAACGGGCGTTGAGGCCGAAGGCTACGATCAGGGCAAGACCATGATTGCCTATGAGCACACCGGCACCGGCAACGTGCGGTTCGATGTCATGCCGGCGCTGTAGGGGTCCATATCAGCTCCCAAGCTCCAATTTTGATGCTTGGGTCAATCCCTTTGAGGATGGCCATGGCCGCAATACGATCACCCTTCTCCACGATAATTCCGCGCAGATCTGGATTGTTGTGGCCGCAGCACGATCCCAGCGTCCATATTTTTGCACGCCACAGGGCCTTAACCGCGTCTGCAATGCAGGCGTCCACGCAAATCGAATCTTGAGCCCCTCCGTCGCGCGCCCATTGAGGCGTATCAAGGATTTCCTGCGGTGTTTTTGGCGATATTATACTTGACGTACCCACTCCAAATCCCTAGATATAAGGGACAAGGAGATACGTCATGTCTGTTCTGTCCCGCAAAGAGTTCCACGACGAGAAAGCCGCCTACGATTATGTAGAGGCGCGGGTATGGCCGAATGGCGCAACCTGCCCGAAGTGTGGCGAGCGTGACCGCGTTTCCAAGATGGGCGGCAAGTCCACCCGTATCGGTGCGTACAAGTGCTACAAGTGCCGCAAGCCCTTCACCGTGAAGATCGGCACCATCTTTGAGGCCAGTCATGTTCCCATGAACCTGTGGCTGCAAGCCATCTACCTGATGTGCGCCAGCAAGAAGGGTATCAGCAGCAACCAGCTTCACCGCACTTTGGGCGTGACGCTCAAGACGGCTTGGTTCATGTCTCACCGCATCCGCGAAGCAATGCGCGACGATACCATTGGCACGTTCGGCAACGGCGGTGGCGTGGTGGAAGTTGATGAGACGTTCATCGGTCACGAGCCGGGCAAGCCGATCAAGCGCGGCGTCGGCCACAAGATGAAGGTTCTGACGCTGGTTGATCGCACGACCGGCAAAGCCAAGTCCGTTGTCGTGGACGACCTCAAGATCAAGACGCTCCTGCCGATCCTCAAGGAAAACATCGCCGCAGAAGCGACGGTCTACACCGACGAAGCCATGCAGTACGACAACCTCGGAAAGCACTTCGCGCTGCACGATAAGGTCAACCATGGCATGGAAGAATACGCGCGTGGCGAAGTGTCCACCAACACCGTCGAAGGCTACTTCTCCATCTTCAAGCGCGGCATGAAGGGCGTGTACCAGCATTGCGGTAAGAAGCATCTGCACCGCTATGCTGCGGAGTTCGCCTTCCGCTACAGCAACCGAACTGCCAAGGGTCCGGATGATGCGGTGCGGGCCGACATTGCGCTGATCGGCGCGAAGGGACGGCGATTGACATATCGGCGGACTGGTTCAGGAGGGATCGCAGTCTAATCAATGACTTACGAAGTCATTGAATCTTAATAAAGAATCCACTATATTTCTCGCGCGGACGCCGCAGGCCAGCCTAGTGCGCCAGAGCGCGCCATAGAGGCTGCTGAGAGGGTGAAATCTCAGGTCCGCGCGCCTTCAAACAATCTATTGATCCACCAAAATCTCACATCATTTTCACGCAGGGATTCAGCAGACTTTGGAAAGAGCTTGATACCGTTGGAGAAGCACTTCCCCTTGGGGCGGTAAACGTTTCGGCACAATTGGCGAATTGGTCTGTCATCAGAGAGACCAACACAGTTAAGTTCGATGGCTTTGCCGATTGCGCTTGCCACGTAGTCCACCGCGAGCAACCCATCGCAGTTCGCCGAAAAGGGGAGTGAATACATCGAGTCGATATCAAGATGAGCCCATTCCGCATTCGATGCGTAGAGGCTTCGTCCGGCCTTGATGTCTTTCGCGTACTCTTGAAATCTCTCGTATTTCAGGCTCTCTCGCTCCGAGAATACAATGAAGCATCTGCCGTCGTGGCAGGGGCGTTCCCTATGCGAGTCTCGGCAAGCCCAAGAGATGCGTTCAAGAATGAGTTGCGCCGCGAAGAAGTATAGTTTCCCGTGCCTTTTGAGCATCCTATCGTTCTCGAACTGCTCTTTGTGGCAAATGACGCTAACGTGCCTGATCGGGGCAAGCCCAAGATGCTTGAATACCACATGCCTGTTGTTAACGTTGCTGCTGAGTTTTGTGAATTTCGGCGGGTGATATCCAGGGCCTTTCCCTAGCTCTCTGACAGCGTCACGGAAGGCTTTTGATAGGGTATGCCCGCCGTCACGACGGCATACCACTGCGCTCATCACGAAAAACTCACTAGCTCCGCCTTCCTTCTGCCCGCCTTCTTGGCCAGATTCATCAATAAATGCTACAAATCCGTGACGCATGGAGATCGCCCTAATGACTGATGCAACAAGTAAGCAGAAACAGATGGAAAAATTCAAGGAGGCCGCCCGCGAGGTAGGGGCCGACGAGTCCGACGACGCGCTTGACAAGATCATGCGTAAGCTGGACCTGACCAAGAAGCCGGACGAGAAGGATAACAAGAAGCGTGATTGAGGTATTTTATTACCGCAAAAGTGTGGTATTATGATACCCATGCAGATCGCTGGACCGTCAACCGACCGCTTCGAGCTACGCCGAGAACCAAATGGCGTTTATAGCGTCGATGGGCGGATTATCCCAGTTGCTTACAACTCCACTCTCGGCGTTGATGACGGCCAATCGGTCGTTGGTGTCCAAGTGCATCGCGATAAGATTGTACGCTGTTCTGGGGTCGTGCTGGGTGTTCACGTAGAAAAGTGAGTACTGGAATTGGTGCCATTTGCCCAAACCTTTGATCGCGTCTCGTACCGCGTCATAGCTCTGGCCGGGCTGCATCAGATCGTAAGCGATGAAAAGATTGTAGGCCATCGGAATGCTTCTCCATCAAAATGATGTGGGAAGCGTCTCACGACCTACACGATTCTGCAATGGGTATGCGAAGTATAATATCGCCGTGTTTTTTGCCAGACTTGAGGCCGATTGTAGCTGATGCAGTCGCACCCCATCTACCCCTCCTTCCTTGCCGCCCGTAGAGCGGACAGGGCCTTGCGGGCGGTAGCCCCTGCGTCATTTTCAATTGGCTTTGACAGGTCAGAACAACACCCACATGGCAGGGGTTCATAGCCCGGTTCATACGTGTCGAAGTCTGCGTAAAACGCCAACGCCCGCTCCACTTGGTCCAGTACAGCGGGGGTCATGGGGCGGGGTCCGGCTTGAGTGTGAAGTGGAGAACCAAAAACTGCCCCAGATAATAGGGCCAAAAGATACTGCGCCAAATTCCGTATCCTTTATCCAGCGACTTATTAGCCCCGCCATACCAAACGAACAGAAAAAACACGTCCATCTCAATTTCCCTCCTTGGGTTCTTCGCGCGGTTCCTCGCGGTCGGTTTCCATTGCAATGAGTGCGGACAGGATAGCGGCAAGGTCTCGGTCTTGCTCGATAATACATGATGCAATGCCTATTATAACTCCGGCTTGGGCAGGGCCGAATAGATAGTGCAACTCGTCGCGCATCGC
>JAUIGX010000311.1 GCA_030432435.1 Alphaproteobacteria bacterium
TTTCCCATGATTTCTTGGGTAGTGGCGGAGACGAAGTCCGTAGAATCTTCATTCTCTCATGATCCTTCCTGCCCGCAGCGGTACGTCAATAACCTTGCTTTAAATGAATAAAAATTCGCACCGCGCCATTGCAGTTCGCCAACGTACACCCCAGATCACTACAAAGTGTGGGAACAAATGTGGGAACGATATGCCGCTCAGTGCACGAAAGGTGGAGACAGCAACACCCGGTCGACATGGCGACGGGCGCGGGCTTTTCCTCTATGTCAAACCGTCCGGCGCGCGTTCTTGGGTGCTGCGCTACCAAGTGCAAGGACGGCGGCGTGATCTGGGCCTTGGGGCCTATCCTGAGGTAAACCTCGCCATGGCGCGCGACCGGGCGGCGGAAGCGCGGCGACTGATTGCTGAAGGGGGCGACCCCATCGCCAAAAAGCGGCAGGCAAAGCCCAAGACCTTCCGCGACGCAGCCTTAGAGTTGATCGAAAGCAAGCGTCCGGGCTGGAAGAATGCCAAACACGCCGCGCAATGGACCTCGACCCTCGAAGCCTATGTCTTCCCGAAAATCGGCGCGGTGCAAGTGGCCAAAGTTGAGACGTCGGATGTGATTGCAGCACTTACGCCTATCTGGTCGGAAAAGCCTGAGACAGCGAACCGCGTGCGCCAGCGGATTGAAGCGGTGATCGACTACGCCTCAGCCCTTGGTATCCGCAACGGCGACAACCCCGCGCGCTGGCGAGGGCACCTCGACCACCTCTTGCCGAAACCGAAGAAGGTGCGCGCAGTGAAGCATCACCCGGCGCTGCCCCATGCGGAGATCGCCGATTTCATGGCCGACCTATCAGAACGTTCCGGCGTCGCAGCCCGGGCGTTAGCATTCACCATCTTGACTGCTGCACGGTCCGGCGAGACGCGCGGCATGAAGTGGGCAGAGGTCGATCCGGACGCAAAGCTTTGGACCATACCCGGCGAGCGCATGAAGGCGGGCAAGGAACATCGCGTTCCGTTGACGGATGCTGTCATCGCTTTGCTCGGATCACGGCAAAGCGACGATACGCTGGTGTTCGGCAGCGAAACAAAGGCAGGCAAGCCGATTTCCGATATGAGCATGACAGCGGTGCTGCGCCGCATGGGACGTGGCGGCATCACGGTCCATGGCTTCCGCTCCACCTTTCGTGATTGGGCAGGCGAGACTACGGGCTTTCCGCGCGAAGTAATCGAGGCAGCGTTGGCGCACGGCATTAAGGACAAAGCCGAAGCCGCTTATGCCAGGTCTGACCTGTTCGACAAACGCCGAAAGTTGATGGAGGCATGGGCCTTGGTTGCGACCACGCAAAAAGGCGATGGAAAGGTCGTTCCGCTCAAGGCTTGAAATCCGCCGACTACTGCGGTGCCTGCCAACGCAAAAGCGTTTCGGCTTGGCTTAGAACCAAGTTGATTGCAGCCGGTGCCAAGTCTGGTGGGTATCCAAATTTTTTCAGAATGCGTCGAACCAGAACCCTCAGCTTGGCGCGGGCGCTTTCTTTGCGTTGCCAATCAACGGTGACATTCTTCTGGAGTTGCTCGACAAGCACATGAGCAATCTGTCGCAACTCTTCATTGCCCAGTACATCCAACGCGCTTTGGTTTTGTGCCAACGCGTCGTAGAATGCTAATTCGTCTTCGCTTAGGCCGAGATCGTCGCCGCGCTGTGCC
>JAUIGX010000139.1 GCA_030432435.1 Alphaproteobacteria bacterium
TGAGCGGAATTCGCCTTGTAAAAGGCTACCGTATGGAAGAGTACGAGGCGGCGCGCGCAGCGGCGATTACGACATCGATCCGTGATCTTATTGTTCGGGCCGAGCGGGTTAAGGCGCTGTCGAGCCCGCTTATGGAAACTCTGGGCGGCGTTGCTGTAACCATCGTTATCGTTTACGGCGGCTGGCGCGTCATTCAGGGCGACACGTCTGCCGGTGCGTTTTTTTCCTTCATCACCGCGCTGCTGTCGGCTTACCGGCCGATGAAAGCGCTTGCCAATGCCAACGCGCAAATCAATGAAGGCCTGGCGGGGGCGGAGCGCTTGTTCTCGGTCCTTGATATAGAACCGGCTCTCGCAGATGTGCCGGGGGCGCCGCCGCTCACCGTCAAAGGCGGAGAAATTCGATTTGATAAAGTCGGTTTTTCTTACGAGGGCGAAATCTCTGCACTTTCAGGCGTAAGTTTTGTGGTTCCGCCGGGAAAAACGACGGCCCTTGTTGGTCCATCGGGGGCGGGAAAAACGACGATCTTAAACCTTATTCCGCGGTTCTATGACGTCACGAGCGGCGCCATCTTGATCGACGGTCAGAATATTCACGATGTCACCACGGCCTCACTACGCGAGTCCATCGCTCTTGTGAGTCAGGATGTGGTGCTTTTCGATGACACGGTCCGCGCGAACATCCGCTATGGTCGGCCCGGGGCAAGCGATGCCGACGTGGAAGCGGCGGCGCAAGCGGCTGGGGCACACGAGTTTATTGCGGCCCTCGCGGAGGGGTACGACACTATGGTCGGCGAGCGCGGGCAGACCTTATCCGGCGGGCAGCGTCAACGTCTCGCTATTGCGCGGGCCCTGCTTAAAAACGCGCCGATTCTACTACTTGATGAGGCGACCTCGGCTCTCGATACCGAGACCGAGCGCCAGGTGCAATCGGCCCTGGAAACCCTGAAAAAGGGACGTACCACGCTTGTTATTGCTCACCGACTCTCGACGATCGCGAGCGCCGACCAAATCTGTGTCATTGATCAGGGGCGAGTTGTTGAGGCCGGTGCGCACGAGGCGCTCATGGAACGCAATGGACTGTATGCCCGTCTTCATGCGATGCAGTTCTCTGCGGCGGCGGGGATTGCCGCCGATTGATGCTATATCGTCAGGACGAAAGGCATCCGGCCTATAAGGTTTCCAAATGTTAGATCAAGCCATTGCCCACTACGAATCCGGGGATCGCGCTGCCGCCAAGGCCGTTGCAACATCGATTGCGGACGGCTCTCCCGAGCGTGGTGATGCCTTAAACTTGCTTGCGGTGATCGCGCAGGATGAAGGTCAGCAAAGCGAAGCGGAGCGTTGCGCGCGCGCGGCAATTGCCACCAACACCCAAAACCCTATTTTTTTGAATACGCTCGGTAATGGGCTCTTGAGCCAAGGTCGCAGCGACGAGGCCGTCAGCGTATTGCTTGAAGCCCATAGGGCGGCGCCGGATCAAGCCGACATTCTTTTCAATCTTGCAAATGCGCAGAAACAGGACGGGCAACTTGAAGACGCCATCGACAGCTACTACCGCGTGCTGGCACTCAGGCCGGGTCATAGCGGCGCCTACAACAACTTAGCGCTTATTTTAAAATCTACCGGCGATGTAGAGAGTGCCGCGGCCATTCTTATAGAGGCGGTTGCCCATGCGCCGCGCTCTGGAGAACTTCGGTTTAATCTTGGCAATGCTTTGCATGCCGCAGGCAGGTTGTCCGCGGCGGAAAGTGCTTATCGCAAAACTATTGAACTGATCCCGGCGCATGCTGATGCCCACGTCAACCTGGGTGTGGTTCTTGCTGAAGGGGGACTCAAGGCGGACGCCGAGAAATACTTCCGCAAGGCACTGACGATTAATCCGAACTTTGCACCCGCGTATGTAGGGCTCGCTGATCTGGTTGACGACGGAAATTTGGATGCCGTCGCCCATCGCCGGGCTGTTCTTGCATTGAAGCCTGAGCTTCCGGCCATTAGGTCCAGCTTACTCATGTGTATGCACTATGCGCCGGAGGCGACACGGGATGAACTGTTCGCTGAGCACAAAACCTTCGGCGCTATGCACGGCAATCGTGTGCCGCGCATCGCCGGGATAGAGCGTGATTTTTCTCCGGACCGGAAACTTCGCATCGGGTTTGTGTCCGGCGACTTTCGATTTCACGCCATGCTATTTTTTGTACCGCGAGTCCTTGAAGCGCGGGACCCGGCTTCGTGGGAAGTCTACTGTTATTCGACGACGACCAAGACCGACGGCGACACAAAAGTTTTCCGTGCGGCGGCGGACAAATGGCGGGACGTGCGTTCGCTCACAGCAGACGGTCTCGCCGATCTTATTGCCCAGGACGGCATCGATATTCTGATTGATCTGTCCGGGCATGCGCCGAACAACCGCCTTTTAGCGTTTGCGGCAAAGCCTGCTCCGCTGCAGATAGCCTGGGGAAACTATGTAGATACCAGGGGCCTTGAAGCCATCGATGTTTTGCTCGGTGATCCGGTTCATACACCGGTAGAAGATGATCGGTACTATGTCGAGCGGGTTAACCGGTTCGCGCCGGATCACATTTGTTATCGGCCTCCGGCCTATGCCCCGCCCGTTGCGGCTGCGCCCTGTCTAACAAAGGGCTGCGTGACATTCGGAAACTTCGGTGAAATTGCCAAAATCGGCCCTGCGTCCATCGCGCGATGGGCTGCGGTGCTGCGCGCGGTGCCCGACTCTCGTTTCCTTCTAAGCGGGCATTTCTTAGCTGAGGGACCTCAGCAGGGCCGCATTATCAGCATGTTCATGGATGAGGGTATCGGAACCGACCGCATTATATTTCAGACCGGCGGTTCACATGCGGAGTTTCTCGGTCAGTATGCCGACGTTGATATTGTTCTCGACACCACACCTTACTCGGGCGGGCTTAGCACGTGTGAAGCTTTGCTTATGGGCGTGCCTGTGCTGACGGTTGCGGGCGAGCGGTTTTGTGGCCGTCAGGCGGCCGCGCATCTCGCCAGCGGTGGTTTTCCCGAAGGCGTCGCGCAATCCGCAAACGATCTGGTGGCGACCGCACAGGGCCTTGCCGGCGATTTCGCCGCGCTTGCGGAGTTGCGCAAAGCGCTACGGTCTCGTTTTCTAGACTCACGTCTTTGCGATGCGCCGGCCTTTGCCGCTGACTTCTACGGCGCCCTCCGTGCCGAATGGACGGCGCTTTGTGCCGCGAAGCAACAGCGGTCGTAAGTGGTTACGCCGTCATGGCGTTGAGCTGTCGGATCGCGACGGTTAACATCGATACGCTTAAGGTGTCGGCTCCTTTTATCTCCGTCAGCACTTGATCGTAGCGATCAATACTGGGGGCGTTGCGCTCGATCCAGGTTTCCAGTGCTTTTGCGGCGGCTACCGTTTTTGTTTTGGTGCTGGTTATTACCGCGCGGGTGATTGTCGCCTGATGGCCGTATAGCTCTTCAATCGCGGCAGAGACGGCGAGCTTGTCCCAATGGGTGCCGCTCGCGAAATTCTCCGACCGGGCACGCAGCGAATCCAAACCAAATCTCTGGCCCACGAGAAAGTATATTTTCGCGACGTTGGCTTGTGTGTGTTTCGTGAGATCGGCTGTGGTTGAAATTTCATTTGCCGAGGCGAGGCGATAGATCGTTGCTATATCGTAGGCGATTTTCTTGGGCACGCCGGACGCCATATAAGAATGCGTTTGTGCGTCCACATAGGTTGCGACTTCATCGGACCAAACATTCGGCAAGGTTTTGCGAAGCTCATCCGCGCTCGGTTTAATTTTCTTGATGGTGGCGGCCATATTGATTGGCGTGGATGTATGCCGCAGCATCCATAAAACGCTGCGCTCAACCATACGGGCGATTTCGAGCAGCATATTAATTTGAATTTCCGCAGGAACCTTGTTGTCCAAGGATTCAACGGCATTCCACAGCTCCCGCAAACCATAGGCCGCTCGCGTTACCGTGTAGGCCCGTGCGATATCGACCGGCCCCATGCCGGTGCGATCCATAATGTTAGTGAGGAACGACGGGCCGACGCGATTAACGAAGCTGTTCGTGATGACCGTGGCTATAATTTCGCGCCGCAGCTTATGGCGCTTGATGCCGTTTATGTAGGTCTTTCGCAATTTGGTCGGGAAGTAAGTGATTAAATCCTCTTCAACCAACGGGTCGTCGGGCAAATCACTTGCAACGATTTTGTCGTAGAGCCACATCTTGCCGTAGGGCAGGAAGACGGAAAGCTCCGGTCGAAAAAGGCCCTGTCCTACCGCTGCTCGCTCCTGGATTTCTTCATCGGAGGGCAAGTACTCAATCTGGCGGTTCAAAAGCCCCTGGCGTTCCAGCACCTTCATCATGCGCACTTGGTCTTCCAGGACACTTGCGCCCCGTTGCTGCAGTTGAGTGATGGTCTGGGTTTGCTGGTAGTTGTCGCGAAGGACTAAATCCGCAACTTCATCGGTCATATCAACAAGTAGTTTGTTTCTGGCTTTTAGCGTGAGTTTGCCGCTATTCATCTCTCCATTGAGAAGAATCTTAATGTTTACTTCGTGGTCGGAGCAATCCACACCGGCAGAGTTGTCTATGGCGTCGGTGTTCATTCGCACACCGGTTTTGGCGGCTTCGATTCTACCGCGTTGCGTCATGCCGAGATTTGCCCCCTCGCCTACGACTTTGACGCGCAGTTCCTGGCCGTTGATCCGAATCGCATCGTTGGCGCGGTCGGACGCATCGGCATGAGACTCTGTCGCGGCTTTTACGTAGGTGCCGATCCCGCCGAAGAAGAGCAGATCGGCTTTCGCCTGTATAATCGCCGTCATCAATTCGTTCGGCGTGACCTCAGACTTCGTGAGATCGAGAAGCGCTTTAATTTCCGGAGATAGCTTCAAGGACTTGGCGCTTCTATCGAAGATTGCGCCGCCCTTGGAAATAAGCTTCGTATTATAGTCCGCCCAATTTGAGCGCGGCAGATTGAACAATCGTTCGCGCTCGGCGAAACTTTTAGCGGGGTCCGGATTTGGATCGACAAAAATGTGCAGGTGGTTGAAGGCCGCGACCAGCTTGATGTGCTTCGACAGAAGCATGCCGTTGCCAAAGACATCGCCGGACATATCGCCGACGCCCACACAGGTAAAATCTTCGTTTTGAATGTCTGTGCCCATTTCGCGGAAATGGCGCTTGACGGATTCCCAGGCGCCGCGCGCGGTAATGCCCATCGCTTTGTGATCGTAGCCTGCGCTGCCGCCAGAGGCGTAGGCGTCTCCTAACCAAAACCCGTATTCGGCCGAAACGCCGTTCGCGATATCGGAAAACGTCGCTGTGCCTTTGTCGGCGGCGACAACAAGGTAGGGGTCGTCACCGTCCCGGCGCACGACATTGGAGGGGTGAACGATTTTGTCCTTCACGACATTGTCGGTGATATCAAGAAGGCCCCGCTGCAGCGTTTTATAGCATTCGATGCCTTCTTGCTGCATGGCTTCGCGTCCGCCGCCGGTCGGCGGCTGCTTTACAACGAAGCCGCCCTTCGAGCCTGTCGGGACGATCACCGCATTCTTAACCATCTGAGCTTTGACAAGGCCAAGAACCTCGGAGCGGAAATCTTCGCGTCGGTCGGACCAGCGTAGGCCGCCGCGTGCGACTTTGCCGCCGCGAAGATGTATGGCTTCTACGCGCGGCGAGTAGACAAACACCTCAACCATTGGCCGCGGCAACGGCAGGTCTTCAATGCCTCGGCTATTGAGCTTGATAGATAAATAGGATTTGGGCTCTCCTTCGGCATTGGCCTGGAAAAAATTTGTCCGCAGCGTGTTGTCGATCAAATTCAAGTATCGCCTTAGAATTCGATCTTCGTCGGCGCTGCTTACATGCTCCAGCGCAGCCAGGATTTCATTGCGAAGTTTTTCTGCGCTTGCTTTCGATTTTTTTGTCTTGGATGCGGTGTGCAGTGCCGGGTCAAAAGACGTCAGAAACAGTTTGGCGAGATTGGCGGCAATTTTGGGATGTGCAGCCAGCGCATCTTCTATGTAGTTTTGCGAAAAACGAAAAGCCGCTTGCCGGAGGTACTTGGCATAGGCGCGTAGGATCACCACTTCGCGCCACGCAAGACCTCCGAGCGCCACGAGCTTGTTGAATCCATCGCTTTCCATGTCGCCGGACCATACGCGGCGGAAGGCTTCCTCAATTCCGTCGCGGACCTTGCCGATATCGACCGCAAGGGTTGTCGCGGCAGCCATCTCGAAATCGTGCAGCATGACAGGGCCGCGCCCGCCGGCGCTTCCCATGGGGCGGATTTGAAACGGCTCCTCGCCGATCACGCGAAATCCCATGTGTTCGAGAACAGGAATAACATCCGACAACGGAATGGCCGCGCCCGGGCCGTAAATTTTGAAATGGACAATGCCCGATGTAGCGCCGGGCGGTTGGTAGACATGAATGCCTACCTCGTTGCTCTGGAGACAAGCGTCGACGCGGACGATGTCGTCAACGGCGGCGCTGGGTTCAAAGTGTTCGCGGTAAGATACGGGAAAAGCATGGGCGTAGATGTCTGCAATTTTCCCGCCGTCGCGCTCGCCGTATGTTTGTTCCAGGGCTGTTTGTAGATCATCGGTCCAGGACTGAGCCGCCTTGACGACGCGGGCTTCTATGTCCTCTTCGTCGACATTTGGAACGTGTCCCGGACGGGTCGCAACAATATAGTGGATGCGCGCCAAGGGGCTGTCGGTGACTTGGGTAAAATACCGCGACAGTCGGCCTTCAAACGCTTTCACCAAAATATCGGCAATAGCGAGCCTTAGAGTGGTGTCGTACCGATCGCGCGGCACAAAAACCAAAATCGATGCAAAGCGTTCGAACTGGTCGAGACGTATAAAAACGGCCGGCCGCGCTCTTTGCTGTAAATGCAAGATGCCGACGGCTGTTTCGAGAAGATGCTTGTCCGAACTTTCGAACAATTCATCACGCGGCAAATTCTCCATTATGTTCTGAAGTGTTTTGCCGTCGTGGCTATGTTTCCGGAATCCCACACTGTCGCGAATGCGGTCGATCTTCCGGCGCAGGACAGGGACGAAATTCGGACTGTTCGTGTACACATCTGCTGTGAAGAGGCCGACAAACAAATGAATGCCGTTGGGCCGGCCCTTGGCATCAAAAACTTTCAGGGCGACGACGTCGTAGTGTACCCGGCGATGCACAGTCGCGCGTTGGTTGGCTTTGACTATGAGCAATACATCCGCGCTGTCGAGGAAAGCGGCGAACTGGGGCGGCAGAGGCGCCTTGTCGGCAACGCCGTCAAATACAGTCAGACGCTCTTTTGTAAGAACGCCAAGACTGTTCTCCCTGTCGATGTGCAGAATGCGCGTTTTGCCCTTCTGTTCAAAGCTATACTGCCGATAGCCGAGAAAGGTAAAATGATCGTCGTGCAGCCATTTTAGAAAGTCGGCGACCTCTTCGGCTTGTTCGGCTGATACGCCGGGCATAGGCCCGACGAAGTCGGCGGCGAAATGCGCTGCTGTTCGCCGCATGGCTTGCCAGTCGCGAACGGCAACGCGGACATCGCTGAGCACCGAGGTCAGATTATCGACTAAACGTTCGCTAAACCCGTCTTCCGCCAGATCGGAAATTTCGATGTGCATCAGGGATTCGACGGCTGTGTTCGGTGCAGCGCCTTCTTCGGTGCGCTCCGGCAATGTGGTCAGTCGTCCATCCTTGTCACGTACGACGGAGAGGAGGGGATAGATCAGAAGGTGAGGGGTCACCTCCATGCGTTCTAACTCGGCCGTCACAGAGTCGACAAGAAAAGGCATGTCGTCGTTGACGATCAGCACGATGGCATGAGACCCGTCGGCGGAGGGTCTGACGCGAATTTTAGGGGCGCCGGGTTTGCGGATTTGCAAATGATCCCATGCGGCGCGGGCATCGTCGCAAAGCTCTTCCGCGGAGCGTTCTTTCAACTCGTCTGGGGGGCTGCTTTCGAAGAATCGGTGTATGAACCGTATAAATTCGGATGAGGCCGCGCCCGATTTCTTGGCTCCGGTTTTGCGCGTGGCGACCGCGACCACCTTATCGATGATTCTGGCGATGTCCTCGCCCGCGATGATGGACAAAGTATGTGTTGGCATGTCCCGTCTCCCCCGGCGGCGCCTGGTGTCCTCAACTGCGCGGACCTGGCCCCTTCTTGCTGCGTACATGTGCCGTTCGTCGTGCCGACGACCGCCAATGCCTTCATAACTCTAGCATATCCGGTTTGGCCTGCCCCTGGGAAATGACATGGCACTCGCTGCGGCTCATTTTCGTATCCGAAAATGAGCCCACACCGAGAGTCTGGGACTCTCGGAGATTCCGGGTTTTAGAAATTGGAGCGGGCGAAGAGATTCGAACTCTCGACCCCAACCTTGGCAAGGTTGTGCTCTACCCCTGAGCTACGCCCGCTCGCGTACCGTAAAGCGACCGAAATTCGGTGCCCGGGTAAAGAAGGGCGGGACTATACTGGTTTAGAAAGCCATTGCAAGGCCCCTGCACATCTTTGCAACAGGCTCGGCTTGAGGCACACTCAAACCGAGCCCGAGAGGGGCGCTTGCTTTCATGTATGGGCGACCACACATGCACTAGAACCGGGCGGCGGAGCTTTCGTCGTGTGGTCTGGCGCTGAACGGCAGCCGCGCGGAATTCGGGCGGTTGAGAGATAAAACAGGATTTCAAGTACATGTTGATCGGACAATCTGGCGAAGGCGGCTCTGCCGCGCAAAATACAGCCGACCTTATAAAGGACACTGATACGGCCGGTTTTATGGCCGACGTGATCGAGGTCTCGCAGCAAACACCCGTTATTGTAGATTTCTGGGCGCCTTGGTGCGGTCCTTGCAAACAGCTGACCCCGCTTTTGGAGCGACTCGTTAAGCAATACGCCGGCAAAGTCAGGCTGGTGAAGGTCAATGTGGATGAGAATCAGGAGCTGGGAGCTCAATTTC
>JAUIGX010000140.1 GCA_030432435.1 Alphaproteobacteria bacterium
GACAGTCTCCCGGACTGCTCGATCCTTTCCGTCCCGGTGAACCCCCGGTCAGCTTCCTGAATAGCACCACCGGCAACCCGAACCTTGATCCGGAGAAGGCGGATACCACAAGCGCAGGCATTGTATATCAGCCGCAGTGGCTGCCGGGTTTCAGCGCGTCAGTTGACTTCTATGACATCAACATTAAAGGGGCAGTTGCCACGGTTGGTGGACAGGTGCTGGTCGATCGTTGTTTCGCCGGTGAAACTGCGCTGTGTGCGGCAATTCAGCGCAATCCTCCGGCAGCAGGTCAAACGCTCGGCACAATCAAAATCGTCGAGAGTCAGCCATTCAATCTTGCGAGCTTGCATCAGCAGGGTTGGGACTTTGAAGCCAGCTACACGACGGCGCTGGACCGATTTATGCCATCTATGTCTGGTGATCTCTCCCTTCGCGCTCTCGGAACGCACGTAGCGTTTTCGCGGCGCGATGATGGTCTAAATCCGGTGGTCGACTATGCCGGCACCAATAGCGGTCAAGGCCCGATGAACTGGCGTTGGACTTTCAGCGCCAACTACACCCTTGACCCGATCTCGATCACGTGGACCGGTCGGTTCATGAGTTCGGGGCGTTACGGCGGGGAAACTCAAGAGTACATTCAGTGTAACGCGGGTAGCTGCCCGGTTTCGACGGCAACGAATCCGACGATTGACTTCAACCATATAGCTAGTCGCTTCTATCACGATCTTGCGCTCACCTATTCCTTCTTGGAGATGGACAATGGCGGGACTGCGGAAGCGTATATGAATGTCTCGAATCTTATGAACAAGCGTCCGCCGGTGGTTGGCAGTACGGCTTACTGGTACATGACGGTGAACCCGCAAATGTACGATACGGTTGGTCGTAGATTTTACGCCGGTATTCGGTTCCAGATGTAAATTGATCTCGAGAGGGGGAGGTATCCCCCTCTCGATGCTACGCACATACTCAGTATTCAATATAGAGTTCTGCCCCGTGCAGACTTAGATATTGCTAGAGCTACGCTGCTGCTACTGGCTCTCCCTCCAGTTGCTAGCAACGGCTGACCGTCGGCACCCCTGCTGGCGGTCAGCGCTTTTTTGAATAGACGGGATTGCGCGAAACCCTTCAAACCTATTGTGATCTGGCCGCTTGCGCAGGTTTCTATCGTCGTCGAGTTTCACAATTTTTTTCGTAAATTGATAGAAATTAGAGAAAATATTGCGGATAGGACTGCCTTGTGGCACCTCTCCGCTGCAGTCATGCAAATGAAGCGAGTGGTGCTGGGTTGTGGCTGTGATGGCTCGTCCGCAGCCGTATTGATGATTGCGCTCCGTCTCCCAATCGCACAAAAAGAATATATAATGCACGTAATGAAGGTGTTCGACTGAGGGGTTGTGGACTGGGTGTCGGCGCGTGAAGCTATTGAGGGTGAGTAGCGCCGCCGAAAACAGGGGGACTAGGGTGATTAGCAGAATAGTGGTGCCGGGTTTACTGGCAGCTGCGCTTGTGTGCGTGGCTGGTCCATCACATGCGCAACGTGCGGCAGACAATGCCGTCTCGTCTGCTCAGGATGCCTTCGGCACGTCGGTAGGTGACGAGAGCATAGGACTATATGACACGCGAAACGCGCGTGGCTTTAATCCCATGAGTGCGGGAAACGTGCGTATCGAAGGTATGTACTTCGATCGTCCATCGTCGGGGCCGGGCGAAGTGATTGTTGATCGGATAATGCAAGGATCGACAGTGCGTGTTGGCATTGGCGCGCAATCTTACCCCTTTCCGGCGCCGACGGGCATTGTCGATGTGCGCTTGCGGCTTCCCGGAGACGAGTTTCTGGTTAGCCCGTTCATCAGCTACGGGCCCTACAATCAGGCATCGGTTGAAGTGGATAGCCAAATCCCGCTGATCTCTGGGAAATTATCAATGTCGCTCGGCGGTCGCTGGGAACATGTTGAGGAAGATAATGGCACGGATGCGGAAGACTGGTCTGCTGGCGCTATACTCCGGTGGCGCCCAACAGATAACGTCGAAGTGATTCCATTCTGGGGCCGCGCGGTGCGCGCCGATTGGGAAGCCAGTCCCTGGATTTTTGTGCAAGGGTCATCACTTCCTCCCAAAATCCCCCGGCGGGTGAACTACGCGCAGGACTGGGCATTATACAAACAAACGGACACAAACTATGGGGTTATCACTCGCTTTGCACCGTCGGATAAATGGACGATACGCGCGGCCATATTTCGCGCACACTACGACCGCCCGATAAGCCACCTAACTTTTTACTCGAATACGCAAGCCGACGGCACTGCCGATATCTCTTACCTGTCGTCACCGCCACAATTTTTTTCGTCTTACTCGGGCGAAATCCGCGTCTCCCGTGTCTTTGCCGAGGGGCCACGGCGCCACACGGTTCATCTGACTGGGCGTGGCCGTAAAGGTAAGCGCTTGTTCGGCGGCACCGATGTCGTATCCGGCGGGATGGGTGTTATTGGTATTCCTGCGCCGGTTCCGCAGCCTACTTTCGTATTTGACGAGCGCGGGACCGATGACTCAAGCCAATGGACCGGTGGAGCAGTTTATCAAGGCAATTGGCCAGGAGTTGGCGCAATTAGCCTTGGTCTACAGAAAACCTATTACGACCGTGAAGTCGTAACGCCGGGATTGCCCATAAGTCTCAGCAGTAGCAACCCCTGGCTATACAACGGCGGCCTCTCGATATACGTGAGCGAATCCCTGACATTTTACGGAAGTTATACGCGTGGGCTTGAAGAGTCCGGGGTTGCCACTCAACAGGCGAGCAACCGCGGCGAAGCCCAACCTGCCAGCATCACCGAGCAAATCGATGCAGGATTGCGCTATTCCATAACGCCCTCGGTCCAATTGGTTGCAGGTGTTTTCGAGATCAAGAAGCCGTACTTCGAGCGGGACCCTACTAATCTGTACACACGGCTCGGCACGTTGCGTCACCGCGGGATCGAATTGTCTCTCGCGGGTGAGGTGATAGACGGCCTCACCGTCGTTGCGGGAACAGTCCTTCTGCAAGCGCGGGTGTCGGGTAACTTAGTGGATCAGGGCGCAATCGGAAGCGTGCCAATAGGTGCGAAACCTCGGATCAGCCGCCTTGATGTTGAGTACGGCCCGAAGGAATGGAACGGAATATCCGTGGATGCCCGTGTCGAGAACATAAAGAAGGGATTTGCCGACGCGGCAAACACATTGAAGGTACCGTCGCATACGACACTCAACTTGGGGGCGCGGTATCGGTTCAAGGCTTTTGAAACGCCGGCAACGTTACGCGTGCGTGTGCAAAATGTGACGAACACCTATGCTTGGGATCTGCAAGGTGGAAACAATCTGTTCTTCGCCTACATCGGAGAACGGCGCTTCTCTATGAGCTTGGCGGCAGATTTCTAGACTAATGATATGCCCTGCGAATATAACACGATGGGCGCTAAGCCGTGCGCTCAACCCCCAACACCTTCTTCTGGAAAGTCGCAGGAGTTCTTGTTTGTACGCGCTTAATTTAACGACGAGCCTGTTTTGGTTGCGAGGACGTTCGATGTCGAGCGTGCTTGCGGCGGTGCTTTTAACGATTAGCTCGTTGCCGGCGCAGGCTCAGGACAGTTCCGGTACAACAATCCGGCTGGGCGGAATACTCACGCAGCTCCTGTTTCTTGCTGATGATGCAGAGGCGCCTACCGAGAAGTTAAATCCCGTTGGGCAGTTTCATTACACACGTGTCTTTGCAGATGCGCGCACAAATTTGAATGAGTCCGTCTATGTGCGGGCATACACCCGCCTCGTGATCAATAATTGGTCGTCCGTGAATGCGGAGCAATCCTACATAGAGGTCGGCGGCCCGTACGGCCAGATGCAAGTGGGGGTGCGAAATCCTTACAATGAGTTGGTGGTCGGGCGTCCTGCACCGCAAGCATTCCTTGCGGTTGGCGACGAAATATTCAGTTCCATGGTCAAGTCACGGACCAGCATTCCACAGAGAGACGGCCTAACCTTCAAACGCCACGTTAGTCGAGATATCGGTGTTTCATACCAAACGCCGCGCATCGGTGGGTTACAGGTGGGAATTGGCTATCGTCCATCGTTGGGCCAAACCGAAGGCGTTGTTGATAAGGCAAAGCAGCCGAGTAACGCGATCGACGTAACAGCATCCCAGCAGATGGGGGTGTTGGGCGGAACCCTTCATCTTGTTGGCGGATATTTTCGGGTAACAGCCCAGCAAAGTGATCCGCGTGTTGTCGAGGCGTGGAACACCGTGGTGCAATGGCGTAATGATAGCTGGGAAGTTGGCGCTGCGTATCACGATGCGCGCCTAAATAGTGGTGTCCGTGAAGCTGCGTGGGCCACCGGGGTTCTTTACAGAACAGGATCATGGGCGTTTTCGACAGATTTTCGTAGTTCGAATCGCCGTGTGGTGAGGGCTGCTTCAATAGATGAGTATGCGAACCGACTCATGGTGCAGACTCAATACCGACTCAGCCCTGGCATCAACATCGGTATTGCGGGGTTCTACTCACTTCAACGCGACAGAAATCACGTCAAGTGGCGCAGCACGGGAGGAACGGTAGGAATTAAACTCATTATGTGAGTGCTGGCTCTCTCGCGCCTCCGACCGTCTCGACAATAAAAGATCGCTACCGGGGCCAAGTGAATCAACGACAGCATTTGTCGTTTGTCTCATGCGTATTTGTTTTCACCTCACGTACATCTGCTCAACGGTGCGATATGACGTCGTGGTCTATGATTGTGCGTGAATTTTATACACTTAATCTCCGCGGTTAAGAATTGAGCAGCAAAACCCGCAAAGGGAAACATTTTTGCAACGGTTGCTGACCAAGTGGTCGGTAATTGTATTGTTCGCTAGTGTGTAGACCGGCTTTCGCATAGCTTCCCGCGCGCAGATGGGCTTGTTTTTCAATCAGTTGTGAGAACTCGTCAGGGTTCGAGCACCGGCTTTTGTCGGTGAGCATCTGGGGTGGCTTGGAGTTGAGCCGCCACACAAAACACAACCCTAAGCGTTAGTTTAGAATGTTTCAAATGGAGAAATGTATGTTTATCGCTCGTTCAAAGAGCCCGTTATTCAAGGGCCTGCTTTATTCGACAGCAGGTCTTGCGCTATTGGCGTTGGCGCCTCAAGGCGTCCAGGCGCAACAAGCTCAGACCGCGCAAGTGGATCTTGAGCAGATCGTGGTCACTGGTTCGCGCATCGTGCGCGATGGCTTCGAAGCACCGACCCCCGTATCGGTTCTCAGCACAGATGATCTCAACGTCATGGGGCAGGCGAACATTGCTGATGCAGTGAATCGTCTTCCGGCTCTGCAGGGCAGCATCGGCACGACAAATGCGAGCACGAATGTTAGCTCGGGTACAGGTGGCGTTAACCAGTTGAACCTTCGCGCACTTAGCGCGGTACGGACCCTGGTGCTCTTGGACGGCAAGCGCGTGGTGGGTGCGACTCTCGCGGGCTTTGATAACAATGGTGGCGCGGTAGACATCAACGGATTCCCCGGCGGCCTAGTTTCCCGCGTAGACGTGGTGACGGGTGGTGCTTCAGCTGTTTACGGATCTGATGCTCTTGCTGGCGTTGTAAACTTTGTCCTCGACAAGGAATACACTGGAGTTAAGGGTGAAGTGTCGGGCGGTATCTCGACCTACGGCGACAACGAAGATTTCAAGCTTTCCCTGACAGCCGGCACACCTTTTGCTAACGGTCGCGGACACTTCTTGTTCTTCGGTGAACACACTTATACGCCTGGCGTAGAAGGCAGCGTACGACCATACAACGAAACCAGTAAGGCGATTTTCGCGAACCCGGATTGGTTCGCAGACCCCACTCAGCCTCAGTATCTGATGCAAGACGGTGTGGGTAGCTCGCGCGGCACAGCCGGCGGCGTCATTCTGGGCGACAACCTCAACCCCGCCAACGGCGCATTCTCAACCTCGCCGCTTCGCGGCATCCAGTTCCTTCAGGGTGGGACGCCAGCTCCGTATGATTTTGGTGAATTCACTGTTGGGACCCGTACCGCTAGTCTTCAACGTGGTGGTGATTGGCAGCAATCCCGCTTTGACCGTATCCCGACGCTGGCGCTGCAAGTCCAACGTACGAACTTCTTTGGTCGCGCAAGCTATGACGTAAGCGACAATGTCAACGTTTACACTGAACTGTCCTGGGCCTTCACTCACGCCAAGAACAACTCGGTTGTGCCGTCATTTCGTCTGGGCAACATCACGGTTCAGCGAGACAATCCGTTTATTCCAGCCTCGGTCGCTGCGCAGATGGATGCAAACGGCATCAGCAGCCTGACCATAGGGTCTTGGTTGAAGGACGGACCGTACATTAAAGCAGACAACGAGCGTACTTTACGCCGGTATGTCGGTGGTATTGAAGGCAACTTTGACGCATTCGATACTGATTGGGTTTGGGATGCGTACTATTCCAAGAGCACCACTCATAACTCCACTCGTTCGCCGGACAACCTCGTCAACGCAAGATTCAGCCAAGCTGTTAATTCTGTTGTCGATCCGAACACGGGCGCATTTGTTTGCCGTTCGACCCTTACCAACCCCGGCGATGGCTGCGTACCTTACAATGTGTTCGGGACTGGCGTGAACTCAAATGCCGCGATTGATTACGTTTCGGACACTGGTTACGCGATCACAATCCTCGAGCAGGATATCTTCGCAGGTAGCGTCACAGGTGCTCCGCTCTCAACATGGGCTGGTGACGTCTCAATCGCTCTGGGTATCGAGCACCGTATAGAGAAGGTCAAAGGCCTTGCTAGCGCTCTTGATGAAGCCAGAGCGTTCTTCGCGGGCAACTATGCGGCAACCGATGCTAAATACGACGTCACGGAAGGTTTCGTCGAAGCGGTGGTTCCGTTGGCCAGAGATGAGTCTTGGGCTGAGTCACTTGAGTTGAACGCGGCATACCGCGGAACCAGCTACAGTGAATCAGGTTTCGTTTCGACTTGGAAAGTGGGCGCGACTTACATGCCCATCAGCGATCTTACATTCCGGGCGACGCGTTCACGTGACATTCGGGCTCCAAACCTCGGTGATCTGTTCAACAATGGCCGCGCTGGTACAGGCGGTATCTTTGATCCGGTGCTGGGCACAGAGTACGCAATTATTACCGCGGACGTTGGCAACCCCAACCTGACGCCGGAAAAAGCTGATACAACCGGTGTTGGTGTTGTAATGCAGCCAAGCTGGCTTCCTGGGTTCCAGGCCTCGCTCGACTACTACCACATCAAGATTAAGGACGCGATTAGCATCCTCGATGATCAAGATGTGATCGACCGTTGTTCCGCAGGTATTACGGAGTTCTGTGGCGGCATTCAAAGAAACGGCAGTGGCCTTATCACCTTTATCGCCGTGCAACCGCTGAACGTTCTTAGCCAGAAGACCGATGGTATTGACTTTGAGTTCGGTTACACCACACCGCTCGATAGTCTGGTGCCCGGGTTAGACGGTGACATTAGCTTCCGCGGCCTTGCGAACTACGTGTTCCATCTGACGTCAACTGACCCAGATCCAATTAAAGGTACAAACACCATTGAAGGCGCAGGTGTAAACCTTGATGGCTTCGGGTTGGGTGCCGGTATCGGTCTGGGCACGCCGCACTTCCGTTGGAACACATCGGTCACTTATGCACTCGATGCATTCTCAGGAACGTTGACGTACCGCGGCATAGGTGCAGGTGTGTACAACAACAGCTTTGTTGAATGTCAGTCGGCTTGTCCGGTTTCGACAGCGGGCGCAACCACTGTTGATGATAACCGCATCAGAGCGAACCACATCTTCGATCTTGCTCTCAACTACAAGGTCATGGATGACCATGCCGAGATGTTCTTCACAGCGACAAATTTGTTCAACCAAGCTCCGCCCCGTATTGCGGGTGGAACGAGTGCCTACTTCGCAGGCATGGACAATGACAACTATGATCGTATTGGCCGGATGTTCCGGGCAGGCGTTCGCTTCACCTACTAAGATCGAAAGATCTCGCTAAGATTGGGAGGCTAGGGGTAACCCTAGCCTCCCTTTTTTTTGCGCTCTGACCAGATCGAAACTGGGGGGTTAATTGAAGGCGAGGTGTCGCGATGCTGCTTTGCAATATTGGGAGGTGATTTGTATCGAAAATGGGGTTCGTGGCCAGAGCGATGAGAAATGTGAATTCTAGTAGTAAATACTTTGCGCATATATCTTGCACATTGCGACATTTTTGCAACTGACACCGACCAATTGGTCGGGAATTGTATTGTTAGCTAGTTTGCAGAGTCGGTATCGCATATCTTCCGGGCGCTTAGAGGGAGGTGACTGTTTTTCAGTCAGTTTGGGGAGCGACGAAGTTCCAGCATCTGCTTAGGGTTTAGAAAACTAAGGTGTTTCTGGAATCAGTCCATCGAACCAACGTCGCCCTTTAATCTTTAAGTTTAAAAAGCTCCAAAGGGAGAACTATATGTATAACGCTCGTTCTAAGAGCCCGATAATGAAGGGCTTATTTTATTCCACAGCTGGCCTTGCTCTATTGGCGCTGGCACCACAGGGTGCTCATGCGCAGCAGGCCCAGCAGGCTCAAATGGAGCTGGAATCAATAGTCGTCACCGGTTCGCGCATTGTGCGCGACGGATTCGAAGCACCGACACCGGTATCTGTGTTGGGAGCTGATGTTCTCGAGGCAATCGCCGAGCCGAACATTGCTGATGCGGTGAACCGTCTTCCCGCATTGCAAAGAAGCTTGGGCACGACCAATGCCTCCACGAACGTCAGTTCGGGTACAGGCGGCGTGAACAACCTCAACCTACGC
>JAUIGX010000141.1 GCA_030432435.1 Alphaproteobacteria bacterium
ATTGGACGATCCGCGGCACGGTCGAATACGACGTGACGCAAAACATCACGGCCAGCGTGAAAGCAGAGTACAGCGACTTCGACGTCCTCGGGCGTCAGCTTGAAACGCTTAATGAAACCCCGGCCTCTGCGGGCCCCTTTACGGGACTGACATACGGTCAGCTTCTCGTCGGCGTTTTCGGTGCCGATGCGGGCGCGCTCAACAATACTCTCGACCGTCAACGCAGCTCGAACGGCGACTTCAGCAACAACAAGCTGCAAACGTATGTGCTGAATGTTGATTGGAATATCGGCGACTACGAACTCAAATCCATTTCGTCTTTCTCAGGCCTGAAATACGACGAGTTGTGCGATTGCGACTATACTGGCGCTAACGTTTTCTTCGCCGGCTTGCAGGAAGATTACGATCAGTATAGCCAGGAGTTGCGGCTGACATCGCCGGTCAACGAGCTCTATGACTTCGTTGGAGGTGTGTACTTTCAGACCAGTGATCATGACTACGCCGATCAAATCGTTGTCCAACCCACTTCGATTTTAATTCCCGCGGTTAACCAGCAATCGCCCGGCGCCGGTAGTTTGCTATCGGGTACCCAGGCGGCCCGGACGGCCAACGTCGATTCCGATCTGTATTCAGCCTTCGCGCAAGTTAATGTTCGGCCCTTTGATAAATGGGAATTGCAACTGGGCGGACGCATCAGCCATGAGAAGAAAAGCGGTACGCGCAGCTTGACTGTTCAAGCGGAAGGCGGCGGCGCGTTGCCGGCTGCACAGATTGCCGCGCCGACGGTTTATGCAGGCGTGTTCGGAATCACATCTACTAATCTAGCGTCTCTCGGGCCAACGGGTGCGTTTTTGATTTCGCAGCTGGGCGCGTTGCCGGTGTCCGACACCTTGAAAGAGACCCGCTTCTCGCCTGACGTCAAATTGGTCTTTGAGCCCTCGTCCGATTTGCTTCTCTACGCAAGCTGGGCGCGCGGTTACAAGAGCGGTGGTTTCGACTTCCGCGCCAACAACCGCGGCGTATCGCCGACCATGGCAGACTCGTTCGTTTTCGATGACGAGCAGGCCAACAACTATGAAATCGGCGCGAAAACCACGCTGTTCGGAGGAGCCGCCGAATTTAATATCACCGGCTTTTTCACCGAATTTGATGATCTGCAAATTTCCATCTTCGATGGCACGCTTGGCTTTAACGTTGGTAACGCTGCCAGTGCCGAGGTGATGGGTGTGGAAATGGACGGCCGGTGGCGGTTGCACGAAAATCTAACGTTGTCCGGCAGCCTAGCGTTCACGGATTTCGAATTTAAAGATTTCCGCAACGGCCAATGTTATTTCGGGCAGACGCCTAACGTCGACCTTGATGGGGATATGGTTCCTGATCTGTGCGATTACACCGGCAACACCAATCAGTTGGTGTCGGACATTCAGGGCACGGTCGCGCTGAATTTCCATTACCCGATTGCCGACGGCTATCGTCTCGACAGTACGGTGGATATGTTCTTCACCTCTAAATACCACGCGTCAAACACGTTTGATCCGGACCTGGTTCAGGGCGGATATGCGACCTTGAATGCGCGCGTTGCCATCGGGGCCGACGACGGATTCTGGCAGCTCGCCTTTGTAGGCCGGAATCTGACGAATAAACGGTTCATTCAATTCGGCGGGGATACGCCGCTTTCAGGTCCGACATTCGGCATGAATTCCGATTATGCCTTTGCCGACCGGGGGCGGACCCTTGGCGTGCAGGCACGCGTGAATTTCTAATCGTCAGCGCCGAGAACGACTAACGCCGCGCCAATGTAATCCATCGGCGCGGCGTTTTTATTGGGGTGGGGGCAAGAGTTCTTTTTTTTGAAAAAAGTTGACCCTCGAATGAGGGGGTCGGGCATACTACGCCTGCCGTATTTTCTTAATACGGCCTGTCGTGCGGTTGGCGGAATCGCGCGGAGTAAATGACTGCGGGAACAATATGGCGTTGCCTTCCAGGTCGTTGACCGAAATACGCTCGGACGTGTGTAACACGACACTGGTTGTGTTGATTGTTTTTGCAGTGCCGGCCCTTGCGGCGAGTCTCTCGCGATTTTTCTCTCAGGGTTGGCTACCCGTCATGGGGGCACACATTGGGTTCATGGTGCTTTTGCTGGCGACCTTTGCTTTTCGAAAACAACTTTCACTGACGTTTCGGGCCGGGATAGTCGTTGCCATTATGTTTCTGATTGGCTCTGTTGGCGTTGCGTCGTTCGGTTTGGCTACGGAAGTAACCGTGTTTTTCGTCGGTGCCGGTATTCTGGCGGCTTGCTTCTTTGGGACGAGAGTCGGTGCGGCCGTCGTGGGGTTGTCTTGCGCGGTGTTGGCGGGGGCTTACTTCGCGTTTGAGTCCGGTCTTATGCAGCTTCCCGACGTAACGCTGTATGCCCTGAGTCCGGCAACGTGGCTGACGGCGGTCGCCAACGTAGTCATGGCGTGCTTTGGCCCTATGGTCGCGATGGTTCGGTTTGGCGCCGATTTGGAACACCAGCGCTTGCGCGCTGAAAAGGCCAATGCAGCGAAGTCAGAATTTTTGGCAATGATGAGCCACGAGTTGCGTACACCGCTGACGGGCGTTCTCGGTATGGCTGAGCTACTCAAGAACAGCGAGTTGTCGGCCGAGCAAGGCGGCAACATGCGCCGCCTCATGCAATCGGCGAGCGACCTTTCAAATCTTCTTGATGACCTTTTCGATTTCACACGCATTGAGGCTTCTGAAATAAGAATTGAGAAAAAGCCCTTTAGCCTGCGGGAGGTGATGCGCGCTACCAGTGAAATCTTACAATCTGCTGCCGCCAAAAAACACCTGAAGGTCGAAGCACGCATTGAAGTAGATGGGGAAGATGCGCTGATAGGTGATCCCACACGTCTTCGCCAAATGTTGATTATCTTGGTGGGGAACGCCATTAAATTTACGGAAGCCGGCGAAGTGATTGTTACGTTAGGTGCGAAACCGTATGACGACGATACCGTAATTCTGAATATAGAGGTTGCCGATACTGGCATCGGTATGTCGAAAGACCAGGTCGATAAAATATTCGAACCGTTCGCCCAGGCTGAGGAAGGATCGACTCGTCGGTTCGGCGGCACGGGTCTGGGGCTTGCCATTACTCGCCGTCTCGCCGATGCCATGGGAGGTGAAATCTCGGTGGCCTCCGAGCTTGGCAAAGGCTCGACGTTCCACGTCAAACTCCCTATGCGTAAAGCGCGCTTAGATGCGGTGATGGCGCAAACCCGCACAAAGCCGGGTGCGCTACTCTCAAAGCGTCCTTCCCATATTCTCGTTGCAGAGGATATCGAGACGTCACGGTTTCTTCTGGTGACGATGCTCACCCGTATGGGACATACGGTCGAAGGTGTAGAGAACGGCGCGTTGGCCGTGGAGGCCGTTAAGGCCGGTGATTTCGATCTTGTGCTGATGGATATGCAGATGCCGGTAATGGATGGCTCGGAGGCTACCCGAGTGATCCGGACGCTAGGGTCCGGCCGCGCGGACCTGCCCGTTATCGCTCTGACCGCCGATGTGGTGCCGGAGAATCACATCGGCTTTAAAGCCGCGGGCGTCACCACAATTATGACCAAGCCTATCGACTGGCCGGCCTTGTCTGCGGAGATCGACCGGTGCCTTGGAGAAAGTGCAGATGATGACGAACGAGGAGCATCGCCCGTGAACCTTGATCTACCTGAGCGTCCGGCACTGAACGCGTCGACCCTAGATGAGTTGGGTGCAATGGTGGGCGCGGATGTTCTTTCGCCCATGCTCGATACATTTCGCGACAACATGCTTAAGTACAGAGATGAGCTATCGGCGGCATTGGCTGCGGGCGATGAAACTAAGATAAAGCGCACCGCGCATGCGTTGAAAGGTCTCGGTGCTCAGTTTGGAGCCGAGGGGCCTAGCGCGCTCGCCAAGTTTATTGAAGACAACGCTCTTGATACTGAAAAAGTACGGGGCGCTATGCCGAGCTTGATCAAGAGCGTAGGCGAGGCCGAGCGCGCGTTGACGGCCTATCAACAAAGGCAATCCGTGAGCGCTTAAAGCGCAAACGGTGCGTTAAAAACTTTTGCCGAGCGCGGTTTCAGGGCTTGCCTGCTCTCCCAGAATTAATCCTTGTGCCTGTGCAGGCGAGGGATGCCGAACGTGAGACAGACGGCCTTCGGCAGCTAGGCGGCACTCGGCTTCTTCCCAACTCGGAAGCTTTGCATCGTTCTGTTCCCAATGAGCGAGAGCGGCTTCATCGCACCAGTCGGCAAGTTTCGGCATGGCGTGTTTGTGTGCGCCGGACATCATAAAAGCGCGTACGGCAGAGCGATCTCGCCACACGGATACAGTCCAGTAACTGCCACGGTGTCGGCGGAGCGCGACCGCAATGCTTCCGTCTGCGGCCAGAGCTTGTCTGTTGCTTTTGAAGCTATGCAAAAAAACGGCAGGACAAAGCGCGCGGCGCGCAGACGAAGGCGGGTAACGGTGACGGCATAAGGCATTAGAGATTTGCTTGTTTGCTAAATGATTTTAGTGACGCGGTGTTTCGGACTCAGCGAGTTGCGGAGCCGTATGCTCGAACGCATGTCGAATATTTCCCCTCATTACGGATGAGAGTGTCTGTGCGCGGATCGACGGAACGAAGGTGGCGCGGCCAGCGCGAATCTTGAGGGTCTCTCCAACCGGCTTAACGATCATGCGGGCCGGTGCGTTCAAAGCCGCGCGGCAGTGCGGTTCGGCGGCGGCAGTGTCGCGGTCTGCCAATGCCACGCAGAGGTTATGATCGGCGATCAACCGTTCGCCATAGCTCAGGGTCTCCGTCATGGCGGCCTCGGCTAGGCGCGCGGCTTCATCTGTGCGGCCCGCTTGAAGGGCTTCTGTGGAGTGATTGAGGGTCTGCGACGTATCGGACCAGATGAGATTGAGACCCGTATCTGCGGCCTCGGCGGCGGGCATCGCGAGTGTGGTCATGATCAGCGTATTTATGACGAGGCTTGAGGTTAAGGCTATGTATTTATTGGTTTTCATCGCTCTCTTCCCTTCTGCGCGGCCGCCGGGCTGACGAGCCGTCTTTGCTAGGCGGGGAAGATACGGTATAAAAATATGAATGGAATTCCATAAATTAGCATATCACTAGGTAATAATATGAATAGACTAGATTGGAGCATTCTACGCGATTTTATCGCCGTAGCAGAGACAGGAAGTTTTTCGAAAGCTGCAAAACGCCTTCTTGTCAGTCAGCCCACTCTGAGTCGCCGTATCGCCGCTCTGGAAGAGCAACTGAAGGGGCAATTGTTTCAACGCACGCCCAAGGGATTGTTGCTGACGGAGGCGGGCGAGAGCGTGCTGGCCGGTGCGCGGCGGGTAGAAGAAGAAGCGCTGGCCATCGAACGCCAGGCAGATGCCGCGCAACAGACCCTAACCGGCACAGTGCGTATTTCAGTGACCGAAGGGCTGGGCTCGGTGTGGTTGCCGATGCGGCTCGCGGCCTTTCACGAACAGTATCCGGGCGTGTGTGTCGAGGTGCTGGTGGATAACCGTGCGGCTAACCTGGTGCGGCGGGAAGCCGATATCGCCATTCGCATGTTCCGGCCCGATCAGCCCGACTTAATTGCCAAACGCGTGGGTGACATCGTCATGGGACTCTACGGCGCGAAAAGCTACTTCGCGCGCTGCGGCAAACCCGAGCGAGTGCCTCATCTTAAAGACCATTATCTCGTCGGGTTCGACGAAACCATGGCTCACAGCAACCCGGCTGTACAGCGCCTGGAAACGTATTTTACGCGCGAGCGAATCGTGCACCGCTCTTCCAGTTTTATCGGACAACTTCATGCGACCAAGGCCGGGATCGGCCTTGGTGTGCACGATTGTTTTCTGGCGGACGAGGAACCCGACTTGGAGCGTATATTCCCGCGCGAGTTCGATCACCACATGGAGACCTGGCTGGTAACCCACAGCGATATGCGCCGCAGCGCACGCATTCGTGCGGTCTATGATTTTATCGGCGAAGGGTTTTCGCGTGACCGGAAGTTCTTGCAGGGTAAAGGGACGTAACCGTTTTACTGTTTGTTAGACGACCAGAGGTGCGGCGCCGAACCGGGACGAGCGATGGTCTTCTTCGAACAGGTCGGTGAGCTGAGACATAACTGCGCCGCCCAATTCCTCGGCGTCCATCAAGGTGACCGCACGGCGATAGTAGCGGGTGACGTCGTGACCGATGCCGATGGCCAGCAACTGGATGTCGGATTTATTTTCGATGTAGGCAATCACCTCGCGCAGATGTTGTTCCAGGTAATTGCCGGGGTTTACCGAGAGGGTCGAATCATCCACCGGCGCGCCGTCCGAGATGATCATAAGAATACGGCGCTGCTCGCCGCGCGCGGCCAGGCGGTTATGCGCCCAGGCGAGGGCCTCGCCGTCGATGTTTTCTTTTAAGATGCCTTCCCGGAGCATCAGTCCGAGATTTTTGCGTGCACGCCGCCACGGCATGTCGGCCGATTTATAGACGATGTGGCGCAGATCGTTGAGGCGGCCCGGATTGGCCGGCTTCCCTTCTTCCGTCCACAAACGGCGCGATTGCCCGCCCTTCCACTGGCTGGTGGTGAAGCCGAGAATTTCTACCTTTACGGCGCAGCGCTCCAGCGTGCGCGCGAGGAGGTCGGCCGTCATCGCAGCGATGGAAATGGGCCGCCCGCGCATAGAGCCGGAATTGTCGATAAGCAAGCTCACGACGGTGTCGCGGAACTTGGTTTCTTTCTCACGTTTGAAGGACAACGAGTGGGTGGGGTTGGCGACGATGCGCGCGAGGCGGCCCGCATCCAGCAACCCCTCTTCCAGATCAAATTCCCAACTGCGCTGTTGCTGCGCCATCAGCTTGCGCTGTAGTCGGTTGGCCAGCCGCGAGACAACGCCCTGCAAGTGGGCGAGTTGACGGTCGAGCTGGACGCGCAAACGCGCCAGTTCTTGCGGATCGCACAAGTCGGCGGCGTCTTCGATCTGATCGAAGCGGGTGGTGAAGGCGCGGTAGCGTTCCTTATGCGTGCCGCGATTATGGCCCGGCTGAGGCGGTGTGTCGCTGGCCTCGGCATCTTCGTCGATATTTTCCGCGGTCGCCTCGCCTTGTGCCTGTCCTTCATCGTCTTCCGGGGCCTCGGCATCCATCTCCATGGCGCCGGAGGGCGCTTCGCCGCTCTCGACCTCTGGGTCTTCCTGGTCACCCTGATTCTCGTCGCCTTCCTCTTCTCCGGCCTCCTGGTCGGCATCGTCCTGATCGCCGTCGTCTTCCTCTTGCTCGATCTCCTGGAGGTTATCGTGCTCGAGGTCGAGCGTGTCGATAAGACGGCGCAATATATCGGCGCTGGCTTTCTGATTGCCGACATTGTCGGCAAGAGCATCCAGATCGGAATCTAGTTTGGTACCGAACTCGGATTTTAAAACATCCCGCACATGGGCGCTGACGGTGCCCATATTGATCGCTTCGCAGCGAGAATGGATAAGCACCCGCAGCGCATCGGCGGTATTGATGTGAGAAAAGGCGCTGGCGGTTTGATAGCCCTCGTGCGCGAGCCGTTGCTCCAACGCCTCGCCCAGGTTTTTGCTCACTCCCGTGTATTGCCGCGCGCCGATCACCTCTACTCGCGACTGCTCCATGGCGTTGTAGGCATCGACCGCATCCTTGTTGAGGGGCATGCGGCGGGCATGTACGGCGGCGTCATGGTGTTTGAGACGAAGGGCCGCGGCATCGGCGGCGCCGCGCAGGCGGACCACGGAGTCAGTGGTCAGCTTGTGCGGGGGCATGGGCAGGCGAACTTCCCCGTCCGGTGAAATCCCGGCGCGCAGATTAGCGGCCACCGGCGTATAGCTCACCGTCGCTTCCTTGACCCCACCTAAAGCCTTGATGGTCGCCGTTGTGGCGCTTTTGAAAACTTCGGTTTTGGACGGCCCCCGGTCGGCCGCGCCTGGTAATGTGTTCTTCACGGGCATTGTCCGTTTAAAACTACGCCGACTCCGACAAGGCGGCGGGTTCGGCCTTAGGCGACAGCCTCAACCGCCGAGCCGGAAATCTCTTCGCCGAAACACCGCTGATAATACTCTGCGATCACCGGCCGTTCGGTTTCATCACATTTATTGAGGAATGTGACGCGAAAGGCATAGCCGAGATCGTCAAAGATCAAATTGTTTTCAGCCCAGCTGATGACGGTGCGCGGCGACATGACCGTGGAAATATCGCCGGCCATAAACCCGGCGCGGGTCAGGTCGGCGACGTCGACCATATTAGAGATAACCTTGCGGCCTTTGGCGTTGTCGTAGGCTTTGATCTTCGACAGAACGATGTCGCGTTCAGCGTCGTGCTCAAGATAGTTGAGCGTAGCGACGATGTTCCAGCGGTCCATCTGTCCCTGGTTGATCTGCTGCGTGCCGTGGTACAGCCCGGTCGTATCGCCGAGGCCGACGGTATTGGTGGTCGCGAACAGGCGGAAGGCGGGGTGCGGATGAATCACCTTGTTCTGATCGAGCAGGGTGAGGCGGCCTTCCACTTCGAGGACGCGCTGGATCACAAACATGACGTCCGGGCGTCCGGCATCGTATTCGTCGAACACGATGGCCATGGGGCTTTGCAGCGCCCAGGGCAAAAGGCCCTCGCGGAATTCGGTGACCTGCACACCGTCGCGGATGACAATGGCGTCCTTGCCGATCAAATCGATCCGGCTGATGTGACTATCCAGATTGATGCGCAAGCACGGCCAGTTCAGGCGTGCGGCAACT
>JAUIGX010000142.1 GCA_030432435.1 Alphaproteobacteria bacterium
CCCTATCAAACTGCGCTCGCATCTGGTGTCCAACGGCATTAATGTGAGGGCCAGCACGTCCAGTCGTAATTGAACACTTCACGCCGGGTACCCTCGCTCCATGGAAGAATCCGCGCACGCTCCTTTCAGCCTTAGTCTTCCCTCCGTCGCGTTGCCTGAATACGTGGCGCGGCAACTCAGCGTGTTCTTTCCCGATACGGACGAGGCCGAGGCTGTCAGCCGTGTGATGGGCGATGCGCTCGACCGGCTAGAGCACTGCATTCGTCATGTGCGCATTAAAGGATACTGGGATCACGATGGCCCCCGGTTCAATCACCTGCATTCCGATCAGTACGCGATTTTTTTGTATTACCTCTCCAACACGGCGTTTAAAGCCGGGTTCGCATCGCTTGCGGCGAAAGCCTATGGGCTGAATAAAGCGTTGCACGGTTTGGACGCGTTTTATGAAGTCGAATTGCCGCCGATTTTTGCACTGGTTCATCCGGTTGGCACAGTCCTTGGCCGCGCCTCCTACAGCAATTATTTCTGTGCCTATCAAAATGTTGCCATCGGCGCGGATCCGTTTGCGCCCGGCAGTCCGACGTTTGGCGAAGGCGTGGTGTTGTACGGCGGCGGACGGGTCGTTGGGAATGTGAGCGTGGGCAGCAACTGCATTATTTCAGCGGGCACCTCTATTGTCGCGCGCGGCGGCAAGCCTCTGAACATTCCCGATGGTCATGTGGCCTTTGGCGCGCCGGACTTCGGCACCAAACCTTCACGCCACAATATCAAACGAGACGTTTTTAAAGACGTCATGTGATCTGCGCACGGTTGCTGGATGGCTTGACCCGCCCTCTATTTCTATTATTATAGAAATATGGAAATAAATACGGCGGTGACAGCTCTCGCGGCGCTTGCGCACGATGGTCGCCTTAAAATTTTTAAGCTTCTAGTGGAGGCCGGCCCCGAGGGTTTACCTGTCGGCGACATCGCCGAGGCGCTTGGCATTCCCGGCGCAACCTTGTCGTTTCACTTAAGTCAGCTCAAACACGCGGGGCTGGTGCGCGCAGTGCGTAACGGACGGCAGCTTATTCAAACCGCTGATTTTGAACGGATGAATACGCTTCTTGCGTATCTTACCGAGAACTGCTGCGGCGAAAATCAAGCCGGTCATACACCCGTATGTTCTCCGCGCGCGGTGTCTGAGGCGCGCTCGACCAGGAAAAAAAACTCCGCATGACCAAAAATTTCTTCGGGCATGTCCGCCGCATCTGCTGCGCCGTGCATACCGTCTGTCCAGCGCCAAAGGTTTGTGATGCCAGTATTTGAACGCTATCTCTCGATCTGGGTGGCAGGCAGCATTGTTGTCGGTGTGCTTCTCGGAACATTATTTCCAGCCGCCTTTCAATTGGTGGCCTCTTGGGAATACGCGTCCGTTAATCTCGCCGTCGCGGTGCTGATCTGGGCGATGGTCTATCCGATGATGGTTGCGGTCGATTTCGCAAGCCTCAAAGACGTTCGCAAACGCCCGAAAGGTTTGGTGATCACTGTCGTTGTGAACTGGCTCATCAAGCCGTTCACAATGGCGGCGCTCGGCGTTTTCTTTTTCAAGGGCGTGTTCGCGGGCCTCATCGATCCGGCAGATGCGGGTCAGTATATCGCGGGCCTTATTTTGCTGGGGGCGGCCCCCTGCACGGCCATGGTTTTCGTGTGGTCGCAGCTAACCCGCGGAGACCCCAATTACACTCTCGTTCAAGTTTCTCTTAACGACATCATCATGATCTTCGCCTTCGCACCCCTTGTGGCGGTGCTGTTGGGTGTTACGGACATTCAGGTGCCGTGGGAAACTCTCCTCCTCTCCGTCGTGCTCTATGTGCTTATTCCGCTCGCGGCCGGCGCAGCGACCCGGTTCATGCTCCATCACAGGGGCGGAGGAGAAGCGGCCGTCTCGCGGTTTACGGCGCGGGCAAAGCCGTTTTCCATTATCGGGCTGCTTGCCACGGTGGTGCTCCTGTTCGGGTTTCAGGGCCACATTATTCTTGATCGTCCCTTATTGATCGCCCTGATCGCGGTGCCCTTGCTGATTCAGTCCTACGGTATTTTTATCATCGCGTATTTTGCGGCCTGGGCCTGGCGGGTGCCCCATTCTGTCGCGGCGCCTTGCGCCCTTATCGGCACGTCCAATTTTTTCGAATTGGCCGTGGCGGTCGCCATAGGGCTCTTCGGTCTTAACTCGGGGGCCGCGCTTGTCACGGTGGTCGGCGTTCTTGTTGAAGTGCCGGTGATGCTCTCGCTGGTCGCGTTTGCGAACAGAACGCAAAGACACTTCAACGCCGGGGAAAATAAAGTAGCGGATTGTGCCGCGTCCCCGGCATCCGGCGGAGACAATAATTCATGAAAATACTATTTCTATGTGTTGCGAATTCGGCTCGCAGTCAAATGGCTGAAGGTCTCGCCCGTCAAATTTTCGGCAAAGACGCCGAGGTTCTAAGCGCAGGCTCCGTCCCAACAACGGTCAATCCGTATGCGCGCGAGGCCATGGCCGAAGTTGGGATCGACATCTCCGGGCATGCATCGAAATCCGTCGATAGCATTGATGTGTCCACTATAGACTTGGTCGTTACCTTATGCGCCGAAGAGGTGTGCCCGGTGGTGCCCGTCAGGGTCCAGCGTTTGCACTGGCCCATCGCCGATCCGGCGTCAAACGATCCGGCCCTTACGCCGTCCGATCTGCGCGCGCGGTTTCGCGCCGCCCGCGATCAAATCAAAAGCAAAATTGAAGCCTTTGCCGAAACCGAGATGTTTCAAGCAGGGACGTCGGGAAGGTGAAGCCATGGGGTTGATGGTGGAGCCGAGCGGGATCGAACCGCTGACCTCGACGTTGCGAACGTCGCGCTCTCCCAACTGAGCTACGGCCCCCAATCAACACTACAAAAGGCGGCGCCGCTGCGCGCCCCTCCCGCAAAATCGGCGGGAGAATGGTGGGAAAGTCGGCCGAAGTCAAGGCAACCGAATATCGCTCTAACCCGCAGTTCCAAAACGCATTTTGCCCCACCGCCCGGCTTGCGCCGCCGGGAGCCGGTCAGTAGGGTAACGGTTGCGGGACGTGCGCCGCCGCATTGGGCGCACATGTCAGGGCCAGAAAGAGTAACGCGCCAATGAACACTATTCTCATTCCTCTTCTGACGGTTATTGACGTCGCCCTCAGCCTCTACATGTGGGCGGTCATCATATCGGTGGTTCTGAGCTGGCTGGTCGCCTTCAATGTCATCAACACATACAACCAGTTCGTCAGCATGGTGATGTCGTCCCTGGGCCAGATCGTCGAGCCCGCCTTGCGGCGCATTCGTCAAGTTCTGCCGATTTTCGGGGGCCTTGATCTGTCACCGATCGTTTTGCTTCTCGCCATTTATTTTATTCGCCAGGTGCTGTTCCAGGTTCGCATTGGCTTGATCTAGGAAGCGGGCGCGCATAGCCGGTTCTGCTAGGCGTGATTTCCTTCTTCCGCACCGAATCGGACGGCCTTGTGCTGACGGTGCGCGCCAGCCCTAAGGCGTCGCGCACTGCCGTTCAGGGTGTTATGAAAACCCCGGACGGCCTCGCTCTCAAAATCGCGGTTACAGCGCCGCCGGATAAGGGCAAGGCCAACGCGGCTGTCGCGGCCCTCTTAGCCAAGGCCTTCGGCGTTTCTAAAACCAGCGTGAGTGTGGTTGCGGGACAGGCTGACCGGCGAAAAATTTTGCGGGTTAAAGGCGATCCGGCTGTGTTATCACCCATTGCTCAAGAGTGGATGAAATCATGAGTTCAGCAAAACGTATTGACGGCAAAGAAGCTTCGGCTCGGCTCAAGGTCGGCGTTGCGGCGGCGGTTGCCGAGCTAAAGCAAAAACACGGCATCGTTCCCGGCCTTGCGACGGTTCTGGTCGGCGAAGATCCGGCCAGCCAGGTTTATGTCAGCAGCAAACAAAAAACCGCGACCGCGGCGGGGATGAACTCGTTTCAACATGACCTCCCGGCCAACACCAGCGAGGCGGATCTTCTCGCCCTGGTCGCTGAGCTGAATGCCGATCCGGCCGTCAACGGCATTTTGGTGCAATTGCCGGTGCCCAAACAGATCGATCCGTTCAAAGTCATCACCGCCATTTCGCCCGGAAAGGACGTCGACGGCCTTCATCCGGAAAGTGTCGGCCGCCTCGTGGCCGGCGGCGGCGCGCTGGTCTCGTGTACGCCGCTTGGCTGCCTCATGCTCCTCAAAGACACCTTGGGGGATCTGACGGGCAAGCGGGCTTTGATCATGGGCCGCTCGAACCTTGTCGGTAAACCGATGGCGCATTTGCTGCTCAACGAAAACTGCACCGTTACTATGGCGCATTCGCGCACTGTGGATTTGCCCGGTGTATGCCGCGAGGCGGATATTGTTGTCGCCGCGGTGGGCCAGGCGGAAATGGTGCGCGGCGATTGGATCAAGCCCGGCGCAACGGTTCTCGATGTGGGTATTATCCGCGTGCCCGCCCCGGACGGTAAAACCAAACTGGTCGGTGATGTGAACTTTGCCGAAGCTGAGAAGGTCGCGGGCGCGATCACGCCGGTGCCCGGCGGCGTCGGTCCCATGACCATTGCTTGCCTGATGCTCAACACGCTCAAGGCCTGCTGCGCTCAGCACGGAATTACGGACGTAGAGTTACCTTTGACTCTTCCGCCGAAAACCTAAGCGTTATTTGAACTTGCTAAAATCCGGCGCGCGTTTTTCAAGGAAGGCCGTTGCAGCCTCTTTGAATTCGGCCGAGTTCAGACTTTCGCCCAGCGCTTTGTTTTCCAGCTGAATCTGGGCAGCGACCTTGTCGGCTCCCGCGCGCAGCAAGGCTTTGGTTTTGCGTAAAGAGGCAGGCGGCTTCGCGGCCAGGGCCTCGGCTTTTTCCATCACAGTGGCCATCAACGTATCCGGCGCGCTCACGCCGTTGACGATGCCAAGGCTTAAGGCCCGCTCGGCGTCGAAAACCTCTCCCAGCAACATCAGTTCCGCGGCGCGCGCATTGCCGACCAAGCGCGGCAGCAGAAAGGTCGAGGCGTACTCGGGCACCAGGGCGATATTGACGAAGGGAAACTGAAACTTGGCGGCGGCGGCCGCATAAACCAGATCACAATGCAGCAGCATGGTGGTACCGACGCCGACGGCAATGCCGTTCACGGCGGCGATAATGGGTTTCGGGCAACCCGCGAAGCTTTCCATAAACTGGAATACCGGCGCATCGGGCGTCGTCGGCGGGTTTTCAAGAAAGTCTTTCAGATCGTTTCCGGCGCAAAAGCTATCGCCGCTGCCGGTCACCACAACCACGCGCACGTCTGAATCGCTTGCCGCATCGCGCAACGCTGCGGCCGTGTCCGCATACATGGCGGTCAACAGCGCGTTTTTCTTGTCGGGCCGGTTAAAGGTAAGAGTGAGGACGCCGCCGTTTTTTTCCGTGCGGATATTGCTGGTCATGCAGCGCCCTCCCTATTGAGTGGTATCTATTTCAGCTGGGCCATTTTACCGAGGCGCAGGCGCAGCGCGTTCAGTTTAATGAAGCCTTCCGCGTCGGCCTGATTGTACACCGAGTCTTCCTCGAATGTGACATAGTCCATGCGGTACAGCGAGTTGGGCGACTTGCGGCCCACAACCCAGGCATTGCCCTTGTAAAGCTTCAGGCGCGCAACACCGTTTACCCGCTCCTGGGTTTGGTCGATGGCGGCTTGCAGCATTTCGCGTTCGGGGGCGAACCAGTAGCCGGTATAAATCAGCTTGGCGTAGCGCGGCATCAACTCGTCTTTGAGATGCGCGGCTTCGCGGTCCAGCGTGATGCTTTCAACGGCCCGATGCGCCATGATCAAAAGCGTGCCGCCCGGCGTCTCATAAATGCCGCGGCTCTTCATGCCCACATAGCGGTTCTCAACCAGATCAAGCCGGCCTACGCCGTGCCGCCCCGCAATAGTGTTCAGCTCGGTCAGCAGCGCGGCGGGCGAAAGCTTTTTGCCGTTTACGGCCACCGCGTCGCCGCGTTCAAACTCCACTTCCACATATTCGGGCTTATCGGGCGCGGCATCGGGCGAGACTGTCAGGCGGAACATATCTTCATCGGGTTCCGTCCAGGGGTCTTCCAGGGCCTTGCCCTCGTAGGAAATGTGCAGAAGGTTTGCATCCATCGAGTAAGGCGCTTCGCCGCGCTTGTCTTTGGGAATGGGAATCTGGTGCTGTTCGGCATAGGCAATGAGTTTGCTGCGCGAGTTCAAATCCCACTCGCGCCACGGCGCGATGACTTTCACATCGGGCTTCAGGGCATAGGCGCTTAGTTCAAAGCGCACCTGGTCGTTGCCCTTTCCGGTCGCGCCATGGGCGATGGCGTCGGCGCCGGTTTCGATGGCGATCTCGACCTGACGTTTGGCGATCAGCGGTCGGGCAATCGACGTGCCCAGCAAATACACGCCTTCATACAGCGCGTTGGCGCGGAACATCGGAAATACAAAGTCGCGCACAAATTCTTCGCGCAGGTCTTCGATGAAGATCTGCTTGATCCCCATCATCTCCGCTTTCTTGCGGGCGGGTTCCAACTCCTCGCCCTGGCCGATATCGGCCGTGAAGGTTACGACCTCGCATCCTTGCTCAACTTGCAGCCAGCGCAGAATGATGGATGTGTCTAAGCCGCCGGAATACGCCAGCACGACCTTTTTGGGTTTTGCAGTCATGGATCAGCCTTGTTCGCCGTGAAATGAAATCACACTAATCAAATCACATTAGAGTGACGGAATTGGCGCGCAGTATAGGGAGTGCCGGTGTCGGGGCAAGGCCCGCCTTGCCGCAGGATTGGCGGTGTTACCAGCCGCCTCCGCCTCCGCCGCCGCCGCCGCCGCCGGAAAACCCTCCGCCACCTCCGCCGGAACTTGAACTGGGCGGGGTGGCCGCCGTGGCAACTGAACTGGTCAGGGCCGAGCCCATCGCCCCCCAACTTGCGGTGCCGGACCGAAAACCGCCCGAGTACCAGCGGGGTGAATAGGTCTTATCGTGCCATGTTTCGCCGCGCTCAGCCGTCACCCGCGCCATGGCGCTATGAAACTGCTCGCCCCATTCGGTTTCCACATCAAGGGCGATGGCATAGGGCAAAAAGGCCTCGAAGCGCGCCGGGGTCAGTTCGGGCGGGTTGTGAAAGTTGAGCCGGTCTTTCTCGGCCACGGTTAAATAGTGCTTGAAACCCTCGATGTGGTCCATCAACCGGCGGCCCAGCATCGTCGGGGCCTTCATGATTTCAAAGAAGATGAGGTTGATGATCGCAAGCATCACCACGATCAGCGCGCCCAGCGAGAACAAACCATCCGCCCATCCGGCCTTTGCCGTCACCTGCGCGGCCTCGATGAAAATGTTTACAAACTGCCCGCCGATAACGAGTGCGACAGTCAGGGACATAACCGTCACCAGCCGTCGTCCTGTGCTTCCCTCGCGCACACTCTTCAGAAAATGTTTGATCCCAAAAAAAAGCACGGCAACGATAAAGGCGATAAACCCGCCCGCAATCATGTCCGCCGGTGGGCTGTCCGGCGACAGCACAAGCATCGCCCCGATGGAGGCTGCGGAAAGTCCGCCGCCGAGCCACAACACTCCGGCGTTCCGAACAAAATGAATCAGGTCGTGTTCACGGGCCAGGGCGCGGCGCAGGGCGCTGATCGCATTGGCTATGGCGCTGCGCTCTTCTTCATCAAGAATGATGGTCGTGCGGCCCGATGAAAATAACGCCCGGTCGATGGCGCGTTCGCCCGGCGATAATCCGGCTTCAGTGGCGGTTTTGCCGGTGAGGGTCAGGGTGAAAACATTCTTTGTTCCTTCGCTCATGGTGATGAAGCCGCGCGCGGCCATGTCGACGAGCGCCGCCGTAAAGGCCTTCTGGTCCCAGCTCATATTCAAAATATAGCGGCAGGCGGCGGGCGAAAGTTTTTGGGGCGGGTCGTACTCGGGCACCACGGTGCCGCGCGCCGGGTCGCGGCCGTAATGCGCCCACGTCCACAGATAAAACCCAAGCACGGCCATCAGCCCGGCCAGTCCCGCCAGAATGCCGAGGTTGTCGCGGGCGGCATAACGCAGGGTGTCCATCGCGCTCGGTTCGCTCACAAATCCCTTTGGCCAACTCACCGCAACAGTTAGCCCCTCGCCGGGCTGAAACGCGCGCGTGGCCGTAACCGCGACACTGCCGGCCGGGTACGCAAACGCGGCGTCTGTTCCGGCCTCGCCCACGCGGCCCGTGAAAGCATCGGCGCTGTTTGCCGCAGCGCCCGGCGGCAGGTGGATACGGGCCGAGGCGCGTTCAATCGGAAAAGCCCAGATGTTTCCGGTCACGTTCCAGTACAACTCAACGTGCTCGTCAAAAAACCCAAGCTGCCGGTCGGTGCGGTAGGTAATGGTGTAGGTGTGCGGGCCGCGCGAGACGGTGCTATTCGCATCGCCGATATAAAGCCGGGTGCCGTCGGTAACGGCCTGGGTAAACCACGGCTCGGGCGCGCCGTCGCGTAGCACCTCTTGCACGTCAAAGCTGGTTCGAAACGCACCCCACCATGTGCGCCCGCGCACGGTCGGAAAATCGCGGTAGATACCCCGGCGAATGTCGCGGCCCTCGGCGATCACCGCTATGGTTTCAGTGACGGTCAACACGCCGTCTGCGTGAACGGTAATATCGCTGTGAAACGAGGTGATGACCTCGGCAGCGCGAACGCCGCCAATGCTGATGAGGACGAGAAGAAAAGCGGCGGC
>JAUIGX010000143.1 GCA_030432435.1 Alphaproteobacteria bacterium
CTACATGGAACGGCACCGGTCTCGACAAAGTGATCTTTGAGGTAACAACCAATCCGGGCCTCCCCCCAGGTGCCTTAAACAAGATCGCTTCCGGAGGTGAACTCGCGCGATTCATGCTAGCGCTGAAGGTTGTATTGGCTGGCAGTCAGAATCGCGCCGCACTTATATTCGATGAAGTGGACGCTGGCATTAGCGGTGCAACCGCGAGCGCGGTGGGCGAACGCCTCTCGAAGCTATCTAAAAATGTCCAGGTTCTAGTTGTGACCCACTCCCCGCAGGTGGCTGCACGCGCAGACCACCACTGGCGTGTCAATAAAACATCCCGTGGAGGCTCAACCGCCACAGCCGTAGCTCTGCTAGCGGCCGACCAAAGTCGCGAAGAAATAGCACGCATGCTTGCTGGCGAGACCATTACCGATCAGGCACGGGCCGCCGCTGACAGTTTGATGGACGCCGCTTCGTGACAAAATCGATTAGAGATACCGCTGTTGACCGTCTGACGGAAAAACAAGCGAAGGAGGAACTCGCTGCACTAGCCGAGGAGATTGCAGCACACGACATCGCCTATCATCAGAAAGATTCCCCCGAAATCGACGATGCGGCCTATGACGCCCTACGTACACGAAACGAAGCTATTGAGCGGCGTTTTCCACAGCTCTTGCGGAGCGATAGTCCCGCCAAGAGCGTCGGCGCGGCCCCTGCGCGTGGCTTCCGAAAAATAACGCACACTGTGCCTATGTTGTCCCTCGGAAACGCTTTTACAGGAGAGGACGTAAGCGACTTCATAGATGGCATTCGCCGGTTTTTGAAATTGGAGCCGGACGAAGCCGTTGAAGTAACTGCCGAACCCAAAATTGACGGCGTATCTTTTTCGGCGCGGTACGAGAAAGGTAAGCTTACCGTGGCTGCGACCCGTGGCGATGGTAGCGTCGGAGAAGACATCACCGCCAACCTCAAAACCATCAAGACCTTACCCCAAGTCATCAAAGGCAACGTCCCCGACCTCATCGAAGTGCGCGGCGAGGTTTACATGACGAAGAGCGACTTTAAGATCATGAACGAAACGCAGGAGGAGAACGGCGCCAAGGTTTTCGCCAATCCCCGCAACGCTGCGGCAGGCTCGCTCCGTCAACTTAACGCTGCGATCACGGCCGAACGCCCCCTGCAGATTTTTTGCTACGCCTACGGCGCGCTCGAAGGAGCGGGATGGGAAACGCATTGGGACTTTCTAATGCAACTGGAACAGTGGAAGTTTCCCGTCAACGAACGCACAACCCAGTGCAAGAGCGTCGAAGAAATGCTTCATGCCTATCGAAAGCTAGGCGAGGAGCGCGCAACCCTCCCCTACGACATTGACGGCATCGTCTACAAAGTTAACCGCAAGGACCTTCAGACGCGCCTAGGGTTCGTCAGCCGGGCTCCCCGCTGGGCTATCGCGCACAAATATTCCGCAGAGCGGGCCGAGACAATTCTGGAGAAAATTGAAATTCAAGTAGGCCGGACAGGCGTTCTGACGCCGGTCGCTCACTTGACACCTGTAACCGTGGGCGGCGTTGTGGTGAGCCGGGCAACACTGCACAACGAAGATGAAATTGCGCGTAAGGACATCCGTGTCGGAGATGCGGTTCGAATTCAGCGGGCAGGCGATGTCATTCCACAGATTGTCGAAGTTATCGCCGAAAAACGGCCCCAAAACAGCGCGCCATACGTCTTTCCCAGCACTTGCCCCGTTTGCGATAGCCTTGCCATACGCGAGGAAGATGAGGCCGCACGCCGATGCACTGGCGGTCTTATTTGTCCTGCGCAGGCCGTGCAGCGCCTAAAGCACTTTGTCTCGCGGGATGCTTTCGATATCGAAGGTCTTGGCGGCAAACATATCGAGGCTTTCTTTGCGGATGGCACAATCACTAGCCCTGCCGACATATTCACCCTCGCGGACCGGGACAAAAAATCTTTGACACCCCTTAGGGCACGTGAAGGTTGGGGCCCGAAATCCGCCGAAAACCTATTCGCTTCCATAAATAGCCGACGCACACCTTCACTCGAGCGGTTTATCTACGCACTCGGTATTCGGCAAGTTGGACAAGCCACTGCGCGCCTGCTCGCACAAGCCTACGGCACATACGAAGCTTGGCGTGACGCTATGCTTGCTGCGCAAGATCAAGACTCTGATTCCTATAAAGACCTTATCAATATCGAACAAATTGGCAGCTCGGTTGCTACGGACTTAATCGCTTTTTTTGCCGAAGCACATAATCGCGATGTTCTCGATGCGCTTATTCAGGAGATTACTGTTGAGGCTGCCGACAAGCCGGATATCGCATCGTCGCCCATCGCTGGAAAGATTGTCGTCTTTACGGGAACCTTGGAAACCATGAGCCGGAGTGAGGCTAAGGCGCAAGCTCAGTCCTTAGGCGCCAAAGTGGCAGGGTCTGTATCTAAGAAGACCGACATTGTCGTTGCAGGCCCTGGCGCGGGCTCCAAGCTGAAAGAGGCTCAGACCCACGGCGTCAGGATTGTAACAGAAGCCGAATACGCCGCCCTTATTGGGTCCTAAATTCGTTTCTCCCTCAGTTTCGCCATATTGGAAATTTTCGCACCCGGAACTAGACTGCCTGGGATTAAAAGAAGCCTCGAACAGTTAAGTACTGCTAGGGGCCACTACCCAACACATCTTCTGGAGATATTTTTATGAGAACGAATCTTGTACGGGGCATTGTGAGCACCGCAATCGCTTTAACTTTTACTGCAACGGCCGCTTGGGCTGCCGAGATGTCGGTAGATTCTCAAGTGGGAACTCTTCTAGACAACCCCGACTCAAAGGCTGTTCTAGAAAAGCATATCCCTGATTTCATCAGCAATCCGCAGATCGAACAGGCACGCGGCATGAGCTTGCGCTCTCTTCAAACATTTGCACCAACGTTGACGGACGACGTGCTGGCTGAAATCGACGAAGACCTCGCCGAAGTTTCTCACGAACACTAATTAAAACCGCCTAGAATCAAAAAGGGCCGCCATGTCTATACAGACGGACGGCCCTTTGCGTTTCTCGAGTAGTCTGGCCTAAGTTGCCGATGCGCGTGCCGCGGACTCTTTCAAAGCGTCCGGCAACTTCTCCGACAACTCCAGCAACTGACCGCGGTGTAATTCAAACCCAAGCCAACCTGTCGCCGTACGGAACGCAAAAATCATAGAGCCAGGCGCATTCGCGTCTTCCAGAACGGTCCATTCCAGCGCAACGGTACGCGCCATATGCGCAATATCTTGTCCGCGCCCGTTTTGCTGATTTTGGAGTTGCGCCGCGATAGTATGCGCTGTCGTCGCCAAATTCTGCAATTGCCCCACACTCAAGTCGGTGGATGTGATCTCGCCATTCTCCTCAACGACAAGGCGAGCATGATCGGCATCCCGGTCTAAATGTAGTCTGACTGCTGGTTTGGCTGGCATCGCTATCCCCTCTAAAATTAGGGCGCAAACCTAGCCCGTTATGATTGGGCCTTCAACGCCGCAATCAATCCCGAGGCTGCCGAGGCCTTCTTCACAGCTTCATGATTGACCGTTTTTCGGGCTGCGATAAGCTAGGAGTTTGGGCATCTCACTTGGAGGTCTATCCATGGCGCAAAAGAAGAAGGGCACAAAGAAAGCCGCGAAGAAGAAAGTTTCATCCAAAAAGTTACCGCAGAATAAAGTCGCAAAAAGAAAAGCGGCTAAAAGAACGGCCCGGAAACTACCCTCCAAGAAGCCGTCGCCTATTGCGAAGGGAACTCACACACTCACACCGTATATGTCAGTGCGCGACGCCAATATGGCAATCAAGTTCTACGCAAATGCTTTTGGCGCAAAGGAACTTTTTCGTCTGACGGGCAAGGACGGACGTATCGGCCATGCTGAACTACGCATCGGCGATTCTATCTTTATGCTGTCTGATGAATTTCCTGAGATGGGGGCCATGGGAGCGCAAGCCATGGGAGGGTCACCCATAAAACTGCAAATTGCCGTCAAGAATACCGACTCCTTCATGGCAAAAGCAGTTTCCGCAGGCGCGACGGTTGTTCGGCCCGCGCATGATCAATTCTACGGCTACCGCGCGGGCATGGTCATGGATCCTTTTGGCTATACTTGGGGCATTAGCAGCAGAATTGAAGTGGTTTCACCCAAGGAGATGCAAAAGCGCTGGAAGAAAATTGAATCCGGCGCGCAATAGCGCAACCCATTACCGTAAATAATCTTGCACGAGTTCCTCCGAGACCTCCCAAAGCCGAAGAGCAAGGGCATCATCCCGTCCGTACGCACTGGGAACAGCTGGATTACAGTCGCTGAAATATTGGCCGCTCACCCCTGCCAAGGCCGGGCTCGCGGCCACATAACAGGTCGTCGCTGCGCCTGCGGCTGGCGACTTCATGAATGGGCGCGCAAGCACCTTTAGCGGTCCACTCAAGAACGCGGGGAGATTGTGAAAAATATTAGTGTAAACAAAACCAGGATGTAGAGCGTTGGCCGTCGTCCCAGAGTTTTCTAGCCGCCGCGCAAGTTCCCGCGCCGTCAATAAGTTAGCCAACTTAGACTGACCGTAGAACTTGAGAGCCCCGTATCCCGTTGCTCCCGACAGGTTATCAAACGCGATTCCTCCCGGAAGCGTGGTCTCGTGAGCGTCCGACGCCACGATGACTACGCGGCCTTGAGACGCTGCTTTTACTTGACCAAGCAGTCTGTTGATCAAGATGAAATGACTCAGATGATTCACGGCGAATTGTTTCTCTATGCCTCTGATGGCTTGAAGTTTCGAACGCCCAATAATGCCCGCATTACAAATCAAGATGTCGATGGGCGTATTCATGGCTCGGACCTTGTCCGCCAGTTCGGCCACTGCCGCGAAGTCCTCCAATTCACAGCCAAGAGGCGTCACGTTACCCTTCACACCTGACTCAGAAACCGATTGCCACGCTTTGTCGGCCTTTTCCTGGGTCCGTCCCACTCCAATAACATGGCCACCGCGCTTGGCGAGGGTTCTCATAGTTTCCAACCCAATTCCCGATGTACAGCCTGTCAAAAGAATCGTCTTACCCGAAAGATCGACACCGGCTGTTACCTCATCGGCAGTGGACCCGCGCCCAAATTCACTGCGCGGAAGAGTCCCCAATAGCTCCGTCATCGTGTCCTCCGAATTTCAATAGCGCTCACAGCACAGTGTACCCATGCCGCTCCGAGTTGATACACTGAATTCATACGTAGCCAGGGAGGAAACAATGGTCAGGGATATTGCGGGAGAATTTCAAGGACACATCGCGGTCGTAACGGGGGGCGCCAGCGGTATCGGCGAAGGGTGTGCCCGGCGCTTGGCAGAAGGCGGGGCCAAGGTGATCGTAGCAGACATCAATATGAAAAAAGCGAAAGAGGTCGCCGCCGCCATTAACGGTCATGCCATGGAGATTGACGTCTCCGACGACAAGGCTGTTGAGCAATTCGCCGATGCCTGCGAGTCCGACATTGGCCCCGTTTCAAGCGTTGTTACCAGTGCAGGTGTTCTACAGCCCCCTCTGCCGCCCGACGAGCTTTCGCTCGAAACCTGGGACAGAGTGATGAACATCGACTTTCGTGGTACCTACCTCACCTGCCGCGCTTTTGGCCCACGTATGGCAAAGCGCGGTCGCGGTAGTATTGTTACCATTGCCTCCGTTACTGCATCCCTGTCGGTTCCGCTGCATTCGTATGCACCCGCCAAGTCGGCGGTGGTGTCCCTGACACGCACACTGGCTGCCGAATGGGGCCGTTCAGGCGTACGCATCAATGCCATTTCCCCCGGCGCGACATGGACGGCTGCGCTGGAGGAGGCCGTGGCAAAAGGTGAGCGCAATGTAAAAGGTCTGGAGGAAGTCTCGTGTATGGGGCGTCTTCTGACCACCGCCGAAATCGGCAATGCGGCGGCCTTTTTATGCTCAGATCAATCTTCAGGGATCACCGGCATTGATCTAGTCGTCGATGCGGGTTGGATCGCGGGCGGCGCTTGGCATGCCTATAGCGGTATCCGGCCAACGCGGCGAAATTCCGATACATGATAGGGACTGCGATACACCGGGCCTGACTAAATCTTAATCACCGTTTTACCCACGACCGAGCGGCCTTGCTCGACCGCGGTGATAGCGGCCAGCGCTTCCGATAAGTCGAAGACTTCGCCGACAACAGGCTTCAATGTACCCGCAGCCACCATCGTTGAAAGAGTTTCGATACCTGCACGCCGAACATCGGCCATAACCGGCCTATACCGTTTTCCAACAAGGCCGAAAGGAATGTTCTGGAATTTCAAGTCCGGATCGAGAAACACGCCGTTAGGTTTCATGATGCGCCTGGCCTTGCGAAAAGGTAGGCGTCCTGAGGTATCCAAAATGGTATCAAAGAGCACACTGCTCGCCAGGATATCTTGTGCACCGTAATCGATCACAACATTCGCCCCCAGGCCCTTAACGAATTCCATGGCGCCCGTCCTGCATGTGGCCGTTACGGTGGCACCCGCGCCCCGCGCCATTTGCACCGCCACATGGCCGACACCACCTGCAGCGCCATTAACAAGAATACTTTGCCCGGATTTTAGCTGCCCCAGTTTGAATAAAGCCGTGTGCGCCGTCACACCAACCAGCGGCAAGGCTGCTGCTTCGAGCAGCGTCAAGCCGGCGGGAACAGGCGCAAGGCGATCAAGCGGCACAGCGCAATACTCTGCCAATGAGCCGGGCGGGTCCGCAGGATATGCAAAACCACACACAGCATCACCGGCTTTTAGGCCATTTCCATCGCCGCGCAACTCCACCAATGTCCCTGCCAGGTCGGCACCCATAATCCTTGGGAACTTTCTTCCGGTGATCAACTTCAGCTGACCGGATCTCAGCTTCCAATCCACAGGATTGATGCTGGCGGCCTGGATCTTTACCAGTCCATGCCGTGGCGGCAGTACTGGCACCGGCACATCGGCCAGCACCATGACCTCCGGGCCGCCATAGCTAAAATACGCAATCGCTTTCACAAGAGACCTTCCAAGGCATGCACTTCTGCACAGCCGATACGCTCATTTAACCCGCCTATTCGGAATTGCGCCATAGCGGTGCGCGGGTATTTTCGGCTATGCATATGGCATGAGCAGCATCGTGCCTTCACCCGATCTGATCTATCCCTTCGAAGATAAGCCTGAAATTGGCGACGGCTCGGCAGTTGAGGTTGCGCCCGGTGTCCATTGGCTACGCATGCCCTTATTTTCGGCGCTGCCTGCCATCAATGTCTGGGCGGTTGCAGATGACGATGGCTGGACCATCATCGACACGGGCCTGCGCTCTACCAAGACCACAGAGGCGTGGCGCGCCGCGTTCAAAGGCGTCTTGCAGGACAAGACCGTCACCCGCGTCATCTCCACTCACATGCACCCTGACCACTGCGGCATGGCCGGTTGGCTGGTGAACCGTTTCAATACCCGGTTATGGATGAGCCGCCTGGAATACCTGACCTGCCGCCTTATGGCAGCCGATACCGGCCACGAGGCACCATCGGACGGTGTGCGGTTTTACAAGGCCGCCGGATGGGACGACGAAGCTATTGAAACCTATAAGGCTCGATTCGGCGGATTCGGTGAATCAATCTACGCCATGCCGGCCTCATTCCGACGTATTCGGGACGGAGATGTTTTCCCCATCGGCGAACACGACTGGCACGTCGTCGTTGGCACCGGCCACTCACCTGAACATGCCTGCCTTTACTGCCCTGATCTGAAGGTTTTTATTTCCGGTGATCAGGTATTACCGCGCATTTCTTCCAACGTGTCCGTTTTTCCGACCGAGCCCGATGCCGATCCACTCGGGGATTGGCTCTCCTCCCTCGCAAAGCTCAAGCGCCAAGTGCCGGACGATGTTCTGGTTCTGCCGGCTCACAATTATCCGTTCCGAGGACTGCATGCGCGGCTTGATCAACTGATCGACGGACATGTGACAGATTTGGATAAACTTTACGACCTGCTTGCCCAACCGAAGCGCACCATTGATGTCTTCAGTGCGCTTTTCCGGCGGCCCATTACCGGGAATCTTTTGGGCATGGCCACCGGCGAAGCGGTCGCCCATCTCAATCATCTCGTAGCCACAAACCGCGCAACCCGCGAGACCGACTCTGAAGGTGTCAACTGGTGGCGCGCGGCCTAGTCTACGCGAACAACCTTTGTTAACCGGATACCTAAAGTAGGCTTACAGGTAGAAGGAACAATCGCGCGTCAACGTTTGCCGGACTTATTTTTATCGGACTTGCTTTTTCCGCGACATTCGCCGGTACAGCCTTGCGCCCTGCTTGGTACGGTGACGTTCCCATGGCCGTCACTCCGCATCATGAAGTTCCGGCAGCCTTTAGCCGAGCGCGGCTTTCCCCAATTTGATGTAAAGGCGCGCGCGAGGTCATTTCGCCGAGGATGACCCCAGCGCAGATAGCTAAAGCCCAGAGACTTGCAAGAAATGAGCGCGAATTGAGATAGCCCGAAGCACAGCTTAGCTGCTCGCAATCATATTCTGCGCCAAACTTTTCCGAAACGTACGGTCACGCTTCAAGTGCCACTCACGGCTCATAGCCTCTCCGCGCGTGTTATATTTTTCAGCGTACAAGAGGCGCCAGATCCGGCCACGTGTAGAGCGAGCTCCGGTACCTGCATTATGGCGAGACAGGCGACGCTCTAGATCATTCGTCCACCCCACATATGTACGGCACCCAATTTCGCATTCACTTCCC
>JAUIGX010000144.1 GCA_030432435.1 Alphaproteobacteria bacterium
TATTGCGAAGCGGGGCCTTCGTGAAGCGCGCACGGGCGTTTTTGACGTCGTGCTGTTCGATACTGCGGGCCGCCTTACCATCGACGATGCGATGATGGCCGAGGTGTCGGCTGTGCGCGATGCGGTTGACCCGCACGAAACACTGCTCGTGACGGATGCGATGATCGGTCAGGACGCGGTGGTGACGGCCCAATCCTTCAACGAAAAGATAGGTGTTACGGGCATCGTGCTTACGCGCGTGGACGGCGATGCGCGCGGCGGTGCGGCGCTCTCCATGCGGGCTGTAACCGGAAAGCCCATCAAATACATCGGCGTCGGCGAGAAGGTTGATGCCATCGATGTGTTTAACCCCGGGCGTATCGCAGGCCGTATTCTCGGCATGGGCGATGTGGTCAGCCTGGTGGAAAAAGCCGTCGAGACCATCGATCAAGACAAGGCCGAGAAACTTGCCGCGCGCATGATGGAAGGCCGGTTTGATCTCAACGATATGCTCACTCAATTGCAGCAAATTCAGCGCATGGGCGACATGAAGAGCATTATGGGCCTCATCCCCGGTCTTGGTAAGGCGATGAAGCAGGTCAAAGACGCGAAGCTCGATCCCAAGGCCTTCAAGCGACAAGAAGCGATTATTCAGTCCATGACGGTGAAAGAGCGCAAGCTTCCGAACGTTATCAAGGCCTCGCGCAAACAACGTATTGCTGCGGGCTCGGGCATGACGGTCGCGGACGTCAATAAGTTGCTGAAACAGCATCAGCAAATGGAAACGATGATGAAGCGCATGAAGAAAATGGGCGGTCCCGGCGCTCTGGCGAGTCTCATGTCAGGCGGTGCTGGTGGGGCGGGCGGCCCAGGCGGTCTTATGGGCGGCATGTTGCCAAAACCCGGCGGCCCGCCGTTTGGACGAAGATAGATACATTTAATTCAACGTATTTCGATTAAACCACACACTAAAATAAACCAGGAGATTGGACTTAACATGTCACTGAAAATTAGACTGTCACGCGGCGGGGCAAAGAAAGCGCCGTTCTATCGTTTGGTTGTTGCCGATTCCCGTTCACCGCGCGATGGCCGTTTCGTCGAGCGCGTCGGGACGCACAATCCGCGCCTTCCGCACGATCACGCCGAGCGTTTGGTCGTTAAAGAAGATCGCATCAAGCATTGGCTCAGTGTTGGCGCGTTGCCCACAGATCGGGTGCAGCGTTTGTTGTCGAAGGTCGGCTTGACCGAAGCGCCGAAGATCAATGAGCAGACCAAAAAAGATAAGCCGCGCGCCAAGACCCTTGAGCGCATGAAAGAAGCCGAAGAAGCAGCGAAGGCTGCTGCTGAAGCCGCTGAGCAGGCAAAAGCCGATGCAGCAGAAGCCCCGGCCGAAGAAGCGCCTGCTGAGGAAGCCGCTGAAGAGAAGGCAGAAGGTTAAAGCCGGAAACGGTGCTGGACTGCGGGCATGGCGAGTAAACCGGCTCAGATCTGTCTTGGTGTCATCGTCGGATCGAAAGGCCTGCGCGGCGAGGTCCGGATCAAGAGTTATACCGAGGACCCTCAAGACGTCGCCGCTTACGGCCCCGTGACCACAGGCGATGGCCGCCTGCTCACTCTGACGGTTACTGGGGCCGCGGCTGGTGCGGTTATCGCTAGGGTAGACGGCGTAAGAGACCGGACGGCAGCCGATGCTCTGAAAGGGCTTGATCTGTTTGTCGATCGCAGCGCCTTGCCGCCGCCCGGTGCCGATTCGCTCTATCAGGCAGACCTGATTGGTCTGCAGGCAGAGCGGACGGACGGCGGTGTGTTAGGGAGTGTCGTCGCTTTCCATAACTACGGGGGCGGCGACATGATGGAAGTCAAAAATACTGACGGTGATGAAGTGCTTATTCCCTTCACCGAGGCGGCCATTGCCGAGGTGGATATGTCGGGTCGCCGGATCTTGGTAACCCCGCTGCCGGGTCTTTTTGACGACGAGGAATCGGACGAATCGGACGAATCGGCGGAGGGTTGAGCGACATGGCTGCCGAGATGTCCCATAAGGCGCCTTTTAAAGCGTTGGCGCTGACCCTGTTTCCGGAGATGTTTCCGGGGTCCCTGGGCCTCTCCCTGGCGGGAAAGGCCCTCCAGGACGGGATTTGGACGCTGGAAACGGTGGACATTCGCGGATTTGCGCGCGATAAGCACCGCACCGTGGATGACAGTCCCTTCGGGGGCGGTGCTGGTATGGTGATCCGGCCTGATGTATTAGAGGCCGCTGTTGCCGCGTCCCACGCTTCCGGTACGCCGCTGATCTACCTGACCCCGAGGGGCCGGTTGTTGGATCAGTCCCGGGTGCGGGAGTTGGCGGCGGGACCGGGCGTGAGTGTTGTTTGCGGCCGCTACGAAGGTGTGGACGAGCGCTTTCTAGAGGCGAGAGAAGTGGAAGAAATCAGCCTTGGCGATTTCATCCTATCCGGCGGCGAGCCTGCGGCCATCGCGCTTTTAGATGCGGTGGTGCGATTGTTGCCGGGGGTTGTTGGTAAGACGGAGTCGTTAGACGACGAGAGTTTCGAGACGGGCTTGCTTGAATACCCGCACTATACGCGACCGGATATTTGGAACGGGCGCGAGGTGCCGGAGATTTTGAAGTCCGGCCATCATGCAAAAATACAAGCATGGCGGCAGATGCGATCAGAAGAGATTACCCGTGCGCGGCGACCGGATTTATGGGCCCGTCACGAAGCCAGGGTTAAAGAGACCAAGACGTAAGCAAGAAGATAAGCCAGTAAGATTAAGAAGGACGACGGCAATGAATACGTTGCAGCAATTTGAAAAAGAATACGCGGCCGAGTTGGAAGCCAAGCGGGCAGTGCCCGAGTTCACACCGGGCGATACCGTGCGGGTGCATGTGAAGGTGTCCGAAGGGCAGCGCGAACGTATTCAGGCGTATGAAGGCGTGTGCATTGCGCGCAAGAACGCCGGTCTCAATTCGTCTTTCACCGTTCGCAAGATTTCTTTCGGCGAAGGTGTCGAGCGCGTATTTCCGCTTCATGGTCCGGTCATCGATAAGATCGAAGTCGTGCGCCGGGGTAAAGTACGCCGCGCAAAACTTTACTACCTTCGTGAGCGTCGTGGACGCGCAGCACGCATCGCCGAGGATACCTCGGTGTCCTCGACGCCGGACTCAGCCGACAAAAAGTAAGCCGGACAGTCTGTACAAAGAACCCCGGCTATTTCTTAAATATGCCGGGGTGCTGCCTGCTTCGAGATTCACATCCCGCGCAAGTAAATTTGGGATGTGATCTATGATCAATCAGCCGCGTACCCTTTACGATAAGTTATGGGATAGCCACGTCGTCACCACGGACGATGTCGGCAACGCCATTTTGTATGTCGACCTGCATCTCGTTCATGAGGTGACCTCGCCCCAGGCCTTTGAGGGCTTGAGGACGGCGGGCCGCAAGGTCCACGCGCCGGCTAAAACTATAGCCGTGCCGGACCATAACGTTCCAACAACCCCTGACCGTCTTGAGCATGTCGCCGATCCCGATGGGCGATTGCAGTTGCAAATGCTCGAATCCAATTGCGCCGAATTCGGCGTGCCCTACATTCCGATGAGCGACGTACGCCAGGGTATTGTTCATATTATTGGGCCGGAGCAAGGTTACACTCAGCCGGGTAAGACCATTGTTTGCGGTGATTCGCATACCTCTACCCACGGTGCGTTCGGCGCACTCGCTTTTGGCATCGGGACGTCGGAAGTGGAGCATGTCCTCGCCACCCAGACCCTTGCGATGAAGAAAGCCAAGAACATGCGCGTGCGGGTGGAAGGGGCTTTGCCGTTCGGTGTTACGGCTAAAGACCTTGTTCTAGCGATCATCGGTAGAATCGGCACCTCCGGCGGCACGGGACATGTCATCGAATATGTGGGCGATGTTTTCACCAGCCTGTCCATGGAAGGCCGGATGACAGTCTGTAATATGTCGATTGAAGCCGGCGCGCGCGCGGGCCTCATCGCCGCCGATGAAAAGACGTTCGAGTATCTCAAAGGCCGTCCCCAGGTGCCTAAGGGGGCCGGTTGGGATCACGCGGTGAGTTACTGGAAAACGCTGCAGAGTGACCCAGGCGCGGCTTTTGATACTGAAGTTAGCCTCTCGGTGGCGGATCTCGTTCCGCACGTCACATGGGGGACGAGCCCAGAGGATGTTCTGCCTATTACTGGCGCGATTCCCGACCCTGCTGCTTTTGCTGATTCGGCCAAACGCGATGCCGTTAAGCGGGCCCTTGAATACATGGACCTTACGGCAGGTATGCCGCTTGAACAGGTTCGGATCGACAAGGTCTTCATCGGCTCTTGCACCAATGGCCGTATTGAAGATTTGCGTGCGGCGGCCGAAGTGCTCAAAGGCAAGACGATTGCAAGCGGCGTTGGTGTGCTCATCGTGCCGGGCTCAGGCTTGGTGAAAAACCAGGCCGAAGAAGAAGGCCTTGATCAGATTTTTATCGAGGCCGGAGCAGAGTGGCGCGAGCCGGGGTGTTCCATGTGCCTTGGTATGAATCCGGATATTCTAAAACCTGGCGAACGCTGCGCGTCCACATCCAATCGTAATTTCGAGGGCCGCCAGGGTATCGGAGGGCGAACACATCTTGTCAGCCCCGCGATGGCCGCCGCGGCTGCGATCACCGGCCATCTGACGGATGTACGTAAAGTGATGGAGGGCGCGTGATGGAAAAATTCGAAACCTTGAAAGCGATTGCGGCACCACTTCCGCAGGTCAATGTAGATACCGACATGATCATTCCTGCGCGCTTCCTTAAAACGATTAAACGAACCGGTCTCGGCAAGTCGGCCTTTTACGCCATGCGGTACGACGACGCCGGAAACGAGCGGCCCGAATTCATTCTGAACAAAGAGCCTTATCGCGGCGCGAAGATACTGATTACCGGCGCGAACTTCGGCTGTGGTTCATCGCGTGAACACGCGCCCTGGAGTTTGGCGGACTTCGGTGTGAGGTGCATCATCGGCGCCGGCTTCGCCGACATTTTTCACAGCAATTGTTTTAAGAACGGCATTTTGTGCATCACACTTCCGCAAGAACAGGTGGACAAGTTGGCCGCGCTCGCGGGCTCCGGCAACACCGCCGGCGGTGAGTTCGAAGTCGATCTTGAAAATGAGACGATTGTTGCGCCGGACGGCAGCGTCCTCTCGTTTGGTGTCGATGCAAAACGCCGTGACAACTTGCTGAACGGCCTTGATGACATTGGGCTAACCTTGCAGCAGAAAGACAAAATCGCGGCCTTTGAAGAAAAGCAGAACCGCGAACAGCCCTGGCTATCCGCCTAAACCGCACTCTAGCTTTTGCAGAAAGGTGCTACGTTATGTCTCCTGCGAAAAAGATTCTCCTGTTGCCAGGTGACGGCATTGGCCACGAGGTTACGCCGGCCGTGCGCAAGGTCATGGATTGGTTCCAATCCTCCGGGCTCACGAATTTCGAAATTACCGAGGGTCTTATCGGCGGGGCATCTTATGATGTACACGGCGCGCCGCTGACGCCGGAAACCCTGGAACAGGCGAAGTCGGCGGATGCCATTCTACTCGCCTGCATCGGCGGACCTAAGTGGGATACATTGCCGTTCGACGTGCGGCCCGAGCGGGGTATCTTGGGCATCCGCAAAGAGATGAACCTTTTCGCCAATCTACGTCCGGCGGTGGTGTTCGACGCCCTCGCCGGAGCCTCTTCTCTGAAGGCCGAGATTGTGCAGGGTCTCGATATCATGATCGTGCGCGAGCTGATCGGCGGTCTGTATTTTGGTCAGCCGCGCGGCATTGAAGATGCGCCCGATGGCCGCCGCGGTTTCAACACCATGACTTACAGCACGTCTGAAGTGGAACGCATCGCCCGTGCCGCGTTTGAGTTGGCCCGCAAGCGGAAAGGGCGGCTCTGTTCCGTCGATAAGGCCAATGTTCTCGAAAGCAGCATTGTCTGGCGCGAGACCGTTACCGCGCTCCATGCGGCCGAATTTAGCGACGTGGAGTTGAGCCATATGTACGTGGATGCCTGCGCTATGCATCTTGCACGTGCCCCGCGCGATTTCGACGTCATCGTCACCGAAAACATGTTCGGCGATATTTTGTCTGACCTTGCGTCAACGCTGACCGGTTCCATCGGCATGTTGCCGTCGGCCAGTTTCGGCGCAGCCGATGCCTCAGGCCGGCAGCCTGCGATCTACGAGCCTATACATGGTTCGGCGCCTGATATTGCCGGCAAGGGTCTCGCCAATCCTCTGGCAATGATGCTCTCGTTTTCCATGATGATGCGTTATTCCTTCGTCATGAATGAGAACGCGAATTTGCTTGAGAGCGCCGTACAGAACGTTCTTAAAGCGGGCGTGCGCACGGCGGATATCGTCGAAAAGGGGCAGAAGTCCGTCTCTACCGACGTCATGGCCGAAACGGTGGTGAAGGAACTGGAACGGCTCGCAGTCTAATAGAAGCCACCTATTTCCGGCGCGGGCACAGGCCAGTATACTGTCTGCATCGATGACTCGCGGGAGACAGGCCATGCGCTGGCGCATTATCGCAATCGCCGTTTTGATCTCCTCGTGCGCGATCCCGCCGCGGCCCGCGCCGGCCGAGATCGTTACTTCTCGCGATCATGATTTTCGCGTCGTCACCGTCGCCGGCGGATTGGCCCATCCTTGGGCGCTGGCGTTTCTGCCGGACGGGCGCATTCTGGTGACCGAACGCGCCGGTCGTGTGCGCGTGATCGACGCCGGTGGTGCTCTCTTACCCGAACCGCTCGCTGGCGTGCCGGACGTTGTGGACTCCGGCCAGGGCGGCTTGCTCGATATCGCGCTACATCCCGGGTTTAAAACCAACCGGCTTTTGTATCTCAGTTATGCCGGCCATGGACCGGAAGGACGCCCGACGACGGTTGTTTCTCGCGCACGCCTGGAAGGGATGGGCCTTCGCGATCTCGAGACCGTATTCGTAGCTAGGGCAGAGGCGGGTGGCGGCCGGCACTTCGGTTCGCGCCTTGTGTTCGACGCGAACGGCTATCTCTTCGTCTCTGTCGGCGAGCGCGGTCAGTCCGACTGGGCGCAGGATCCGGGCAATCATGCGGGCACTATCGTTCGGCTGCACGATGACGGCCGCGTGCCGGCAGACAATCCTTTTGCCGTGAGTGGCGAGGGCCTGCCGGAGATATGGTCTTACGGCCACCGCAATCCGCAGGGTATGGCTCTGCATCCTGAAACCGGCGCGCTGTGGGCGCACGAGCACGGCCCGCGCGGCGGTGATGAAATCAATATCCCGCGTCCGGGCCTGAATTACGGCTGGCCGAAGACCACCTACGGCCGTGCCTATTCCGGCCTTCCCATCGGCGCGGGCCCGACGGCGCCAGGCATCGAGCCGCCCGTTCTGCACTGGACACCGTCCATTTCGCCGTCGGGTATGGCGTTCTATACCGGAGATCGCTTCCCGGCCTGGCGCGGCGACATATTCGTTGGCGCGCTCGGGCAAGCGCATCTGCGCCGGGTGATCATGGCCGGCGAGACCGTAGCCGGCCAGGAAGAGCTTCTGCGTGAGATGCGGTGGCGTATCCGCGACGTGCGCACCGGTCCGGATGGTTATCTTTATCTGCTGACGGATCACAGCAACGGCGCGCTGTTGCGCCTCGAGCCGGCGGACGGTTAGCCCCGTCTTAGATCACACCCGCCCGTTCCAGATGCGGCTTCAGGCGACCGGTCACGAACAATCCGAACATGCGAAAGTCGCTTATCAACGACCACAGCGGATAGGTGAACGTTGCCGGTTTGTTGTGTTCGACAAAGGCGTGGGCGGCCCATGCGAACCCATACCCGGCGAACAGAACTGCGAGGAGTAAGAGAGGCCGACCGCTGACGATCATCCAAACCAGAAACATGATCGCGAGTCCGGTTCCGACATAGTGCAGCGCGCGCGTGGCGGGCCTGGCGTGTTCGCGCAGGTAATACGGCCAAAACGCGGCGTAGGTGGTGAGTCGTTCGGTCATGGTCTGTCGCCATCTCAGATTCTAGGCGCCGCCTTGCTTTTGGGGCGACCAAAGCGTAGTTTGCCGCATCTTCAACAGGCCCCAAATAGAAAACAGGCCGCTGCCGGAAATCGGCAGTAAACATTTGATATAAATGGATTAAACCCATGCCAGATTCCTCCCGCACCCCCTCACGCAAAGATGGTTACGTGGTCGCGGTGATCGGCGCCACGGGTAATGTGGGCCGCGAAATTCTTCAGATTCTGTGGGACCGCAATTTTCCGGTTTCCAAAGTCATTGCGTTGGCGTCGTCGCGTTCGGCCGGCAAGGAGATCTCCTTCGGCGAAGACGAGGTGCTCAAGGTTCAGGATCTCGAGACGTTCGACTTTAAAGGCGTCGATATCGCCCTGTCCTCGCCGGGCGGAAAAATCTCGGCCGTGCACAGTCCGCGCGCCGCAGCCGCCGGCTGTGTGGTGATCGACAACACGTCTCACTTCCGTATGGACAAGGACGTGCCGCTGGTCGTGCCTGAGGTAAATCCAGGTGCGCTTGCCGGTTATAAGAAGAGAGGCATCATTGCCAACCCGAACTGTTCGACCATTCAGATGGTTGTGGCGCTGAAGCCGTTACATGAAGCGTTCAAAATCAAGCGGGTTGTGGTGTCGACGTACCAGTCCACTTCGGGCGCGGGCAAGGATGGCATGGACGAGTTGTTCAACCAGACGAAGGGCATCTACGCGAATCAATCGCCTTTAG
>JAUIGX010000145.1 GCA_030432435.1 Alphaproteobacteria bacterium
ATCACTGTAGGGAGATCGTCAACCGCACAGTTGTGCTTGCGCGCGATAGCTTTGAGCGCGAAGAGCCTCTCTTCAGCGCGCTCTAGTCCGGCGGGATCGGCATCGAATACGGCGCCAACGTGATCCAGTTCGCGGAAGGCCTCCCCTGTTTCAATGGCGGCCCGCTCCAGCGACTGGCACAGCGCGTCGAGGCGGCCTTCGGCGAGAGGGGCTACTTTGGATAGGCGGGTAAAAGCTATCCGCAAGGCTGATTCGACATCAGCGTTGTCGGTGACCGCGTTGCGGGCGTCGGTGAGAGCCTGAAGAATTTGCTCGCCATGACGTAGGCGGGAACGGGTTTGGGTGAGTGCAGTTTCCTCCCCAGCCTTAGGTGCGATGGCTGTGAGTTCAGTCACCTGATGGCGCAAACTATCTTCTTCGCTGAGAGCTGCGGCGAGATTGTCTTCTGCCGCTTTCAGGTCTTCGACTGTGGTGTGCCAGATGGCCCAGGCATCTGCACAAGCACGATCTAAGGAATCGTCGCTCTTGGCGATTCGATACGCATCTAGTGCAGCTAGATGTGTTGCCGGATCGAGAAGGCCATGCGTTTCGAATTGGCCGTGAACCTCAACGAGTAAATCGCCCACCGTGCGCAATAGACCGACACTAATCGGCTGATCATTTATAAAGGCGCGGCTGCGACCGTCGCTCCCTACTATGCGGCGTAAAGTCAACATGTCGTCGGTAGCGATATCGTGCTTGGTCAAACATGTATTGGCGGGGTGAGTATCCGCGACTGAAAACGAAGCCGTGACGGACAATTTATCGGCGCCGGAGCGGATCAGCCCGGCGTCTGAGCGACTCCCAAGAGACAATCCCAAAGCATCAAGAACAATAGATTTGCCTGCACCGGTTTCGCCCGTGAGAACACAGAGGCCCGGTTGAAAATCAACATCCAGCTTATCGACGACGACCACATCGCGTATGGACAGGTGCGTCAGCATGAGATCCTCACACTGGCAGAGGGTGATTTGCGGCTGTGCGTGGCACGGGTAACCCGCGTTCTACCGTATATCGTTAACGGGGGACGTACCCTCGACATTCTGCGTATCTCTTACGCCGGGCTCTGCGGCCACCTGACTAGAGCGCTCGCCTCCGAGCAGCGCATACGCATCGCCGTACCAATTTGTTTCGGGGAAGTTGTAGCCAAGCACCGCAGCGGATTTACGAGCCTCTTCCGGCAGTCCGAGAGCGGTAAACGCCTCAGACAAGCGGTATAGAGCTTCAGGGACGTGACTTGTGGTGCTGTAGTTCTCCACGACGTTCTTAAAGCGGTTAATCGCTGCAAGGAAATGCCGCTGGTTAATATAAAACCGGCCAACTTCCATTTCTTTACCGGCCAAATGATCCAGGGTGAGATCCAGCTTTAAACGGGCATCACGACCATAGGGCGAGGTGGGAAAGCGAGTGATGACGTCTTGCAGGCCCAACATCGCCTTTTGCGTCATTTCCTGGTCACGGCGGACATCGGCGATTTGCTCGTAATAGCATAGGGCTTTCAGATAATAAGCGTATGCCACATCCCGGTTGCCGGGGTGGACAGAAATGAATCGATCAAGACGGGTAATCGCCTCATCGTACTGGCCCGCATGGTAGTGCCCGTACGCGGACATTAGCTTGGCCTTGGTCGCCCACACTGAGTACGGATGCTGACGCTCGACTTCGTCAAAAAACACCGCAGCATCAACGTAGCGGCCGTTGTCCAGGTAAACTACGGCCTGACTGTAGATGTCATATACGCTTTGTTCGACGTATTCGTTTTCGTTGTCGCTGGAACATGCTGACAACGCCAGTATGGCGATAGCGAAAACTACAGGTCCGGCGAACTTTCGCTGCAGGGTAGAAAGGGGTGATGTCACGCTTTGGGCCATGAATTCCGGTTACATTGACTATGGTTGGGGCGATTGTGGATTTAAGCTACGCTGGTTTCCGCAGTGGGACAGCCAGCTGACACAGTATACCACGCTCAGAGCAACTGTCACGCCACCCAAAGCCCTTTGAATAAGGGGGCTAGGCGTAGGCCACCATATCGGACTTATGATCTGCCCACATGGGCTTATTTGCCGGGGTATGCCACAGATCAACCATTTCCCAGCACGTGTCGTCGGCATAAACCTGCCGCATCAGGCTAGCGGTATCGGCGTGACTTGAGCAACGACCAGTAAAGTGGCCGATAATCGGATAGCCCGTCAGATATAGGTCTCCAACGGCATCCAAAGCTTTATGGCGGGCAAACTCATTATCGTGCCGTAGGCCGTCATCATTTAAAATCCGGTCGCCATCAACGACGATAGCGTTGTCCAGGGTGCCGCCACGGGCTAAACCAGCTTCCCGCAGAGCGGTGACGTCGGACAGAAGCCCAAAGGTACGAGCTTGGCTGAGTTCGGTCTTGAAGTTTTCGCGCCCGACCGTGAATGAGCAGCTTTGCTGACCAATCGCCGGGGCACTGAAGTCGATATGAAAATCGATAAGTAAGCCTTCATCGTGTGGGCCGAGCGCAACCATCTTATTTCCGTTGAAATATGACTTCCGCCTGAGAATTTTTAGGGCTCTGCGGGGTTGGTCTTGCTCGGTCACTCCTGCACATTCGATCAGGAAGACAAAAGGCAAGGCGCTTCCGTCCATGGCGGGCACTTCGGGACCGTTGATCTCGACAATAGCGTTATCTACCTCGGCACCGCAAAAAGCCGACATAAGGTGTTCTACAGTAGCTACTCCGATGCCGTTTTGATCCGCGATCACGGTGCACATGCGGGAGTCCACCACACGAGACCATCGTGCTTCGATGACTGCGCCACCACCAACAAGATCCACGCGCTTAAACACAATGCCGGTGCCGGGTGGCGCGGGATGAAGCTTCATGGCCACGCGGACCCCAGAGTGCAATCCCACGCCGGTACAACCGATCGACGATTTGAGGGTTTTCTGGAACACCGGGCTTCGAGTGTCACTTGGAGTGGAACGGTCAAACGGAGCGCCGTAGGCGCTGGGGGTATTAGCGTCAAAAGTCATATCACCGATCTTTCTACACGCACTGTGCCGACACCGTAGCCAGCTTCAGCACAGCAGCTATTCTTGTGTAGCAACCCCCGAGACCGTGCTACGCGCGCATTGTTACAAATTGAAGCGCTTTTACAAGGGCAAAGTTATGGAAACGCAATATTTTACCAGCCTTTTATAATGCAGCTGGCCTTGAAGTGGCCACATTCTTTTGTGTCACAAGGGAAACCCTAGGGTGTGTGGGGCGTGAATTTATCACCCTATCCTCTGTGGTCGTCCATATGGTTACAGATTAGGTCTGGCATAACCACACCGGCCACGGCGAGGATAGCAGTCTAGCGTTCTAGCGTTTTAACAACGCAAATTGCTGGCTCTACTTTTCACTCGCCGTATTTGAACTCGTCACCATAGCCTTCCCTGCTTCTCGCTAAGCCAAGCTACGCAATGTGCATCAACGATGCTTAAACACTGGTTTGCGTTTTTCTAAGAAGGCGGTCATGCCTTCTTTGCGATCTTCCGTACCAAAGGTGGAATGAAATACGCGCCGCTCGTAGTGAAGGCCTTCAGCTAAAGTTGTCTCATAGGCCCGGTCTACGGCCTCTTTCGCGATCATGGCAATCGGCATGGATTTGTCGGCGATGACTTGCGCGATCTTAACAGTTTCGTCGATAAGGTCTGCGGCTGGAACAACGCGAGCAACCAAGCCTGCACGTTCAGCTTCTTCAGCACCCATATTGCGTCCGGTCAGAACCATGTCCATGGCCTTAGATTTGCCGATAACGCGGGTAAGGCGCTGGGTGCCGCCAGAGCCTGGGATGGTACCGAGATTGATTTCCGGTTGGCCGAATTTAGCGGTGTCCGCAGCGATGATCATGTCGCACATCATGGCAAGTTCGCATCCTCCGCCCAGTGCGTAGCCGGCAACGGCCGCGATTACCGGCTTGCGGCACTTTGTGACGCGCTGCCAGCCGACTGTGATGAAATCTTTCAGGAAGGCATCCATGTAGTCGAAGCCCACCATTTCGGAAATGTCTGCGCCCGCTGCAAATGCCTTTTCACTGCCGGTGAGAACGATCACACGAATGTTGGGATCATCGTCGTACACGTCCAAGGCCGCGCCAAGGTCGCGGACCAGCCCTTCGGCTAGGGCATTTAAGGTTTTCGGTCGGTTGAGAGTGATCAGGCCGACATTGCCGCGGGTCTCGACGAGGACGTTTTCGTAGGACATGAAAGCTCCACTTAGCTGCTGTATTCAAAGAATTAGGGTGATGGTTATGTTTAGAGGCAAATTCAGAGGGTTTCAACGCTCCGGTTTTGCCGAACATTCAACTCCACGGAGAGTTAACCCTTACGTATCGGCCTGCGGCACGCGTTAAACGGGATGGATGGCAATATGTAGCGAGTTATTCTGGGAAAGAAGGCACTCGGGCTTGGCCTATTTCTATTGGGCTACGTTGGTCTGGCTACCTGCGACTCTGATGCCGGCCGGGGGTCGTCCGTTCGAGGGTTAAGTGGCGTCAACCTGACTCTGCGCGAAAGCGCCTTTTTCAGTCGGCTCCATATCGGTATTTCTGGCGGTCCGACGGCGAAGATAAGTTGCTTGCCCATATGATGGACAAGATCCGGTCGTTGGGATCGAGGTCATGAACAGACGCGGCGGCCACAACAGAGTGTTCCATAAAACAACGCTTAGAAATCTGCGACTAGATTGGCGGTAACGCGGCGGGCTTTATTCGGCGCGTATGCACCTGAAGATAAAACCGTCCAATCGTAACTGTTGGTGACGTTCAACACCTGGACCCTTGCCGACGCGGCATGCCCAAACAAGCTGAAATTATAGCGAGCCCCGAGGTCAAGTGTGGTCGTGGAGGGTAGTCTTAATGTGTTTGCACGATTGGCATAAACTGGCCCGTCCTGAACGATTGCGCTGGTCAGTGAAAAGCCACGCCACGCAGCGGGGCCATACTGTACATTCAAGCGAATATTACGCGAGGGCCGTGCGATGGGCACTTCGCCAATAACGCCTGCCGCGGACATGGCCCCTTCAATTCGTGCCCGCAATAGCATGGCGCCGGCAACAACCGTCAGGCCGGGCAACGGCTGCCCAGAGAGCGACAATTCGATCCCGCGATGACTCACGTTTCCGACATCTCTGAAAAGGTTAGAGGCATCGCGCTCAAAGAATGGTTTGGTAACTTCAAACACGCCGGCAATAAACGAGAGCTTTGGCGTGATGCTATAACGCAGCCCGGCATCAATCTGTTCGGTAATACTGGCGGGTAAGGCCTCGCCGCGGTTAATTGCGTTATCTGGAGCTATTCCTGACTCTTCCAGACCGCGCGTGTAACTGGCGTAAAGAGCAGCGCTGTGCGTCACGTTTAGGGCAAGCGTGGCGTTATACAGCCAGGGTCTGCTCTTCGTTTTAGCTTCGAGCGTTCCCGGTTGATTCACTTTACGATTATAAAAACTTTTTTGAACGCCGACGCTGAATTCGCCAACGTTTTGCCATCGCCCGACGTATGAAATACCTGGCGTTACTTGAAAGACATCATCGCGGCTGCGAGATGACAAATTGTAGGTCGGCTCGGGCAAAGCGTTATAGACACCGATCTGTGCATTCCCAAATATCGCACGATCACTCCCGCCAAACCGCCGCAACACGTCGCGGCCTTTTACCGAGAAATGCAATGTGTGACTGCGCGGACCCTCTTTGAATAAGCGAGAAACACGCACTTCGCCCGATGTAGAGTCGGCGAGCTGCGGTTGACTTTGGAGGATTTCAAGCTGAGCGGTGCCGTCGGCTTGAATGTCGCGGAAAAAGACGACGTACTCGGACCTGAGGTCATTGATCGACCGAAAAAGACCGGCCTTGATACGCCAGCCATCGGCGGGTTCTGCATTCAATAGGGTGCCAAAATTGTAGACATCGCGATTGCGGTCCGCCCAGTTCTGCCCAAAGTAGACCGAGCGATCATAGCGGGGCGGTGGATACGCGCCGCCGCTGAACAACAGGGGCTGCGCCTCACCGTCTTTGCCGATTAGGCCCATACCAAAGGCAAGCACCTCGACTGAGTCACTCGGTGTCCAAGCCAGCAATGTCGAGAACGAGTAATTCATGAAGGGGGCGCGCCAATCGTATCGCCTGCTACCCACGGCCCCATTGAAGATTGCTCCAAGCTTGCCCGCAACAATCGGTGTTTGAATTTCACCTTCGAATTCGACCGCGTTGTACGGACCGTATTTTAACTCGCCACTGCCCGCTACGTGATCACCTGGCCGTCGCAACTGTATGTCCGCGATGCCGGTGGGGGCAGGGAAGGCATAGGACTGTGCACTAAGGCCCACCCGCATTGTGGTGCCGTTGTCGATACCGCCGCCCCATCTCACCTGCTGGTCGAAGTACAGGCCATCGATCCGAATGTTGCCGGCTTGTTGAGGACTGAATCCGCGGGCGCTGGTTTCGCTGTAAAGCCCGACATTCTGAGTGCCTATAGAAACGCCAAACGCGTCCTCGGCTGAGGTGAGGGCATTTTCGCCTGCGCGCTGGGCTAGGGCTGGGTGTGTAAACAATAGAAAAGTGACAACGGAATTCGCAAGTAATTGGCTTTTTCGCACTCGACTTCCCCCGAACCTATTTAAGCGGCGACAATACGAAAGCAGTTAGGTGAGTCCTAACAAAATTTGCGCTGCTGATGTAGCTCGTCCTGCTCACCAAGTGGGAAGTTTGGTCATGGGGAATTATTATGCAGCGGATAGAGTAAAGGCCCGCTTCTTGTGGGAGCGGGCCTTTATCGTTTTAGGTGTCGCCAGATAGATGCGGCGTCACAGAAGGGTGTTTTGGATAAAAATCCTGTGACGTCGCGCCTTATTTAAGTTGCGCTGTCCGATTTAGTTAGCCTGCCGGCGCAGAAATGCCGGAATTTCAAGCTCGCCTTCGTCATGAGCAGCGCCAATGCGGTCTTGCGGTCCGACAGAGATATTCAACGTGCCGGGCTTTTCCACTCTGGTCTGCGGTTCTGAGGCCTGTGGCTCGCGTGCCATTGAAGCTTCCTCGACTTTCGGCTTCGACGTGAGGTTGCGATATCGGCTGAACAGGCTGACCCGAGAACCGTCTGGTCTTGCCTGAGGCGTAGAGTCTGCCATCGGCGGAGATGCAGGGCCGGGGGCCGCGCTCGCAGCTGAACGCCCTTCTGGCGCTACCAGTGGCAGTGACGGTGCTGAGTCTTCCGGTTCAGATGTCTGACGCGGAACCATAGGGGCGGAGACTGGTTGCGGTTGCTCAGATCTGGGTTCCACCGGTGCCCTCGGGACAAACACATCCCGCTGACGCTCTGCTAATGTCGGCCCAGAGGGTGCCAAACGGGCGGTTGCCGGTGGCGACGCTTTCGCTAGCGCCTCGGCGATCGCTTCAGTTTGAGACTGGGGTGCCTGAGAGATCGCTGCAGGCTCTTGTACAGTCTCGACTGTCGGCTCGTCGAGGTCGGCAACCGCATCCTGTGCGGTTTCTTCGGCGTGCTTGGCCGCCGCCGTCATTTCGGCCAATGCCTTTTCTTCAGCAGCGAGATCCGTCGTTCCGTTGGCGGGAGCGAGGGTCGGGCCACCAAAGCCGAAGTTCCCGAAAGTCGGCTGAGCTTGCTGCACAGGCTTAGCGGCAACGATCGGCGAGCGGGCCGTCGGTGCGGCGGTACGTACTTCCGGCAAACGACGTCCGACTGCACGAACCTCTGGACGGGTAGGCATGGGGCGAGGTTGTGCGCCGGCCTCGGACTCAATGCCAGTCGCAACCACAGAGACGCGGATGCGGCCTTCCATTTGCTCGTCGAAGCAGGAGCCGAAGATGATGTGCGCTTCGGATTCAACTTCGTCGCGAATGCGATTTGCGGCTTCATCGACCTCGAACAGCGTGATGTCTGCGCCGCCCGTGATATTGATAAGCACTCCCTTCGCACCGCGCATGGACGTTTCTTCCAGGAGGGGGTTGGCAATCGCGGCCTCTGCCGCATCAAGCGCACGGCGTTCGCCTTCCGCTTCACCTGTACCCATCATGGCACGGCCCATTTCCTTCATGACCGTCCGCACGTCGGCGAAATCCAAGTTGATCATGCCGGGCATCATCATCAAGTCAGTGACGCTGCGCACGCCCCCGTGCAACACATCGTCAGCCATTTTGAAGGCGTCTGCGAAGGTTGTTTTCTCGTTGGCCACCCGGAACAAGTTCTGGTTCGGAATGACTATGAGAGTGTCCACATACTGCGCCAGTTCCTCGATGCCCGCTTCAGCAAGACGCATGCGGTGGATGCCTTCGAACTGGAAGGGTTTTGTTACGACGCCGACAGTCAATACGCCAAGGTCGCTCGCCGCTTTGGCGATGACCGGAGCCGCACCGGTGCCGGTGCCTCCACCCATGCCGGCAGTGATGAAAGCCATATGCGAGCCCTCCAGTTCTGCCGCTATGAGTTCGACAGCTTCCTCGGCCGCATGACGTCCGATATCGGGACGCGCACCCGCGCCAAGGCCCTGTGTGGTATCGCGGCCAAGCTGGATGCGCCGGTCAGTGCGGGACGACGCCAGAGCTTGAGCGTCGGTGTTGGCGACGACGAAGTCGACGCCTTCCATGGCGCTCATGATCATGTTGTTGACGGCGTTACCGCCGGCGCCGCCGACGC
>JAUIGX010000146.1 GCA_030432435.1 Alphaproteobacteria bacterium
TAGTGTTCCTGTGTCCGACCCTGGCATGGCTTGTGTAAGGGCATCATAATCTTCTGTCGCATCCAGATAGCGTCCGGCGACGACTTTGAGATACGCACGCCTGCGCAAGAGTTCTATTTCATTCGGATTGAATTCGAGCGCATTGTCGAGGTCTTCGATGGCCTCATCAAATCTATGAGTGCGTTGGTGAAAGACCGCGCGCTGAAGGTGTGTGCGCCAGTCGTCGGGTGCCAGCTGCAGAGCTCGCTCCGTGTCCCTCAAGGCCACATTATATTCTTCCATGGCGCCATAGGCCGCGGCGCGGCGCGTATAGTCTCGACTGTCGATGGTTCCGAAGTCGATAACTGCATCAAACGCGGCAATTGCAGCTTCGAAATTGCCGGCAATAAACAAGTCGAGCCCATCGTCGGACACGGCCCGAGCATCGAGCACGTTGTCGATCATGTACGAATTTTGCGTCGTGCAGTTCGCCAGAAAAATTGCAGATGCTATTACTGTTGCCGTCAGAGCCGATTTCATCGCCCGTCCTTTTTCCAGCGATTCAGCAGCTGGGACGCATTCGATCAACATTACCGCGATTATTAGTCTTGGCGCTCTACCATGACTTTGCGGTGGAAGGCCACCCCTGGCCCTTTTAAATACGGCGCCTTACAATTACGCATGGTTGTATCACAGACCAAGAACATTGCCGGCTTGGCCGCCTTCTTGGCGATATGTTTTGCTGTGTCCGGGATTGGCGGCGTTATAACGGCGAGCAGTGTCGGCACTTGGTATCAAACGCTCACCAAACCTTCATTTAATCCGCCCGACTGGCTTTTCGCTCCGGTTTGGACAGTTCTTTTTGTACTGATGGCGATCGCAGGATGGCGGGTGTGGCGCAAGGTTGGAGTGAACGGCGCGCGGCTCGCTTTTACTGCTTACGGATTGCAGCTCACGTTGAACTTGATGTGGTCGGGACTGTTTTTTGGGTTGCAACTGGTGGGGTGGGCGTTGGTCGAAATGATCGTGTTCTTTATTGCGATCATTGCAACCGGTTGGCTGTTTCGCCCCCTCGATAAAACCGCCGCACTCCTCTTTGTACCCTATGGTCTGTGGGTGGCTTTTGCCCTTGCGCTGAATACAGCGATTTGGGTCTTGAATCCGTGAACGAATTTCCAGGATTTATTGAGGGTCATCAGGCTTTGGTCTGACCGGTACGCCCGACGGCGTATTGGGTAGGTGCAGCACGCCACCATTTTTGGGAACCAAAGAAGGTGTGGCCGGCAAACGTAGTGCGCCGTTCTCCTCGGGTACTCTCTCGGGCGTGTCGGGGAGTTTTAAAGTCGCGCCGGGGAGTGATGGAAGCGGTTTTAACGGCACCGGCGGCGTAATCAAGGCGTTGGTTGCGGCGCGGGCCTTGTCTCTATACTCGGTGCGAATGCGCGCGGCGTCACCGGGGCCGAGGGCATTGTCGAGACGATACCGGCACTGAAATTGTTCACTCGCCGATAACCGGATGTTGCCGCATACAGAGGTATCTGCAGCAAAAGAAGCAGTCGCCACGAAAATTACTATTAAACCCATGGCAGCTGCTCGAAAGCGCATTGTGCTTTTCTCTTCTGCGCCCCGATTACGCTCCGGGATCGACGAAGTTGGTATCGTGATCCGGGAAGGCGATGCGCCCCTTGAGCATGTAGTCCCAATACAACATGGGAAGACCGATTTTTTTAATGAGCCAGTTCAAACGATGTTCTTTGGCGGGGTCTAGGGGCAGGGTCGGGGTCGGCTTGCCGCCATAGATAAACTCGGCCATCAGCACTTTGCCGTATGCGGTGGTGAGCGGACAGCTTGCATATCCGTCGTAGTTTTCCTCAACCGCCGCGCCCGCAATAAGATTCAGAATATTCTGAGTTACGACCGGCGCTTGCTTGCGTATTGCGGCCGCTGTTTTCGAGTTCGCTGTGGCGGAGGCATCGCCCAGACCAAACACATTTTTGTATTTAGTATGCTGAAGCGAGTTGGCGTGTACGTCAACAAACCCGGCCTCGTTGGCAACCGGACTTCCTTTTAGGAAATTCGGGGCGCCCTGAGGCGGCGTAACGTGAATCATATCGTAGTCAAAGCTGACCCGTTGGCCTTGCTGATCGCCGCCGGTTACTTCAAATACAGCTTTTCTTGCAGCAGCGTCGATTTCAACGAGGTTGTGTTGATAGTGCACGGGAATGCCATGAGCAGCGGCAATCTTCACCAGTTCCCGGGCGTAAAAGGGCACGCCGAAGATTCCGGGGGTTTGGGTCAGAAACCTCACGTCGCACTGTTCGCGAATGCCGCCTCGTTTCAAATAGTCGGAGGCGAGGTAGGCTGCCTTTTGCGGCGCGCCTGGGCACTTGATGGGCATGGCCGGCTGCGTAAAGAGAGCTTTTGAGCCAGGCTTTAGCCCTTTAATGCACTCCCAGGTGTATTCCACCGTGTCCGGCGAATAGTTGCTGCACACGCCGTTTCGGCCGACTGCGTCTTTCAGGCCCTGGATCGCAGCCCAATTCAGTTGAAGACCGGGGCACACGACAAGGTAGTCGTAGGTTACCGTCCGCCCCGATGCGAGGGTCACGCTATTGGACTCAGGCTGAAGGTCTGTAGCAGCATCCTTAATCCAGGTGACATCGGTGGGAATAAGGTTTTTCTCTTGCCGCCGGGTGTTTTCCAGGGAATATGCGCCCGCTCCAACCAATGTGAATGCAGGTTGGTAATAGTGTACATCGGAAGGTTCGATAATCGCGATATCGAGCGCATGAGTATGGTCTTGCCGATGCAACTCAGCGGCGACCGTAATGCCGGCAGCGCCGCCGCCGACAATAAGAATTTGATGGTGCCGAGCCTGGGTCATAGTGCACTCCTGTGTCTGGGCGGCATACGTCGATGGCCGCGCAACTGCGCAGCTATCTCACCACTCCGGCTGTCTTCTTACAAGTGGCGGGTGCGATGCGTTTTAGTCTCCCGGGGGCGCGGACTTAGGAGTGATCAGCGGTTTGCCGCCCCCTAGACGATCGCGGGTAATTTTAAAGACGACCGGACTTAACAGGAGGAGTGCGAGGAGGTTCGGAACGGCCATCAGCGCATTCATGATGTCCGCGAAAATCCACACGATCTCCAGTTTCGCAAGTGCGCCGACCGGCACCACAAGGGTCCAGAGATAGCGATAGGGCACGATGGCGCGGTCCCCGAAAAGGTAGGCCGCGCAGCGTTCGCCGTAAAAACTCCAGCCAAGGATCGTCGTAAAGGCGAAGAAAATGAGACTTATCGATACGATGGCGCCACCAATGCCGGGAAGCGCGTCGTTGTAGGCCATGGCGGTGAGGGGCGCCCCGGTTTCGCCCGACATCCACACGCCGGTGGTGATGATGGCAATGCCGGTCATGGAGTTGACCACAAGAGAATCGATGAACGTGCCGAGCATGCCAATGGCCCCGTTGCGCACCGGGTCATCGCTGCGGGCTGCGGCCTGCGCAATCGCTGCGGTTCCCAATCCCGCTTCGTTTGAAAAGATGCCGCGTGCGACACCGAACCTGATGGCTGCAGCGACAGCGGCGCCCGCAAATCCGCCGGTTGCCGCAGTGCCACTGAAAGCAGATGTGAAGATCAGTTCAATTGCGGCGGGCACTTCGGTGGCATTGATAACCAGAAGAAAAATACCGCCGACGAAATACAGCAGAATCATAAGAGGAATAAGCGTGCTTGAAATCGTCGCGATTCTTTTTACGCCGCCGATGATGACGGCAAATACGAGAACCGTCAGTGCGACGGCCGTCGTCCAAAACGGCACGCCGAACTCTGCGCCAAGGGCATCGGCAATGGAGTTGGTTTGAACGATATTACCCACGCCAAATGCAGCCGTGGCGGCAAAGATCGCAAATAGGGTTCCAAGCCAGGCCCATTTTGGACCGAGGCCGTGCTTGATGTAATACATCGGCCCGCCGAGGTAGTGCCCGCGCGGTGAAACTTCCCGGTAGTGAACGGCCAACATGGTCTCGGCATATTTCGTGCCCATGCCGACGAGGGCGGTCATCCACATCCAGAAGAGAGCGCCGGGACCCCCGAGGTGGATAGCGGTGGCAACACCGGCAATGTTGCCGACGCCGACGGTGGCGCTGAGGGCCGTCATAAGGGCGGCGAAGGGTGATATTTCGCCCTCGCCTTTGGCTTCGCCCCGCGCGGCGGGGCTGACCATTAATCGCAGAGCTTCGGGAATGCGGCGGATAGAGATGCCGCGCAGACCGATGGACAGGTATAGTCCGGTGCCGAGAATCAAGATCATCGTCACCGGCCCCCAGAGAAAATCACTGGCGGCCGTCAGTACTGATTCCAAGCCCATCGCAAATCCCCCGACAATTCTTCATGGCCAGTATAAAGCCCTCGGGGGGTTCGGCAATCGTTGCGCTATTTCAATGGGGTGCAGGCGGCCGATAGGGGCGAACAGTGCCATCGATGCTTTCGACAGAGGTGACGCCGTGCTCGGTCTCGTTTATGTGGCCGGGCGTTAAAGGCACTTTTCCTGCGCCGCCCGGGATGTCGAGCATATAGGTGGGCTGTGCGAGGCCCGACAATCGGCCCCGTAAACTTTTGACCAAGGTCTGGCCCTTTTCCAGCGGGACGCGGAAGTGGCTTGTGCCCGGCGCGAAATCGAGTTGATGCAGATAGTACGGCTTAATTCGCAAGGCGACGAGCGCACGCATTAGCGATTCCAGTGATTCTACCGAATCATTGACGTCTTTCAGCAGCACGGTTTGCGACAGAAGAGGAATGCCTGCGTCAACAAAGCGAGCGCAGGCTTCGGCGACCTTCGGCGATAGTTCCGACGCGTGATTGCAATGAATGGCGACGAAGACAGGTTTAGAAATACTCTTCAGTGCGGAGATAAGTTCTGCGTTAATGCTGTGCGGTGTCGCGATCGGTATCCGCGTATGAATGCGGATAATCTTGACGTGGGGGATGTCGTCCAGCGCAGCTAGAATTTCGGAAATTCGCCGCGCCGATAAGATGAGGGGATCGCCGCCGGTCAGGATGACTTCCCAAATGCTCGGGGTCTTGCGGATATATGAAAGCGCGGCGCCCAGTTGTGCAGTCGTCAGCGCGCCGCTCTCAGGCCCGACGGCTTCCCGGCGAAAACAAAACCGGCAGTATACCGGGCAGACCAAAGTCGGCATTAACAGCACACGGTCCGGATAACGATGGACAATCCCTTTGACAGGGCTGTGATCATGGTCCCCGATAGGATCGCTCATTTCTTCGGGGGCGGTGCGCAGTTCTTCCGCAGATGGTACAAACTGCCGGACAATCGGGTCCGGATTGGCTGAGCGACTCATGACCTCCTGCACGGCGGGTGAAACCGCCGTAGCGTAGCGCTCTGCGACCAGGACAAGAGACGCAATTTGCTCGGGCGCTATGAGACCTGCACCCAAAAGATCTTCAGGTGTTCGCAGCGTACGTTTGGTGACGGTATCCATGGGTCGGTTGGTCGGGCAAAAACTGGCGCAAGTCAATGCCCGTTCAGCGCGACGCTGCGGGAGGCTATTTGCGAGCTGGGCGAATGCCGCCGTAGGTGTGCCAGGACGTGGACACCAGCCAGCCGCAGTCCACGTTCAGGTTTACGCCCGTGATCGCGGATGCTTCGTCCGAGGCCAGGAACGCAGCCGCCTGAGCTATTTCTTTCGGTTCGACCAGGCGACCTAGCGCGGTGTCATCTTTCATATTGGTCGGATCGCGCTCCTTGCGCTCGAACAAGGACTGCAGCAGGGGCGTGAGCGTAAAGCCGGGCGATACGCAATTGACGCGTACGCCGGAGCGTCCCCAGTCGGCAGCCAGGCTTTCAGTGATGCTGATAACGCCTCGCTTGGCAGCCGCATAGGAGTGGACGGAAACGGACCTGGACGCTGTGATCGAGCCAATCGTGACAATGCTGCCTTTGCCGCGCTTAGTCATGGGCTCACCGAATGCGACGGCTGATAACCATGTGCCGCGCAAATCTACTTCCTGTACGCGGTCCCATACGTCCATGGGCAATTCTTCGGCGGGAACGGGTAACTGCGTGACCCCTGCGCTGGTCACCAGAATATCGGTTGGGCCGACGTCTTTTGCGATTTTTGCGGCGCCGGCCGTTATGGAGTCCGGCTCGCGGACATTCATCTCTACGGCAACGCCGCCGAGGTCTTTGGCGACCGCTTCGGCTTGACCGAGGTTCATGTCGGCGATGACGATCTTTGCGCCGCGTTCGCGCATGAGCCGAGCACAGGCCTCGCCAATACCGCTGGCTCCGCCGGTGACTACGGCGATACGATTCTCCAGTGAAAATGTCATAGGGGGTCTCCAAAAAAAATGCGCGTGATTTTAAAGTACTCGTTAGCCGGCTCGCTTTGCCCCATCGACGGACATGCCCGAGCCGGACACCCAGGACGAACGGTCCGAGCACAGCCAAATAATTGATTCGGCGACCTCATCGGCCGTCGCCAGTCTGCGCATGGGCGTCAAAGGTTTTACCGTTTCCTCGATGGTATCAACGCCGAAGAGGCGTTCGCTCATGGGTGTACGGAACGAGCCGGGAAAAATGATGTTCGCGCGAATGTTGTGTTCGCCGTATTCCATGGCGGTGGTGCGCGTTAAGCCTAAAATTGCGTGCTTGGACGCGACATAGGCGGGCATTGTCGCAACGCCGCCAATAGACGCGGTCGAACCCACGTTGACGATAGCTCCGCCACCGGCTTTGACCATTTCCGGAAGTTCATACTTCATGCACAGGAAGACGCCGGTGAGATTGATATCGATCACCTTGCGCCATTCGGCTTCGTCGTAATCGGCGGTTTTATTGCGCGCGCCTTCGACGCCGGCATTGTTCACGGCACAATCAATGCGACCGTATGTATCGAGAGCATTGCGGACCAAAGCCTTCACGTTCTCGCTTTTGGTTACGTCTGTTTTCAGAAACACGGATTCGCCGCCGGATTCTGCAATTAGGCGGACGGTTTCGCGGCCACCCTCGTCGTCCCAATCCCCAAGCGCCAGTTTTGCGCCCTCTGCTGCCGCAAGCAGAGCAGCGGAGCGCCCTAAGCCCGACCCAGCGCCCGTCAGGAGACAAATTTTGTTTTCAAGAAGTCCGCCCATGTGTTGGTCCTTTTAGAAGAATGCAGTTTTTTAGTACGTGTTAGCGGGCCGCGCGTTTCGGTAGGCGAGAGTGCCCCAAACAGTGGTCGTCCTGCGAGTTGAACGCCGCCGAACTACGGAACTATATTGGGATCAAGCGTTATGGTCGCGTTTCACTGTGGCGAATTTCCCCGTTTTTTTAGCTATGCGACTAATGGACGCAGTTCTAAGGCGGGCACAGCCTTGCTTTTGTTTCCCCGATAGAATATTTCGTGTTGCGAAATAATAGGTGGAGCCACTGACATGAAATGCGAAATGGGACGGAAGAATCGTTATGTCCTCTAAAAGCCGATTTAAGTCTGGTTCATTGGAGCCTTCCGAAGAAGCCACCACATTTTTACGGAATATGCATCATTTTAACCGCGGGATAGCGCGTAGGTTAACGCCGATCATTGAAAACGAGCACGGAATCGATCTCAGGCTCTACTTTATTCTCAAGTATATTGAGAAAGGGGCGATTCATCCCAGCGCGATTTCCCAGGCAACCCATTTGCCAAACAGCGTTGTAACTCGGCACATCGACCAGTTGGTCGAGCGTGGCATGTTGCAGCGAAGCCTTGATCCCGATGATTCACGGCGCATTCGTTTGATTGTGACCGACGAAGGAAAGCGGATCGCTCATGACGCCGACGTATCGCTCAGCAGAATTGTCGAAGTGCAGCTAGAGCGTATTCCGGCAGATCGCCGGCAAATATTTTTGTCGGTCCTCGCCGACCTTGCAGGCGAAATAGAATCATAATGGGGTCGCATACCTTTACTGCGGAAGAGAAGCGGCTGACGCTGGCCGCCCTTATGGTTGTTTTTCTTCTCAGTGCGCTAGATCAGACCATCGTTGCGACGGCAATGCCGCGTATCATCGAGCAGTTGCAAGGGTTGGAACTCTACGCGTGGGTGACGACATCTTACATGCTGAGTGCGACTGTCATGGTCCCCATATACGGCAAGCTGGGCGATTTATACGGCCGCCGTCCAATTCTTATTGCCGGCGTCATTATTTTTCTTTTTGGGTCCGTATTGTGCGGACTGAGCGGCGAGTTCGGCGATCTTCCGATACTGGGATCGGGGATGGTGCAACTCATCGTGTTCCGCTCGCTGCAAGGGCTTGGCGGCGCGGCGTTGTTCACGTCGGCCTTCACAATTATTGCTGACCTCTATCCACCGCGCGAGCGCGCAAAGTTCGCCGGCCTTTTCGGCTCTGTGTTCGCCTTGGCTAGTGCCATCGGCCCGTTGATCGGGGGATTTTTTACGGATCACGGAACCGTGACGGTGCTTGGATTGGAAATCGCCGGGTGGCGCTGGGTGTTTTATGTCAATTTACCGCTGGGTTTGCTGTCGCTTTTTCTAATTACGTTGAAAATGCCGCATATACCGCCAAAAACGACAGGCCAGGTGGATTACCTCGGTGCAATTTTCTTTATCGCGGCGATCGTACCGTTCTTGCTGGCGCTGACCTGGGGCGGCAATAAATATCCCTGGGCCTCGGCTCAAACGATTTCTCTTTT
>JAUIGX010000147.1 GCA_030432435.1 Alphaproteobacteria bacterium
GGCCGTCCCGCTCTGGCTTGAAGGTCCGGTAGTTGATGGTTTCGGGCTTCTTGATTTCGCCGTAGGACCACGACCGAATTTTCTCCGGGCTCGCCAGAGAAATTCGGATCTGGTCGAACGACTCAGACGTACCTGCTACTTGGCCGAAAATTTTTGTTAGTTCATTCATCTGTCTTTTCTCCTAAAGGAGCCTTGACCGCCGGTCGAAGCTACAAGGTGTTTGGCTTATCGCCTCGCACCGGCTTTTCAAAATCCGCTGACGCTACTTGTCGCTATGACTCAATTCGACATCGAGACCCAGTGACCGCATTTCCTTGACCAACACGTTGAAGGACTCTGGAATACCCGCCTCAAACGTATCGTCACCGCGCACGATCGCTTCATAGACCTTGGTACGGCCGGACACGTCATCGGACTTGACCGTCAACATTTCCTGCAAGGTGTATGCTGCGCCGTATGCTTCAAGGGCCCAGACCTCCATCTCACCGAAGCGCTGCCCACCGAACTGCGCCTTACCACCCAGCGGCTGCTGCGTGACGAGGGAATACGGTCCAATGGAACGCGCGTGGATCTTATCGTCCACCAAGTGATGGAGCTTGAGCATATAGATGTAACCCACCGTCACTTTGCGATCGAACGGCTCGCCTGTCGCTCCGTCGTAAAGAGTGACCTGTCCGGACGTATCGAGACCGGCCGTTTCCAGCATTTCGACGATATCGGCTTCACGAGCCCCATCGAAAACCGGCGTGGCGATCGCGATGCCGTTGCGAACGGTTCCGGCGATTTCAGCGAGTTGCGACTCATCAAGATCATGAAGATCCTTTTTATAGGTCTTCTCGCCGTAAGCGCTTTTCATGGCCGCGCGTAAGTCACTATCGGAGTTGCTGGAGCGGTAGGCATCAAGCGCCCGCCCAACTTGCTGGCCGAGATTACGGCACGCCCATCCAAGGTGAGTTTCGAGAATCTGACCGACGTTCATACGCGAAGGCACACCCAGCGGATTCAAAACGATGTCCACCGGAGTTCCGTCATCTAGATGCGGCATGTCTTCGATCGGAAGGATTTTCGAAATCACCCCCTTATTGCCGTGACGACCGGCCATCTTATCGCCGGGCTGAAGCTTGCGCTTCACCGCGACAAAGACTTTGACCATCTTCAGAACGCCAGGAGGCAATTCGTCGCCGCGTTGCAGCTTCTCGACTTTGTTCTCGAACCGCTTATCGATAACCACCAAGCTGTCGTTGAGCGACCGCTTCATGTCTTCGATCTCTTCCATCACCTTGTCATTGGCAACAGAGATTTGTTTCCACTGACCCGTAGAAAGAGTTGCCAGAATTTCTTCTGTTACCTTCGCGTCAACTTCAACGCCCTTCGGCCCAGCAACAATTTTCTTGCCCATGATCAAGGGCTTCAGGCGATCATTGAAGCTGCGATCCAGAATGGCTTTCTCGTCGTCGCGGTCCTTGGCAAGGCTTTCGATTTCCTGACGCTCAATCGCGAGGGCGCGCTCATCTTTATCAACGCCTCGACGATTGAAAACACGCACTTCAACGATAGTGCCCTGAGCTCCAGGCGGTACACGCAAAGACGTATCGCGGACATCAGAGGCTTTTTCGCCGAAAATCGCGCGAAGAAGTTTTTCTTCAGGCGTAACCGGCGACTCACCCTTCGGTGTGACCTTGCCGACCAGAATGTCGCCCGCAGCCACTTCGGCACCGACATAGACAATGCCCGCTTCGTCGAGGCTTCTTAAAGCTTCTTCGCCGACGTTGGGAATGTCACGCGTGATTTCTTCCTGACCGAGCTTGGTATCACGTGCCATGACTTCGAATTCTTCGATGTGAATTGAAGTAAACACGTCATCACGAACGATACGTTCAGAGATAAGGATGGAATCTTCGAAGTTGTAGCCATTCCACGGCATAAACGCGACAAGCACGTTCCGGCCAAGGGCCAGTTCACCCAAATCGGTTGACGGACCATCAGCGATGATATCGCCCTTATTTACCAAACCACCGACCTTCACCAACGGACGCTGGTTGATACAAGTGTTTTGGTTAGAACGTTGGAACTTCAGAAGGCGGTAAATATCAACACCCGGCGCAGAAGCCAGGGTTTCTTCCGTCGCGCGCACAACAATACGCTCGGCGTCCACTTGCTGCACAATGCCCGACCGACGCGCTACCGTGGCTGCACCGGAATCCCGAGCAACCGCTTCTTCCACGCCCGTGCCGACGAGAGGCGCTTCCGCCCGCAACAAGGGCACTGCCTGACGCTGCATGTTCGAGCCCATAAGAGCGCGGTTCGCGTCATCGTTTTCCAAGAAGGGGATAAGCGCAGCAGCGACCGACACCAGTTGCTTCGGCGAGACGTCCATATAATGGATATCTCCCGGGGGCAGCAGCATAGCGTTACCAGCCCGGCGGCAGCTGACCAGATCATTGACCAAAAGTTCTTTCTCATCGATCGGCTCGTTGGCCTGAGCGATGTTGTAACGCCCCTCTTCCATCGCCGACAGATAGACAACGTCTTTGGTGACCCGCCCGTTTTCAACTTTTCTATATGGGCTTTCAATGAACCCATACTGATTAACCCGCGCAAAGGTGGCGAGCGAGTTGATCAGGCCGATGTTCGGGCCTTCCGGTGTTTCAATAGGACAGATGCGGCCATAGTGCGTTGGGTGCACGTCGCGCACTTCAAACCCTGCGCGCTCGCGCGTCAGACCACCTGGCCCAAGCGCCGATAGACGACGTTTGTGGGTAATTTCCGACAGCGGATTGGTTTGATCCATGAACTGCGACAACTGTGAAGAGCCGAAGAATTCACGCACCGTCGCCGCCGCCGGTTTCGCATTAATGAGATCGTGCGGCATGACGGTATCGATATCGACCGAACTCATACGCTCGCGGATCGCCCGCTCCATACGCAGCAGTCCGACGCGATACTGATTCTCCATCAACTCGCCGACCGAGCGCACACGACGATTGCCGAGGTGATCAATGTCGTCAATTTCGCCGCGGCCGTCTTTGAGTTCGACCAGCACCTTAATGATGCGCAAGATGTCGTCTTTGCGCAGATGCCGAACCGTATCAGGCACATCGTCATTGCTCATGTTCAGACGCGCGTTCATCTTCACGCGACCGACCGACGACAGGTCGTAGCGCTCGGAGTCGAAGAACAGACCCTGGAACAATGTTTCAGCTGTTTCCAATGTCGGCGGCTCGCCCGGGCGCATCACACGATATATATCAACCAGCGCCTCATCACGGCTTGTGTTCTTGTCGAGCGCGAGCGTGTTCCGGATATAAGGCCCTGCGTGGATACCATCCACGAACAGTACCTTCACTTCGTCGACGCCGGCTTCGTCCAACGTCTCCAAAATCTCTTCCGTGATTTCGTCACTGGCTTCGATGTAGATCTCGCCCGTCTTCGTGTTGACGATATCTTCCGCAACGTAACGGCCAATCAACTCTTCCGGCTGAAGGCGCAGTTCTTTGAGGCCGTCTTTTTCAAGTTTCGCTGCAATACGCGGCGACAACTTGCCACCGGCTTCGACCTTGACCCGGCCGGTTTTCGCATCGACCAAATCAAACATCAATTTCATGCCGCGCATTTTGTCGGCGATGTAGTCTGTGCGCCAACCCTTCTTGTCGCGCGAAATTACCTGACTGTCGTAGAAGAAACTCAGGATTTCTTCCGACGACATCCCCTGCACTTCTTGAGCATCGACTGTACGCTCGTCTTTACCGCGCTTCGCGCGCAGCTTTTCCGTCGCTAGGTTGTCTAGCGCGTAAAGAAGGGTTGTAACCGGCAATTTCCGGCGGCGGTCGATACGTACATACACGAGATCTTTTGAATCAAACTCGAAATCGAGCCATGAACCGCGATACGGAATAACGCGAGCAGCAAATAGATACTTGCCCGACGAATGAGTTTTGCCCTTATCGTGATCGAAAAACACGCCCGGCGACCGGTGCATCTGCGAAACGATAACGCGCTCGGTTCCGTTAATGACGAACGTACCGTGATCGGTCATGAGCGGCATGTCGCCCATATAAACATCTTGCTCTTTGATATCGCGAACAGACCGGGCGCCGGTCTCTTCATCAACATCCCAGACTACGAGACGCAAAGTGACCTTCAGCGGCGCCGAAAACGTCAAGCCGCGCTGTTGACACTCTTCAACATCGTACTTGGGGGCCTCAAGGTCGTAGCCAACGAACTCAAGCTCGCCCTTACCGGCAAAGTCTTTAATCGGGAAAACCGACTTAAAGACATCCCACAGTCCAGACTTCTGACGAACGTCCAGAGGCGATTCAGCTTGCAGGAATTTGTCGTAGGAGCTTTTTTGCACCTCGATCAAATTCGGCATGGGCGCGACTAAGGGGATGCGGCCGAAGTCTTTGCGCACACGTTTAAGACCGCTGAGGGATTTGGTCATAACCGGTCCTCGTCCTTTTCCGATGGATCACCGACAAAATCACCGATGATCGCTTGTTACCATTCCACGATCTTTGTCGTGGTCTGCACTAGCGTTAAAAACACAAGGCTTCGTGTTTCTAACGGCAACGCAGAATTCGATTTCTCGTCCGCGCTTAATAAAGTCGGACGGGGCCGGCACGCTATTTGTTTTGCGTACCGGCCCACATCGCAACTTTATAGAACTGCGTTTTACTTCAGTTCTACTTTGGCGCCGGCGCCTTCGAGCTTCTTCTTGATCTCTTCGGCTTCGTCTTTGGCTGCGCCTTCTTTCACCGCTTTCGGTGCGCCTTCGACGAGGTCTTTGGCTTCTTTGAGGCCAAGACCTGTGATCGCGCGCACTTCTTTGATCACGTTGATTTTGTTGGCGCCCGCTTCAGCGAGGATCACGTCAAACGAGTCCTTAGCTTCAGCAGCTTCGCCGCCACCGGCACCCGGGGCAGCAGCAACCGCCACAGGAGCAGCGGCAGAAACGCCCCACTTTTCTTCAAGCAATTTGGACAACTCGGCGGCTTCGAGAACCGTCAGTTGGGAAAGGTCATCTACGAGTTTGGCAAGATCGGCCATTTGAGGTCTCCTGATTCAATAAAATGTTGCAACGTTGGCGTTACGCGGCTTCGCCTTGCTTGGCGCGCGCCGCAAAGACACGGGCAAGCTGACCTGCGGGTGCCGCCAAAACGCCAGCGACCTTCGTCGCAGGAGCCTGGAGAAGACCCACGATCTTGCCGCGCAATTCGTCGAGAGAGGGGAGAGTCGCAAGGGCTTTAACACCCGTTGCATCCATCACTTCTCCGTCAAGAACGCCGCCAAGAATAACCAGCTTGTCGTTTTCCTTTGCGAATTTCGAGCACACCTTGGCCGCTGCCACAGGATCCTTCGAGAATGCAATTCCCGTCGGCCCATTGAGGAAGTCGGCTAGGCCCTCGAACTTCGTGCCAGCAAGGGCAAGACGCGTGAGCCGATTTTTTGAAACTTTGAAGCTAGCGCCTGCTTCACGCATACGTTTGCGCAGGTCCTGCATTTGAGAAACCGTCAGCCCAAGGTTATGGGTGACGCCAACAAAGGACTGCTCCGCGAGCGTAGCGTGGAGTGAAGAAACCAACTCCTGCTTTTCCTCTCGGTTCACTTTCGTCTCCGCTACTGAGGCCCGTCTTGCCGATCCGCCTGCGCATCACGGTAGTCTCGGACCAATTTAACCATCCGCTGAGCCAAACCAATTCAGCCCGGCGGCCTAGTCCTGCCCCAGAAGCCCAAGCCCTCACGCCCGCCTACGCTTTTGCGCAATCGAACCTTACGGTCTTGCCACTCCCGTCTGTGATGGAGGGTTGCCCCATTATACCGTCGCCGGAAACCGGATCTGGCACCATCAGTCTCGGACAGGGTTCACAACGGTTGGGAGCCAAAGCTCTTTCCCGTTGTGCTCCCGCGCCGGCCCAACCAGGGCCGACTACGAAATCTTTTCAATCCCTATATGCAGACCGCTTAAGCGGTCGTTGCATCGGAAGGAATGATCTTCATCCCCGGGCCCATCGTCGAGCTCAGGGAAATTCGTTTCACGTACATGCCCTTGGCGCCCGCAGGCTTCGCCTTAACGATGGCGTCTACAAAAGCTTTTACGTTTTCTTGCAGTTGCTCGGCGCTGAAGCTGGCCTTGCCGACACCGGCATGAACAATGCCCGCTTTCTCGACACGGAACTGCACTTCACCAGCCTTGGCGTTTTTAATGGCCGTCTTAACGTCGGCGGTCACCGTGCCCAGCTTCGGGTTCGGCATCAGCCCACGTGGGCCGAGCACCTTACCGAGCTTGCCGACTACGCCCATCATGTCGGGCGTAGCGATAACACGATCAAAGCCCATCTCACCGGCTGTGATTTTTTCAGCCAAGTCTTCTGCGCCCACCAGTTCTGCACCGGCCTCTTCAGCGTCTTTAGCCTTGTCACCTTTGGCGAACACCGCAACGCGCATGGTCTTGCCTGTGCCATGCGGCAAAGCAACAACACCACGCACCATCTGGTCGGCGTGCTTCGGATCCACCCCGAGGTTCATTGCAACCTCGATAGTCTCATCGAACTTCGCGACCGCAGAGGCTTTCAAAATTTTGATAGCATCCGCGACTGTATAGTTCGCGTTGCGATCAATGCCGCTGTAGCTATTCTTTAAACGTTTTCCAACTTTTGCCATGACCCTTACTCCACAACCTGCAAGCCCATGGACCGGGCTGAACCTTCAACCTGAGCCATCGCTGATTCCACGGTCGCGCAATTCAGATCCGGCATCTTCGCCTCGGCGATCTCCCGCACCTGAGCCTTGGTCACCTTGCCTGCCGCAGCGCCGCGGCCGGTCGTTCCCGATCCCTTCTGCAATTTTGCAGCGCGCTTTAAATAAAAGCTTGTCGGCGGCGTCTTGGTTACAAATGTAAAACTGCGATCCGAGTACACAGTAATGACGACCGGCGTTGGCACGCCGGCTTCAGACTGCTGCGTCGCGGCGTTAAACGCCTTACAGAATTCCATAATGTTGACGCCGCGCTGACCGAGCGCGGGACCTACCGGCGGCGAAGGATTCGCTTTACCGGCCGGTATTTCTAACTTGATATATCCGTCTATCTTTTTTGCCATCTTACTTCCTCAGCATATGCGCCGGTTCTACCCTCCGGCGGGCCGGGTCCGCGGTACGGCCACCCCTGGACTTTATGGGCAAGCCTCCCGCAGAAAACACCGCACGAACGTTTCCGTTTGCGCGGACCTCTATTCAGATCAAAGCTTTTCGACCTGACTGTATTCCAACTCAACCGGCGTTGACCGCCCAAAGATCGACACGGACACCTTGAGTCGGGCCTTTTCTTCGTCCACGTCCTCAACAACACCGTTAAACGACGAGAACGGGCCGTCGCTGACCCGAACTTGCTCGCCAACTTCGAAAATAACAGAGGGCTTGGGCCGCTCGATGCCTTCTTGAACTTGACGCATAATCTGGTCGGCTTCACGGTCCGAGATCGGCTGAGGCTTACTGCCGTTGCCCAAGAATCCCGTCACCTTCGGCGTGTTTTTCACTAAGTGCCAAGCTTCATCCGTCAAATCCATCTTGATGAGAATGTAGCCCGGGAAGAACTTGCGCTCGGCGTTCACCTTGGAGCCGCGGCGGATCTCCACCACCTCCTCCATGGGAACCAGAACTTCTTGAATCTTGTCAGTCATCTCGTGCTGAGCCGTCTGCTCGCGGATGGACTGAGCGACCTTGTTCTCAAAGCCCGAGTAAACTTGTAGCACGTACCAATTAGCTGCCATGTGCGTCACGCCCTCAACCGAAAATCAGTGACACGCCGAACGTCAAAATTCGGTCGATGATGAGGAAATACACGCCGATGATCGCACTGAATACAAAAACCAAAATCACCGACACCACAGTCTCCCGGCGGCTCGGCCAAGTGACTTTGGACATTTCCTGCCGCACTTGGCGGACAAATAGGCCTGGAGAAGTTTTCGCCATATGAAAGATACACGCCCGAAACCGTTACGCCCGAATAGGCAGCCAGCCCGAAAAACCCGCGAAATGGCGCTATGCGCCGAAAAAAGAGTCTCTAGATCAAAGTGTCTCCGCCTTACGGCAGCCCCAGCCTTTTAACTTGGCAGGGGCGATAGGACTCGAACCTACAACCCCCGGTTTTGGAGACCGGTGCTCTACCAGTTGAGCTACACCCCTAAGATCTTGATTCTCTTTCGCTTTCGAAGTTTCCGGTGCGTCAGCTAATGCGCCCTTCAGCCGCCACTCACTGCCTCACTCCATCACCCAGAGGGGTTCTAAAATCAGGCAATACGAAAATAACCGGTCGACACGGAAGCCCCGACCGGCGCAGAGGGGTCTATACCCCGCCCCGCTCGGTTGATCAAGGGGATTTAAACACCTGATATATGGTGCAAAATCCGCCTTGACCCCGAACTTGCCGTTATTCGACGATTTTAGCGACGACGCCGGCGCCGACGGTACGACCACCTTCACGGATGGCGAAGCGAAGACCTTCATCCATCGCGATCGGCGCGATCAGGTTTACCTTCATGGAGATATTGTCCCCAGGCATAACCATCTCCGTACCTTCAGGAAGCTCGATCGTTCCTGTCACGTCCGTCGTGCGGAAGTAAAACTGCGG
>JAUIGX010000148.1 GCA_030432435.1 Alphaproteobacteria bacterium
TACTGAAACCACGCCTTGTCTCCGACCGCCTCGTCAGCATTTACGAAACCCTTGATCGCAAACTCATCCCGATCCTCGACGATATGGAAGCGCGGGGCATTCTTGTGGACACAGGTGTTCTGACATCTCTTAGCCAGGACTTCGCCGCCCGCATGGCAGATCTTGAAGCTGAGATTCACACGCTTGCCGGTGAAGACTTCAACGTCGGCTCGCCCAAGCAGTTGGGCGAAATCCTGTTCGAACGCATGAGTTTGCCGGGCGGCAAGAAAACAAAAACCGGCGCCTTCGGAACCGGCGCGGATGTGCTCGAGGACCTCGCCGCACAGGGCCACGATCTTCCGGCGCGGGTTCTCGATTGGCGGCAACTGTCGAAACTTAAAAGCACCTACACAGACGCCCTGATCGGTCAGATCCACCCAGAGACAAAACGCGTTCACACCAGTTATGGCCAGACAATTGCCTCGACGGGTCGACTCTCATCTACCGACCCCAACCTTCAGAACATTCCGATCAGGTCCGAGGAAGGTCGCAAGATCCGCACCGCCTTTATCGCCGAAAAGGGTAAGACGCTGCTCTCGGCGGACTACAGCCAGATCGAGTTACGCCTTGTCGCCCACGTCGCCGACGTGAAGGCCCTCAAGCGCGCCTTCAAGGACGGCGAGGACATTCACGCAGCCACCGCATCGGAAATGTTCGACGTTCCTATCAAGGGTATGGACCCCATGGTTCGCCGTCGCGCCAAGGCCATCAACTTCGGCATCATCTATGGCATCTCTGCGTTCGGCCTCGCCCGCCAACTCAGCATTCCGCGCGGCGAAGCCCACGACTATATCGAAGCCTATTTCAAAAAATTCCCCGAGATTCGCGATTACATGGAAGCGACAAAGACGCTGGCGAAAAAGCAAGGCTACGTCACAACGCTATATGGAAGGCGCTGCTGGACCCCGGGCATCGGCGACCGCAATCCCAATATGCGAGCGTTTGCCGAACGCGCCGCCATCAATGCCCCAATTCAGGGAGGCGCGGCCGACATCATCAAGCGGGCCATGATCCGCCTGCCTGCCGCCCTGCGTGACGCCGGACTGAAGGCTGAAATGCTGTTGCAAGTGCACGACGAATTGATCTTTGAAGTGCCGGACGCAGAAATCGAAGAAACAAAGAAGGTCGTTAAATCCGTCATGGAAGGCGCCGAGCATTTGGACGTACCGCTGACCGTGGATGTGGGCACAGGCCCCAATTGGGCAGAAGCACACTAGACCTCCTGACGGCCGGCGCCCTCTCATTCGAAAAACCGCACCTATATCCTGCGGATACCGTTGCGCCGCGCATTCTATTTTGCGCACACTAGCGCTGAGACCACGCGCGAGGGAGACGTCATGGGCAAGTTTGCGGCAACAGCTGGTCTGATTGCAGGTACGATAAGCTTGACGGCATTGGCTGCAGACCTCCCGCCGCCATGGGCCTACCCTGTGGCGCCTCCGTCGACCGCAGATGCGCCGCCGTCCGGCGCAGAAGAAACCGCCCTAAAACGTGTTCCCAACAGCCAAGTGACGTTTACACCCGCGCAGTTGCGCGACCCATACAGGGCACCCGATTGGCATCCGGACGAACACCCTTCAATGCCCGAGGTCGTTGCACACGGTCGCAACCCCGGCGTGTTCGCTTGCGCGTTTTGTCATCTCCCCAACGGCCAAGGCCGCCCCGAGAACTCAAGCCTCGCCGGGTTGCCGGCGGCGTACATTGTTCAACAAATGATCGACTTCAAAAGCGGCGCACGGAAAAGTGCCGAGCCTCGCATGCGCCCGCCCGCGCTGATGCTCGCGGTCGCAGCGTCAACAACAGATGATGAGATACATGAAGCCGCTGCGTATTTCTCATCGCTGGAGTTCAAGCCCTGGATCAAGGTGATAGAGACCACCGAAGTTCCGGCAACTCAAGTAAATGGCCCCATGCTGGTACCTTCGCCGACCGGCGACCGGGAGCCTATCGGCACGCGTATTATCGAATTACCTGAAAATTTAGAGCGCACCGAATTACGCGACTCGCAATCCGGCTTTATCGCTTATGTGCCAAAAGGAAGCATCGCAGCGGGAGAAGCCCTTGTATCTAATGGCGGGAGCGGCAAAACCCTGCCCTGCGCGGCTTGTCACGGTCCCGATCTGAAAGGATTGGGGCCTGTCCCCCCACTGGCGGGACGCTCACCCAGCTATGTCGTCCGACAGCTGTACGACTTCCAACACGGTGTTCGTGCCGGACTTTGGAGTCCTCTCATGGCCGAGGTTGTCGCCAAACTAACTATAGAAGATATGGTGGCGATCGCCGCCTACACCGCATCGCGAACGCCTTAACGCAGACAGAACATCCATGCGCCTCAATGCTCATTTTTTCTATACTTCATGTGCCGTGATTGCCGCCGGCGCAACCCATGCCCAAAGTTCTCACTTAGCCTGCTTCTCTCAAGCATCCGACCATGTTGCTCGTATTGCCGCATGTTCTGAAATGTTGGCGTCCGGAGACCTTCCTCCGACGACTCAAGCTCTCGCTCTATCAAAGCGCGCGGAAACCTTTGCCGCAACTAGTGACCTTGAGCGCGCCCATGCAGATTACAATGCCGCGCTGGATTTAACGCCGGATGACTTTGCCGCCCGTCTGGGCCGGGCCCAAATCCTAAAGAAACTGAATCGACTTCAAGACGCAGAGGCCGATTACTCAATCGTGATTGAAAACGCCCCGCGCACGCAGGACGTCTTGCTCGGCACCGCCTATACGCAGCGCGGTACGCTGCGAATTGAAGCCGGCGACACTGCCGCCGGCATTGCAGACCTCGGTGAGGCGCGCCGGTTTGATCCCCGCAACCCCCTACCTTTCAAAACGCGCGGCGCTTATTTCCTACGCAACGGCGAAACGGAGCAAGCTGCATTAGAACTCGAACAAGCCGTGGATCTGAACGCGGGCGATTCAGAGACGCAAATTTTGCTGGGGTCCGCAAACCTAAAACTTGGCCGATCTGAGGCCGCCGTAAGAGCCTTTTCAACCGCACTCATTGTAGAAGCTAACAACGCGGAGGCTCTACGCGGCCGCGCAACAGCTTACGGCCAACTCCAAAATTACGGCGCAGCCATCGCAGACTACACTGCCGCCCTGAACATTTCGGGCAATGATGCCGCATCCTTGGAAGGACGCGGCGCGGCTCTGCTGCGCGTCCGCGCTTTTGCGAGTGCGGCGAAGGACTTTGATAAACTGCTAGACATGAAACCAGATGACGATGGCGCCAGATTCTTTCGCGCCAATGCGCGTTTTCAAAACGGCGACCCGGTCGGAGCTGCCGCTGATTTCAGTGTCATCCTTGACCGCAGTCCCCTGGACGGCGACGCCCGCGTCGGCCGCGGGATCGCCCGGCAATTCATCGGCGACTATGATGGCGCCGAAGAAGACTTCACGGCAGTCTTAGAATCGGTCCCCGACGCCGCCCAACCGCTGGCCAACCGGGGCTACGCCCGGGTTATGAAAGGCGACTTTGCCGCCGCCGCCGAGGATTTAACTGCGGCCATGGGTTTGCCGAACGCGCCGCCGCACCTCGCCCTTTGGAGATACATCGCCGAGGCGCGCGCGGAAAAACCCAACACGGGAATTCTGTCTTTCGCAACCGAGCGTATTGATCCGGGACAATGGCCGGCAGCCATCATGCGCTATTTTCTGGGCGAGGCTTCCGGCGACGAGATCATCACGGCCGCTATAGAAAACCCAACAGGTGCAACCGGGCGGCTCTGCGAAGCGTATTTCTTCTTGGGTCAGGCCGCCCTCATTCTCGGCGATAAAGCCGAGGCGCAGCGCCTCTTTAACGCGGCTCTGGATACCGACGCGGTGCGTTATACTGAGTACGCTGGCGCTAAAGCTGAGCTAACCCGACTCAAGGAGTCCGCCGATTAACCTATTGCCGTGACACTAAAATAGACGATCTGCCTCGCCCCGGTCACCGGAACGCGGTAATTTCGCCATAATGCGCCGGTGGTATGGCAAGCAGCGGACACAAAGTCGGTTGCGCCGCGCCATTCTGCAAACGGATAAAGGAATACGAACTTGGCCTACAGCATCGCTCTCGTTGATGACGACCGCAACATTCTGACTTCTGTTTCGATGGTCCTGGAGACGGAAGGCTTCTCGGTCAAGACGTACCGGGACGGAGCCGAGGCTTTACGCGGCATGACGGCGGAGCCTCCGGATTTAGCAGTGCTTGATATAAAAATGCCGCGCATGGACGGCATAGAACTGCTGCAGCGCCTACGTGAGAAAAGCGCCCTGCCGGTAATTTTTCTCACCTCCAAGGACGATGAAGTCGATGAACTTCTCGGCCTCCGCATGGGCGCAGACGATTATATCAAAAAGCCGTTCTCTCAACGCCTTCTGATCGAACGCGTGCGTGCCATTTTCCGTCGCCTCGAAGCACAGAAAAATCAAGAAGCCGGAGGTACATCGGCCGGCTCACTGAAGCGCGGTGAACTTCTCCTCGATACCGCACAACATATGTGCCTCTGGAAAGACAAGCCGGTCAATTTAACCGTCACTGAGTTCTTACTTATTCAGGCACTTGCCGCCAGGCCTGGTCATGTGAAAAGCCGCGATCAGTTAATTGATGCGGCCTATGGCGAAAATATCTATGTCGATGACCGCACCATCGACAGTCACATCAAACGGCTGCGCAAGAAGTTTCGGGAAGTCGATGACGACTTCTCGAACATCGAGACTTTGTATGGAGTCGGCTATAAGTACAACGAAACGGTCGCCTGACCATTGGGCCGGGCGAACCTCGCCGGGCTATTGTGAGAGGGCTTGCCGGTGCGCAGCGAGAACAACGTTAGCCTAAACGATCTACGCATCAAATCCTCGCTCCAAAGCGGTGAGAGTGACGGGCATGGGCAGAGCACAAAGAGCAAAAGTAGGTTCAGACGCATATTTTCACCGCTGACGTTGCGTGTGCTTGCCGTCAATCTGACGGCTCCTTTTCTGCTTGTGCTGAGCTTGCTGTTTCTCAACCAATATGAAGAAACACTTATCGCCACCGAGTTGGAGGCGCTGCGCACGCAAGGCGAGCTCATTGCAGCCTCCATCGGTGAAGGCGCGGTCGTTGTTGATATCGACAACAATGCATTTCCTGTTTTTACACCCAACGGAGCGCTCAGGGTTATTGACCCAAACGCCGCACGCCAGCTTATTCGGCGATTGGCCGGACTGGCGGAGGTCCGCGCGCGACTCTTCGATCGCAGCGGCCAAATGGTTGCCGACACGCGCCTCCTGCAAGGACCGGGCGGCGAAGTACAGGTGCTAGACCTCCCACCCCCTGATAACGGCGGCCTCGCCGAGTCCTTGCGCCGCGTATACGACCTAACAATTAGCCGGTTCGCCTACGACGGCGACCTGGAGCCCTACCGTGAACGGCCTAGCGCACCGGCCTCCGACTACAAAGAGGTCGTGCGCGCGATGGAAACCGGAGAACCCGACAACGCAGTGCGTTTGCGGCCTGATCAGCAAAAAGTATTGACCGTCGCCGTGCCGATACTTTTCTACCGGCAAATTGTCGGCGTGGTCATGGTCTCGCGCGACGGCAGCAATGTCGATGAGCGCATGTTTGGTGTCCGCAGTTCAATTCTCGGCATTTTCGGCTGGGTTTTCATATTTACGGTTCTCACCTCGCTCTTCCTTGCCCGCACCATTGCAAGGCCCGTTCGCCGCCTTGCCGAAGCTGCTCAACTGGTCCGTCAGTCCAAAAGCCGCCGATATACCATCCCCAATTTGTCGGACCGGTCCGATGAAATCGGTGAGCTATCCGCCGCTCTGCGGGACATGACGGATTCTCTATGGACGCGCATGGACGCCATCGAGGCTTTTGCCGCCGACGTTGCTCACGAGATCAAAAACCCTCTCACCAGTCTGCGGAGTGCGGTTGAAACGGTCGCGCGGGTAAAAGATCCCGAACAGCAAAAGCGCCTCATGTCTATTATTCTGGACGACGTGGCCCGGTTGAATCGATTGATCACAGACATCTCGGATGCCTCCCGGCTTGATGCTGAACTATCGCGCGCCGAGATGGGCGTTGTCGGTCTCGACAGCCTCATGAAAGCCATAGCCAATATCCAAAACGCCAACGACGACCCCGATGCCGCGAAGGTGCAGATAATCGCCGACGACCCAGACTCCCGCGGGCGGCGACGCGACCCCGACCTCAGCGTACCCGGCCTCGAAGGGCGCCTAGGTCAGGTCTTCCGCAATCTTGTCGGCAATGCGATGTCCTTCAGCCCACCGGGGGCGACAATCACAATCCGCACCGCCCACACCGGCCGTCATATAAAGGTGATCATCGAGGACCAAGGTCCGGGCATTCCCGCCGGAAAAGAAAGTGCGATTTTCAGCCGGTTCTATTCAGAGCGCCCCGAAGGCGAAAAGTTCGGCACACACTCAGGTCTCGGGCTGTCTATATCCAAACAGATTGTCGAAGCGCACCACGGCACGATTTATGCCGAGAACATCATGAGTGCCGATAAGCAGATCAAGGGTGCGCGGTTTGTCGTCCGCCTGCCCGCTGTTTAGCGCTAGCCGAGAACGAAAGCCAACAAGAGCGGCAAGGTCAAAAACGAAAGCACTGTCGATATGACCACAATGCCGCCCACCTCTTCTGGACGCGCCCCGGCCCGCATCGCAAACAGATATGTGAAAACCGCAGTCGGCATGGCCGATTGAATGATAACGACTCCGCGCACGGGACCTTCAAGGCCCAGCACCGTCGCCGCGCCAACACCGACCGCAAAGCCCATTGCCACGCGAAATACCGCCAGGCCGACGCTACGGCCGAAAGTCGCCACTTTCAACTGTCCCAGCGATGCGCCCAAAGACATGATCATCAATGGAATGACAAAGCCCGCGAGAACCTCGGTGGTGTTGGCGATCCACTTCGGCAGTTCAATATCCGCATACAACAGCGCGAAGGCCGCGGTGATAGCCCAGATAACGGGATTGCGAAAAATGACGTCAGACGAAATGCGGCCGCTTGCTATGCTGACGCCTGCCGTGAACTGCAGTACGGAGCTTGCGGCATAGTATGCCACCGCCAGGGCCAACCCCTCCTCACCGAACGTAAATAGGCACAACGGCAAACCCATGTTGCCGACGTTGGGCATGATCAACGGCGGTAAGTAGGCCGACAACGGCAAACCCAGTGCTTTGAGCAATAGTGCCGCAGCCACGCCTACAACGCCTGCCACCAGCAACGTCGCACCTACGATCTGACCGATGGCGGCTAGGTCCGGGCCATTGATCAGCAGAGATGAAAATAAAAGGCATGGCGCGCCGATATAGGTCACAAGATCTGTGATCATCGCCGTGTCGAACGGCATCCGTTTGCGCCGCCACACATACCCAATAAGAGCGATCACAAAAACGGGCGCGATAATGGAAAAGATTTGCTGAAGCATACTTCGGCCGTCTGGAAACTGGCCGTCACACATACGATACAAGCTGAGCCAATGCCACCGTCCTTGCAGAACCACTCTCGGACTGCGCGCTGAAGGCCGGCCCCGATTGACAGAAAGCGCCTGCCGACCCAGGCTACATCAAGACGAAGGACACACTTTTATGACGCTCATTAACGGCACCTGCGTAGCAATTGACGGCCAGGGGATTTTAATTCGTGGCCCATCGGGCGCAGGCAAATCGGATTTGGCCTTGCGTCTCATCGACGCAGGCGCACAGCTGATCAGCGACGATTATTGCCGGGCAAATGTAAGCGGCGGCGCACTGATCCTGACCGCCCCGCCCGAGATCAAGAACAAGCTGGAAGTTCGAGGATACGGAATCGTAACTCTTGCTGCACAAGACTCCGCAGCGGTTGTCTTGGTGGTAGACTTGGCGCCAGAGCAGGAAGTCGCTCGTATGCCGGACTCGAACACGTGTAGTATTGAGGGAGTCACGCTCCGTCACCTGACGGTGGATGCTCACACGCCTTCGGCACCCGCTAAGGTTAGACTCGCCCTTCAAACGAAGCCGGAAAACGATTGAGCCATGAGCAAAACTTCCGCATCCGACAGTAACAGCGCGACAACGGCGCCACGCATCGTTGTGGTCACCGGCATGTCCGGTGCCGGCAAAAGTGCAGCACTCCATGCCTTGGAGGATGCCGGGTTTGAGACCGTCGACAATCTGCCGCTCGCGCTTTTAAGCGCGGTTGTTTCAGCGGGCGAAGGCACGCACGGGTCTATCGCCGTTGGAATTGACATTCGCACCCGCGATTTCGATGCGGCACTACTTATCGCAACCCTAGACGCTATGCGGACGAACGCTGCGCTATCGGCGAGCATCGTTTTTCTCGACTGCGACAATGAAGTGATCGGGCAGCGCTACACAGAATCGCGCCGCCCTCATCCGCTGGCCGACGACCTTCCTGTCTCCGTCGGCATCGAAACCGAACGCCGCCTGCTCGCGCCGGTACGCGAACATGCGGACTTGGTCATCGACACGTCCCGTCTAGCGCCAACTGACCTGAAGCGCATCTTGCTCGGACAGTACAGCGGGTCGAAGCTCCGGCCCCTGCAGATTTTTCTT
>JAUIGX010000003.1 GCA_030432435.1 Alphaproteobacteria bacterium
GCAGGGGCGCGGCAGATCGCAGCTTGAAGCCCTAGAGTTGAAGGCACGGGCCGGGCGCCGCAAACAAAAAAAACGCCGGACACACACAGTGTCCGGCGTTTTCTTCAACACTCTCTTGAGGCTAAATGGAGCCTTTTAGGGTCCAGAGAGCCGCAATCTTCGACTCCGGACTCCCGGCAGAAATCTTCTTAAACGCAGCGTTCGCATTTGACTTATCGCCGGCACCTAGAAATGCCAAGCCCAGTCGCAACTGCGCTTCGTCCATATTCTCGACGCCCTTATCAATACCGCGCTGCACCGCTTTAACTGACGCGTCGTATTCACCGTAGGTCCAATACGCTTCGCCGAAACGCACATCAGCATCGCCGGTCGGCATCGCTGCGGCTTCGCTCTCACCGGCTGCCAAATTCGCCTTATCAGGCGCTGCCTGCTCGACCGCCATCGTCATCAGACGTTCGTGCCGGCCTGCTTGCGGGCCTTCGCCGATCACACCGGCTTCCTTGCCGTGCTCCAGCGCCCGTTTGGCATCGCCCGGCAAGCCTTCCTGCAGCGCCAACTCGGCCATATCCGTGTAGTCTTTGGCATTTTGCATTGCGCCGCTCGAAAGTCTGAACCTGAGCAAATCTAGCGCCGTTTTGGTTGAGCTACCGCGAAGGTCCTTCTCAACCAATGACAGGTAATCGCGCCAATAGCGGTCCTTCGGATGATACCGGATCAGGTCTTCAAGAGCATCGCGAACGCCAGCTTCATTGTTCTGCTCATACTCAATGCTCATCAACAACTGGAGCCAAGTCTCGTTGACTTTGCCGCTGCGTTTCGCGTTGTTGACCACCTTCTTCATCATATCGCCGGCTGGCTTGTACTGCTTTTGCAGATAATAGCTTTGGCCGACGATCACCATTGTATCGATGTCGTTGCTCGCGCTTTGTAGATACCGCTGACCGTATTCAACAGCCTTGCCGTAATTTTTTTCCTGATAGTAGATTTGGCCGAGAAGTTTGACACGGGCGGTCGCGTCTTCTGCCGACAGCTGGCCGGTACCCAGCGAGGTTTCAAGAGCACCTGCGGCATTCGAGTATTGCCGTGTTTGCAAATAAAGCGAGCCTAGAATCTCGTTAACCATATAGGTTTCGTATTCCGACTTCTTGCTAATCGCAGCAGCTTCTTTCGCCTTTGCGATAGCCTCATTAAACTTTTTCTCCCCTGCGAGTTTCTGCGCTTCTTGAAGCGGTCGCCCGACTTCCGGCGACACACTCTGTGCCGCTTCAACACGGCTTGGACCAACAAGCACCGTCGCAGTTCCGACAGCACCCGTCGCCAGTACCAGCGACAATGCGATCACGGAAACAACATTTTGTTTCTTCATAATAGCTACCCTCTCAGACGAAAGAGGAACGCCAGCGAATACTCTACTGGCGCCCCCCTAATTCTACACGATTTAAGCGTCGTCGGTTACCCTGGCAATAATGTGGCAAAAACCAAACTTATTAGAGGTATTGCTCGTTGCCAACGAAACCGATTTTCCGCACTCCAAGCCGCTGGGCGAACGCTAGCACCTTCGCCACTACGTCGTACTTTGCCAGCCGATTAGGTCTCAAGTGAACTTCCGGCTGGGGTTCTTGTATCGATATTGATTGGAAATAGCGCTGTAACTGAGCCGTGGAGGTTACAACAGAACCATTCCACAAAATCGTACCGTCAAAATCCACATCGAGCTGAATTACTGTCGGCGGCTCACTCTGCTCCGCATTATTAGGACGCGGCATATCAAGTTTGACAGCGTGGGTTTGGACGGGAAGACTAATGATGAACATGATGATCAGCACCAACAAAACGTCGATGAGAGGAATCACGTTCATCTCAGCCATTTCTTCCGCTTCACCCGAAGCCGGACCAACACTTGCACCCATGGTTTAAATACTCCGTAGCTTAGTAATTGAAGCGCTGAACCACTGCGCCTTGCTCGGGGTCGGTAATGAAGCCCACCTTCATGATGCCGCTTCTCTGACTAATCGCCATCAGACGCCCGACATGCTCAAAACGGCCTTCTTTATCACCGCGAATGTGAACTTCCGGCTGAGGAACCCTCACCGCTTCCGTTTTCATCAGCTCGAACATCTCTTCGAGTGACACAGGAGTGTCATTCCAAAAAGCCTGCCCCTCTGAATCCACCGCAATGATAACGTTTTCCGGCTTCGTTTCGGTAGCCTCGTTAGAGACCTCCGGCAAGTCCACCGGAACGGTCTTAATAGCGACGGGGATAGTGATGAGGAAGATGATGAGCAACACCAACATAACGTCCACCAACGGGATCACGTTCATGGTGGTGTTGACTTCGTCTTCCCCACTATCGGACATAACCTGTCCAGCCATGCTTCCTAGCCTCCTTAAAGCAGATAGAAAAGACTACTCAGCTGCCTGACTACCTTGATTGTTGCTCAACAGCACAGCGTGGATATCTGCGGCAAAGTTCCGCACGCGCTCCAGCAGCACCTTGTTGCGACGCACAAAGAAGTTGTAGGCCAACACAGCCGGCACGGCGACGAACAGACCGATAGCCGTCATGATCAGCGCTTCACCCAGCGGACCAGCAACAACGTCGATGGACACTTGGCCCGACACGCCAATTGCGATGAGCGCGTTCAAGATACCCCAAACGGTGCCAAACAGACCCACGAACGGAGCAACTGAACCCACGCTGGCGAGGAACGCCAAGCCGCTTTGCAGCTTGTAGTTCACGACATCGGTCGACCGTTGAAGCGACATCGTAATCCACTCATTAAGATCGATCGCGTCAGTGATCTTGCCTTCATGGTGCTCGGCGGCTTTCAAGCCGTCGTCCACAATAGTACGGAACGCACTGTTAGCCTCGAGCTTGGCCATACCTTCTTTCAGGCTGCCTGCGCTCCAGAAATTTTTCTGGGCCGCGTTGGCTTGTCTGGCAAGGATCGACGTGTCGATCAAGCGAACCACCATGATGTACCAGGAACCAACGGACATGATCACCAGAATACCGAGCACGCCAAGGATGACAAAGTCACCGTGCTCAATGATTGCCTCGATACCGTAAGGATTGATCTCAGGCTCGGCGACCGAGTCATCCCCTTCGAGGACATCCATGGGATTTCCGGCCGACATACCGTCTTCGCCAGCCATCATGCCGGCGTCTTCGCCGCCCATCATGCCGGCATCTTCGCCGCCCATCATGCCGGCGTCTTCACCTGGCGCCATGCTTTCCATTGCCGGCATCGCATCTTCAGCCGGAGCTGCGCCTTCATCTTGCGCAAAGATAGCCGGCGCGAAACCTACCGCTGCAACAAATGCAACTGCGGGCAACAGGGCCGAGAGTTTCGAATAAAAATTCAATCGGGTGCTCATATTGTGATCCTCACTACCACTCATGTCTCGTTGATAACTTACTTCTGGTTCTTGTTGCCGCACTCGACAACCCGTCATCGCGTCGTTTTGAGTGCGGTTTCTAATTCTATTGGTCGATTTTGAAAGTAACGGCAAATTTGTACTGCATCGTCGAAGCCTTACCGTTGATTGTGCCTGGGATCAGACGCCAACGGCGTGTCGCTTCAGAAATTGCAGCTGCATCAAGTCGCTCAAAACCGCTGCTCTTGTCGACCTTCGCCTCAAGAACACGTCCGTTCTCGTCAACCGTCAACAGGAGGATAACTTGGCCCTCCTCACCCAAGCGACGTGACATCGTCGGGTAATCAGGTTGCGTAATGGGGCGCCTTGGGTTGGAGCGTGGCGGCACCACCTGCGGCGGCGGCGGCGGCGGCGGCGGCTTTTTCACAGCCGTTACGTTGGAAATCGTGTTTGAAGGCGCAGGCGCATCAATCGAAATGTCCGGCATCGGAATAAATTCCGGCGGCGGCGCATCCAACTTTGGCGGCGGCGGCGGCAACTCGTTCGATTCCGTCGCGATCTCTTCGATCAATCTCGTTTCGATGGGACCAGTAATCGTGTCCAGCACGGAGCCTGCCAAACCTGATTTCAGCGCGTAAAATGCGCCGACATGGAAAAGCACGACAATAACTAATCCCACCGTACGGGCGGAACTTGATTTAACATTAGCTTTAGACTTCGAAAAAGTAGGTTGCATGCGCTCACTCGAAAATGGGCTGGCGTTGCGGTCGACCCCGTTAGTGGGAAAGCGCCGTGGGTCTAACAGGACGGGTGCTCGAAGGCAACATCCTACCAAAACAGGTCCGGCACACTTTATGCCGCACCCAATACCCCCGAAACATCCCCCAAGAATCAGACCCACAGGATGCGCCTAAACAAATGCATGAGCATCGCAGTGTCAAGCCAGGAATGTCCGTTAGATAAAATTATCACACGAATAACAGAGCGGTGTCATCGTGCACTGCGAACAACAGATAACGCAGCGCACATTAGAAACTTCGCAATACGAATTGTTTTTCCTCTAGAATTCAATGACCACTAGACACCTGTCGGCGAATGGCGGCGCCATGCAAAGTACAGCGCAAAGAAATTTTTCGTACTTCTACAACGATTTAGTGAATTTCGAGCGGCGCATTAATTATCCAAATGCGTTGCACATTTTGCTCGGGCGAGACTGAATTTATTCAAACAGAAAACTCAGTCCTGTGGATTACTTTAGGGCCACGCCGAATCATCGCCGAATCATCGTGAAAAACGAATCCGAAAAGCGATTTCCATACGGACACGCCGCACGTAGTGAGAAACCGCACCGCCTTATCGGGACTACCCAGTACATAAGCGCCCGATAAACCCGGCCTTTTAGCGACCGTAAGACCCAGCATCCGGTGCCCGCAGATTCATGTTCTATCAACACCCTCCGCGTAACATGGGAATTATTGAGCATGGGCCGGCTTAAGACCGGCGGAGAACCGATGACAGATCTTTCCCACATTGACACCGACGCCTTGCGCATTCTCGTGTTTGAGGACAGCGCCATGGATGCTGCCCTAATCAAAAAGTTTCTACGGACCGCTGGCGTTCGCGGGGCCCACATCTATCACGCCGACACGATCTCCTCTGCTCTGCAAGTCATGACTCGCACACCCATTGATCTATGTCTGGCCGACTATCACCTTCATCCATACACCGGCGTAGACTTGATGGAAGAAGCTCGGCGCAGCAATTTGGACATTCCGTTTATTGTTGTCACCGCCATCGATGACCGTTGCGTCGACGACGAGGTTCTCGCGCACGGCGCCTACGACTTCCTCGTGAAAGGTGATCTCACTGTTGAAGGTCTTGAGCGCTCAATCCGATATGCTCTTGCAAGTCATCGCCGAGAACGAGTGCTCACACGCGCCGCTTATTTTGATCCGCTCACCGCTTTACCAAATCGGCTCTCGTTTCTGGAGCGCCTGACGCAAGCGGTTTCCGATAATCGCGCCGCAGGAGGATTGGTTGGCGTTGCGCTTCTCAATCTCGACGGCACCAAGCTCATCAACACCCGGCTTGGTCATGATGTTGGTGACGAAGTGCTCAAGACAGCGGCCGCGCGCCTGTCACCCATAAAAAAAGACACTGACTTTCTGGCCCGCATTGGCGGAGATGAATTTGCCTTGCTGATGAATGGCGTTCTGCTCGCTGGCCACGCGCTCAAAGAAACTCGCGCATTTGCCGATGCCTTGACCGGACCCATAGATACAGATCAAGGCCCGCACATCATCACCGCCACATGCGGTGTCGCAGTGCGGGAAATAAAGAAGCGCGACAACGCCATCAACATTGCGCAAAAACTGTTGCTGAATGCCACACACGCAATGTTTGACGCGAAAGTCTCAGGTCGTCGGCGCAACACCTCCAATGTAGCCCTCGCCCGTATTCATTAACATCGTCGCTCTGGTTGTATTTTGGTCGTTCTATGAAACCGGTGAGCTTGCTGATTTAGACTCGGTGTTTTTGCCGAGCGTGCTAGTGTTTTCTCGCTTTCCAAACTAGCTGGCCTTGGACACAGAATGAAAACCGACACCGACGTCGCCTGTAAAAATGAAAGCATAAAAAGCGCGACGCCTATGCAGCGAACGTTGTTGATTGCCGCAGCGGTGCTTGTGGCTACCAGCAGCCTTTGGAGTGCGCGCGAGACCGGCGCACCTTCCACCATATTCGCGGCCTCTTTAACGCTCGTCATTGTGACCTTGGGCCTAGCGGCCCTGACCTTCTCTCGCAATGTGACGGTGCGCCTGATTGTAATCCCAAGTGCGGCCGCTCTCGTCTTCGGCACGTACATCAATACAGCCTATTCTGATCAAGCCGCTGTTTATTCCCTCTGTTTTACTTTGTTGGGGTTCTTTGTCGTTGGCGTAGCACCAAGACTGCGCGGCGCCGCATTGGCGCTCATTGTAGCGACCACATTTGGCGTAATCGGGGTCGCGTTCGCTCTACTGGCTACGGACGCAACCTTAGCCGCAGCGCCGCTTTTTTTACTGTGGCTGCCCGGCATAGCCCTCGCCGGGGGACTCGCGATAATACTAGAGCAAGCCCGGCGCAGGACACTCGCTTTAACATCCGAATTAGAACGTAGGGCGACCTCGGATGATCTGAGTGGGGTTTCAAACCGCGCCCATATTAATCTTCTCGCGCAAAACGAGTTTGCACGGGCGCGGCGATATCGCGAACCTTACGCATGTCTGATGCTGGAAATCGACGGCTTTGAGGTCTTGAAATCAACCTACGGCCTCCACACCACCGATGTCATCGTGCAGGTTTTGAGCGGTTATTGCGTCGTCGTCATGCGCCATTGCGATAGCTTCGGCCGCCTTTCCCCGCAACGTTTTTTAGCGTTGCTCCCCGAAACGGAAGGGCACGGCGCCCTAACGCTGGCCAGCCGTATGTGCCAAGACATCGCCGCCCTCACCGTAAAAGCCAGTGGGCAAAACGTAGGCTTTACGATCAGCATCGGTGCGTCAGAACTTCATCCATCCGACCGCTGGGTTGGCGACATGCTTCGCCGTACCGAGCAGGCCCTGGACGATGCGATCGAACGCGGTCGCAACAACGCCGTCCTAGCCGCCATGCCGCCAGAGTTCGCCGACACCGACGCTTCTCCCGATCCACACGAAACAACGGCCAACACAGCGTCTTAACTTTTTCAGGTCCCGGCTCTTATTTCGGTCCCGATTATGGTCTCACCTTCTCCGGACACAGTCTCTAAGCGAGATATCCAAGCCATATGGGAAGTGCAATGAACCCCAGCTCAAAATCCAATACTTGGAATCCCAAGACATACCTTGAGTTCGCGGCCCACCGTACCCGTCCCGTGGAAGACCTTATTCCGCGCCTTAAGTTGGAGGTTCCAGGAGCCATATATGATCTAGGTTGCGGCCCAGGCAACGTGACAATGAAACTCCGGACCCGCTGGCCGGACCGAACTGTCATCGGGATAGACGCCTCGCATGAAATGCTGAGCGATGCTAAAGCCGCATACGGCACGCAAACCGTTACTTGGATACAGGGCGACATCGAGCAATGGTCTGCGGATCAGCCTGCCGCGCTCGTCTTCGCGAATGCCTCGCTCCATTGGGTTGGCGAACACGACATCCTTTTTCCGCACCTCTTGCGTAACGTCGCACCGGGTGGCCTCATGGCGATCCAAGTTCCCGTAACCGCGCAGGCGCCGTATCAAGACTGTATTCGGCAGGTCATCTCCGCGCCCAAATGGCGCGAGCGGTTGGCGGGCGTACACCCGCACGATGATGTTTATTTGGCCGACAGATACTACGAACTCTTAAGCCCTCAGGCTGCAAACATCGATATGTGGGAAACCCACTATCACCACATTCTAAGTGGTGTAGAACCGGCCATCGCCTGGATGTCGGGGGCAGGTTTAGTGCCCTTTTTGACCCATCTAGATGGAGCCGACCGCCAGGCGTTCTTGGCAGACTATGCCGCGGCCATGAAACAACCCTACGCACCGCGAAGCGACGGCAAGACTATATTCACGATGAGACGACTTTTTATAATTGCGAAACGGGCATAGAAGATTGCCCTAGATATCGCTCTTTAGACAGCGTTGAGATCACGTACACGACGAACAGCATCGAACACTTCAAGCGGCGACAGATCCGGACGCACAGCCGCGACAGCCTCCGCCGCAACCCGGCTCTGCGCCATGTAGTCGCGGCCCGAAGCACGGGCGGTAGAAACAGCACGAACCACAATGCCCCGGACATCATCAACAGCTGACGGAATGACCACAGCGGCTGTGCGCACCTTTCGCGCGGCGGCGACTGCTTGCGAGGCTGAGAATGTTTTTTCCATGGCTTCGTATCTCCATTCACCGAGCACGGATTGTAGCCATTATCCCGTAGAGCACCAGATATAGTATTAAAATGGCGGAAAGCCTGGCATCTTCATGCATCCTGTGAGGCTAATCACGGACACGGCGGGGGAATCGCTCTATCTAGGGGGTGTGCCGGTCAGGGGCTTCCAATCCTTACCGCGCGGCGTCATCGCCTTTGCACGATCCGCGCAAGCCTCCACAACAGCCCTTTTTTCATCAAGCGTCATTGCACGCCATGCGCCAATCTCTTTGAGTGTGCGCAAACATCCGATACACATGCCGCTGTTTTTATCGACCGTACACACACTGATGCACGGCGAGGCGACTAGGTCGGTCGGTGTTGGTGTCTGAGACATATCTTTGACGTAAGGGTAAGCTCACGATCGAGCAAGACGAAATCGACGCGCGCATTTTGAGCGTTATTTCAAGCCTGGCTTTTGAGTGGGCACTAAAGCGCTTTTTGCGGCATATTTTCAAATAATTCGGCAATGGATACCTTGTTATGACAGACCGTTTCGAAAACCTGACACGCCTAGGCACTGACGCCGTTATTCCAGCCTCACCAGACGAAGCCGTGCTGGAAACCGTGCCCAATCCTCATCAGGAAACGGACTATCTTATCCGCTTTAGCTGCCCGGAATTCACGGCGCTATGCCCCGTTACAGGCCAGCCCGATTTTGCCCATATCGTTATCGACTATGTCCCGGACGAGGCCATCGTCGAGTCCAAGTCACTGAAACTCTACCTGGCCTCTTTCCGCAATCACGGTGGGTTTCACGAGGATTGCACAATTTCTATTGGAAAGCGCATTGTCGAAAGCGCCGAGCCTAAGTGGTTGCGGATCGGCGGATATTGGTATCCGCGGGGCGGCATACCCATTGATGTCTTTTGGCAAACGGGCATTGCACCGGACGGACTGTGGACGCCAGATCAAGGCGTCGCCCCGTATCGCGGACGAGGCTAGAACCCGTCGCGCCGTACGAGGCGTGCTATTCGGACTCTTTCGCGCCTTTGAACGCCAGTGACAGCGAATTGATGCAGTAGCGCAGGCCTGTGGGTGCCGGGCCATCTGGAAACACATGCCCCAGATGTCCGCCGCAATTGGCACAGGTTACCTCGGTGCGCACCATGCCATGACTGACATCCTGATGTTCGTCCACCGCAGCAGAATCCGCGGGTGTATAAAAACTCGGCCAACCCGAACCGGAATTATATTTTGCCCTAGACTCAAACAAGACGTGGCCGCACCCACCGCATTTAAAGGTGCCCTCACCCTTAAAATCGTTGTATTCGCCGGTAAATGGGCGCTCCGTGCCTTTTTCTCGGAGAACATGGAACTGCTCGGGCGTTAAGTCTTTGCGCCACTCATCATCGGATTTTTCGATCTTTGGCATACCGGCCCTCCTGCGACCTACGATTTAGCGGTAGCACTTTATATGGAAACATCTTCATAACCTTACCATGCTTGCTCTGAGTTTTTCCGCCATAGCCCTTAGCGTTGCCTGCGCCATTGCCTTTTCGGGGTCCGATTACTTCCGCAAGGCCGTGCCTGCCGCCTGCTCGGTTCCACTGGTGCTCTTTTATATGGTGACCGGGCAAATACCGATCTTGGCGCTTTGGCTATGGTTTAGCGGCGACTACAGCATTTCAGCCTCATACGTCCTGCCAGGCTTAACCGCTGCGGTCGCAGGGCTTGCAGCCAATCTACTCTTCATCAGCGCGGTTCGATTGTCGCCCCTCAGCCTGATGGTCCCGCTGTTGGGCGCGATCCCGGCGGTCACAGCGCTCTTCGGCGGCATCATTCTTGGTGAGTGGCCGTCGGCTCTTCAGACGGTCGGCATCGTTTTGGTAACGGCAGGTCTGGTGACACTTTACGTCCCGAGCTTCGACACATTTAGTTTCGGCGCTCTGTGGACGAGTATTCGCCGGGAGCCGGGCGCAAAACCGATGCTCGGGGTTGTCTTCTTGTGGTCGTTGATGCCGCCAATCGACAAAATCTGTGTAGAGTTATCCTCTGTCGGGATGCATGGACTTCTCCAACTCCTCCTTATCGGGTTTGCTACCGCCCTGTGGTTACTTTTCACAGGAGGCCCAAAGGCCTTCTCCTTTCCACGTAACGCCGCCACACCATTGGTCGGTGCGGCCTTAACCGCCGGTATTGCCTATGGTTTTCAATTGGCCGCCTACCAAATTGCGTTAGTGGCTGTCGTTGAACTTTTCAAACGCTCGATCGGCATGGTGGGCTCGCTTATTCTAGGCCGCACCATGTTCGGTGAACCGCTCACCTCGCCGAAACTGACGGGCGTCGCCATTATGGCGATTGGCCTTCCCTTTGTGATTCTCTCATGAGACCAACGCACTCTGCGTATTCGTGCGGCTAGCTGACTTAGATCAAACCTAGACGACTAAGTTCTCGGCGCATTTCGGACGGCATAGCCGGATCAACGCTCGCGTCCGACGCGAGCGCCATATCAGGCGGCGCGGAGTCTGCCGGAAGGTAGCGCCACCCCTGAAAGGGCCGACGTGCGGTGGGCCGAACCAAAACATGCACGTCATCTAGCTCGATAATGCACACCCCGCGCCCTTCATCATCCACATCCTCGCGGAGCGCGATGATCGGTTGGCGCACGAGGATAGAACCGCGAATCACCCAGTACATGGACCCGCCGCCGAGCACCTCGACCTTACGGCGCGGAGTCATCCGTGTTCGGTGATGCAGGTTACCCTTGATCTCGCGGAAGGATCGTTGCCGCTCTCGAAGATGATCGACATCGTCGATGCCGACTGCCAGCTTTATGAGATGCAGCGGCATAGACTAAAGACTTTTTTCCGTCGGCAGAAACTTAACGACAACAAGCGTAATATCGTCGCGCTGCGGCACACCATCGGAAAACCGATGCAAAGTTTCCACGATCTTATTGCAGATTTCCTCGGCCGAAAGATGCGCGACCGCACGCACAACGGCTTTCAGCCCTGCCGTCCCGAAGGACTGTCCTTCCGGATTGGAAGTTTCCCAAATTCCATCCGTGCCCATGATCAACAAGCCCGGCGCCGGCCAATCGGTGCGAACACATTCCTGATAGGACCAACTCGTTTTCACACCCAAAGGAATATCGTGCACGGCAAGTTCTTCAAACTGATCGCGGCCAACATCGTAGACCAGGTTGGGACCATGACCGGCGCTTACCCAACGAATACTGTGGGCGGCAGGGTCAATCACCAAGTACAGCAAGGTGACGAACCGGCCGCCTGCTGAATCGGCCGCAAGATAGCGATTAACCGCATCCATTGCCGAACGCAGATCACGTCCATCTCCGGCGTGGCTGCGCAGAAGTGCCCGCACCGACGTCATCGTCAAAGCTGCCACCACGCCATGCCCCGCCACGTCGCCGACGAAGACACCTACGCGTTGCGCCTGAGGGCCTTCGCCGAAGCGAACAAAGTCGTAGTAATCCCCGCCGACGTCCTCGCTGTAAACACAGCGGCCAGCGAACTCGAAACCGGGCAATGCCGGCGCCGATGTCGGTAGTAATTTTTGCTGAACTTCCCGCGCCAACGACAATGATTCCATAACCGAAATATGGTTGCGCAGTTGAGGAATCATGGCGTTGAAAGCGGTCGCCAGTTCTTTGACTTCGTCGGAACCTTTAACTTTCGCGCGAGCGTCTAAATTTCCGCCTGCGAGCCCCCGTGCCGTCACGACCAGTGCGCGAAGCGGTCCTGTCACCGAACGTGCCGCAAGCATGGCGAGCACAGCGACGACGGCGATCAAAGTTATCGAGGCGACTCCAGCCAGACGCACTTGATCGAAGATAGCTTGACTAACATCAAGCTGAGACTGGGCTGCAATGCTTTCGATGTCATCAACAGGCACGATGGAAAGTAGCGCCGAGTTCACCTGCTCCAGTCCACCGTAGACCCACAATGATTCGCGCCCGTTGTGAGGCATACGGCGCACGCCATCGCGGCCAGCAATCAAATCATTGATGGTTTGCTCGATGTCCGAACCCTGCCCGGACAACAGCTGCGGCGCTTCGGGCGTGGTGTCCCAGGCCAGTCCGGTATCAGTGTAGGCACTTGAGGCCATGACCCGCACGACGGGGTCTCCTACCGATACGTCCGGCACAAATGGCGCGCCGCCTTGATCGGTTACAGCGACGATATAACTCTCCGCGTTACCACCAACCTGAACACGCCCGTGGATATCACCGAGCACCTTCAGAATATCGATATCGATGGCCGTGACGCCGGCTTTTTCGCCGTCCGCGGCGTGCACGGGCATCGCCGCTGTCAACAACAAGCGGCGTGTAGCCGCATCGAGAAAAGGTTGAGTCCATATCAGATCATCCGCAGCCATCGCGCTTGTGTACCAAACACGCTTGCGCGGATCATAAGCTTCAGGATAGCCGCCGTGACCGGGATAGACCGAATGCAGCCCCTCCTTGAGGCTTACGTACTGCCAATAAAACAGGCCGGCGCTGGTTCTGTTGATTTCACGGTAAGTAGCAACGAGCGGCATCAACCGACGTATCGAGCCCTCTACGGTCGGGCGGGCAACTCCTGGTGCAACAAGGAAGGCTTGGTTCTGGCGCGATACCGGCACAGCCTGAAAGGCGCCTTCAGGTGAAGAAATCGCGTGATCCAACGTAAGCTCGGTGTCCACCGGCCACATTCTCGGATCGTCGAAGTCCGTTGCCAGATAGATTTGCTCGGGTTCGATGCTTGGCGCAGGGTCTGATAGAAGCCTTGCAGCCGTAGAGGCTTGTAGGCGCAATGCGAGTTCGACTTGGCGTTGCTGCGCGGTCAATAAATCGGACGAATACGCGACAGCCTGACTCAGCTGGTTTTCGATTTCCCGAACAACCGCCGCCTGGCCGCGTTCAACAATCGCCTCACCAAGGTTTTCGGTGGCCCGCTCACTGCGCCAACTAAGCGCAACAAGCGGTCCGATCGCAATGACGAGCAAAAGAAGGAAAAGCTTGGTTTGGATGCGCACGCCGCATCACCCCGCGCTCGAATTGATGGTTAATAGGTTCTGGCAAAGGTAGGCCCAATTCATGCCGCTTTCCAGGGGCCTGCGGCAACAGGAGAGTACAGACTGATCAGCCTGCTTTCTCTTTGAGCATATCGTCGATCAAGAAGCCCTGAAACATGTTGATGCCCATACGTGCGCCCACATCCAGCGCGCGCGCGTTATCCACCCGGATAAGAACAGGCAGTACGTTACAATCGATCATGTACTTAATCGCGCGCTCGCGTTCTTGCAAAATCTCTTCCGCGCCGTTCCGCCAATGAATTTTGGCAATGGTGGCGCCGATGTAATCGACATCGACCAGCCCCACCGTCTGCGGGAATATTTGATCAACGGCGATGTGTGCGCCCTTTGAATTGATTAAGCCGCGCGCCACCTGAAATTCGTCAAAATTCTCGACGATGTTCGATTGGCGAAATTCAAAAACCACTTGCGACAAAACATCGGCAGGTGTTCTTTCGATGAAATCCTCGAAAGCCTCGGTGAATACACTTTCGACATTAAGATTGACCGAACAACGTTCCTTCGTCGTATGCATCTCGTTGAATGCACGCAGCAAGATTTGATCGAGCACGAGCGTAAACTCATTAAACAGTCGGCCAGAGCCCCGCATTTCGACATCGACGAACAGCGGCTTGCGTAGCAAGTCCATGCTGATGAAGTATTCCGTCAGAATTTTTTCGGGCTGCTTTCCGGTGATGTTCAGCATCACATCTTGCGTACGTACAAACGCCTTGATGAACTTCTCGTTGCCGAACTTTTCGTAGGCCCGCATGACGTTTTTAATATCGGCCGTCGTAAGCGGCCGTAGTTGGCGCTCCTCGGCATCCGCGTCTTCGACCGCCTTCTGCGCCTGTTCAGCGTACTTCGCGAGCCGGTCGGCGGCTGAGCGATAATTATTTGTGAGATCGTAACTTAGGACCAGACGGCTCTGGTCGATGGTGCCGAAGCTCCCGGGGAAGGTTTTCTCAATCGTGCGCAGCATTTCGACTTTGAGGTCGCGCACCATGCCGATCAGGCCAGTCTCATTGAGCTTGACCAGAATTGCAAAGTCGCAATTTGACACCTGGTAGCAAGTCCCGCCCCGCTTCGCGCCGATAGCGGACACGCCGAGGCTCATTTGCTCAACCAGCTCTTCACTGCGTTTTGCTTCCGGCAATGCGCTCGCGGCACTCACAATCACGAGATTGACGCCGCTTTCGGGAGCGTGGCGCCACTTGCCCATAGCTTCGACAAGGGCCCGCAGAAACTGGGGCCTCGCTGGCGGGGTATCACCTCCACCGAAATCAGCTTGCGCGGAATCCGACATCCAAAATCAGTCCTGTTCGAAGCCTGCGGCCACTACATCGGCACACGACCACCCCCACGGCGGTGCAAAGCCCCAGAATTACAATGTTAAAACTATCTCGTTGTATTCCCAAGGTCAATTAAGGCCATGAAATGCTTGCATTTCTAGAGTGTGCTCCCCTCGGGCAACCCTCATGAAGAGCAATCTCATCAGGCCCGCATCTTCGCTCGTATCGGTAAACTTCATACATCAGATTTTTAACCAACGCGCGAAATTTAGGCGCTCGAAAGGACGACAACGAGAGTTTTGATGAATATCAAGTCGGACCCTTCACTTATCCACTGGACCAAATCTGGCGGGGGCTTACCCTGCGCCGTTGGCGCTCGTAGATCAGCGGCGCGTAACCGTTAAGGACAGACATATGACCCTGGATGAGATTTTGAGCGAAATGAACGACCGGGCCGACAAACTTAAAGACCTCGGCCACACCGTGGTATTTGACCTTGGCGACGACGGTAAGGTTTTGCTGGACGCAACCGGTGACGAGGTCGTGATCACCCCAAATCCGGACGACGACGAGGCAGAAACCACGCTCGTCCTCTCTACCGACAACATGGTGAAATTGATCAACGGCGATCTCAATCCGATGGTGGCCTTTACGATGGGAAAACTGAAGGTCTTTGGGTCCAAGGGCATCGCCCTGAAACTCTCGAGCCTGCTGGAAAATTAGCGCGTGCCGATGCGGAGTCGCGCATCGGCACCCATTTACCTGCTTTCCCAGCCCCATTGAAAATGAGGTTCGCCGCCACCAAATCATCGGGCTAGCAGCGAAGGCTTTGAATCGCTACGATTTTTCACTACCGCCGACACGGAAGAAGCTTGCGGCGACTGCGCAATGCCTAAGGCGCACGGACACCAGCCGCGAAGCAGACATTTAGGGACGTTTATGGCTGCCACAGACGCTATCGGATCATCCTTCCCCTGGCTAAAGCACTATCCGGATTACGCCGACTGGTCGATGGCGTTACCGGAAGCCCCTGTGTTCAAGCTTCTTCACGATGCCGTCGACAAGTTTCCTGACAACGTCTGCATGGAATTTCTCGGCAGAGAGTGGACTTACGCCGAAACGGGCAAAATGGCCGCACAAGCCGCCAAGGGATTCCAGGACCTAGGCGTAGGCAAAGACACTCGTGTCGGCCTTCTTCTTCCGAACAGCCCTTATTACATCGCTGCTTTCTTCGGCGTGACTATGGCCGGCGGCACCGTTGTGAACATGAACCCGCTTTACGCCGCGCGCGAACTAGAGGGTATGGCTACGGACGCAGATATCGATGTGGTGGTCACAATGGATTTGACCGCCATGTATCCGAAGGCTCTCAAGCTATTGGATACTACCTCTGTAAAAAAGCTCGTCGTGTGCTCGATGTCGAAGGCGCTGCCGCTCGGCACATCGATACTTTTCAATTTGTTCAAGCGCTCCACCATCTCCGACGTAGAAGACGGAAAACGGCAGGTTTGGTGGGACGAACTCACGGACAACGACGGGACATTTACGCCCGCGGACATAGACCCGCGAAACGATGTTGCCGTTTTGCAGTATACCGGAGGAACCACAGGCTTACCCAAAGGCGCGATGCTGACCCATGCTAATCTGACGGCTAACGCCCGGCAGGTCGCCTGTTGGAACAGCGCTCCCGAATACGGCAGCGAGTGCTTCCTTGCCGCGCTGCCGTTTTTTCATGTCTTCGCCATGACGGTCATCTTGCTGTGCGGCCTTGAGTATGGCGCTAGAATCGTGATGTTGCCGCGCTTCGATTTGAAAGATTGTCTAAAAACCATAGACCGAAAGAAACCAACGCTGTTCCCGGCGGTGCCGACTATATACACCGCCATTAACAACGCCCCCAATGTCGAGAGCTACGATCTCACATCTCTCAAGCTCTGCATTTCCGGCGGAGCTGCGTTGCCGGTAGAAGTGAAGCGCTCCTTCGAAAAGCGCACAGGCTGCGTGGTTGTGGAAGGCTATGGTCTCAGCGAAACCTCGCCCGTTGTCTGCACCAACCCCACTGTCGGAGACAATAAACCGGGGTCGGTTGGTCTGCCCATGCCAGGCACCATTATTGAAATTAGATCTCTCGAAGACGACAGTGTACTTGGAATCGGCGAGAAGGGTGAGATCTGCGTGCGCGGTCCGCAAGTCATGAAAGGCTACTGGAACCGGGAAAAGGAAACGGCCGATGCCATGAAAGGCGGGGCTTTTCATACCGGCGACGTGGGATACATGGACGAGGACGGCTATGTCTTCATCGTCGACCGCATCAAGGACATGATCAACGCATCCGGCTACAAGATATATCCCCGGGTCGTCGAGGAAGCTATTCAACAGCACCCCGCCGTTGAAGAAGTTGTGGTCATAGGCGTCGAAGACCCCTATCGGGGGCAAACACCAAAAGCTTTCATTAAAGTGCGAAATGGCGGGCAGCTTACGGAAGACGATTTAAAGTCCTTCCTGAAAGACAAGCTCTCGACAATCGAACGCCCGGAATTTTACGAATTTCGCGACGAGTTGCCGAAAACACTCATTGGCAAGTTGTCAAAGAAGGAACTGAAGGAAGAAGAGGCCGCCGCAAAACCCGGCACTGACAAACCCAGTAAGGGGTAAGAGCGGCAAAATTCAAACACAAGTGTCCGGTTATTCGAGACACGGTACGAAGGGAGCCATCTAATGACCAACGTCGTGATCGCGGGCTACAACCGCTCGGCTTTTACTTTGGCCAACAAGGGCGCACTCCGGAAATCACGCCCGGACGATATCGTCGCCGCGGTGATCAAAGGACTGCTGGATAAGACAAAAGTAAAGCCGGAAGATATCGAAGACCTCGCACTCGGCTGCGTCTTTCCAGAGGCCGAGCAGGGTCTCAATATTGGCCGCAACGTCGTGTTTTTGGCTGGCCTTCCCAACAGCATCGCCGGCCAAACGATCAACCGTTTTTGCGGCTCGTCCATGCAGGCGATCCACCAGGCCGCCGGGGCCATCAAGATGGGCGCGGGTGATGTCTTCATATGCGCCGGGATTGAAAGCATGACCCGTGTTCCTATTCCGGGCTTCAACCCCATGCCCAACCCGATCCTCATCAACGCCGGGCATCAGGCCTATATTGGCATGGGCGAGACCGCTGAAAACCTAGCCGAGAAATACAAAATTCCACGCGACAAGCAGGAAGCCTTCGCTCTTGAAAGCCAGAAGCGCGCCGCCAAGGCGCAAGCCGAAGGCAAATTCAAGGACGAGATCATTCCGGTGGAAGGCGAAGGCGGCATGGTTGATGCCGACGGATGTATTCGCCCGGACACGACCGCCGAAGGACTTGCGGGCCTCAAGCCTGCTTTTAAAGAAACAGGCACGGTCACGGCCGGCACTTCCTCCCCCCTCACGGACGGCGCTTCGGCGACCATTATCTGCTCTGAAGACTATGCGGCAAAAAACGGCCTCGACCCGATTGCCCGGATCGTTTCAGCGGCCCTGTCGGGCTGCGCCCCGGAAATAATGGGCATCGGCCCGGTGGAAGCTACCAATAAGGCGCTGGCGCGCGCCAAACTGAAGCTCGATCAGATTGATATCATCGAACTCAACGAAGCTTTCGCCGCGCAAAGTCTCGCCGTTGTCCATGACCTGAAGCTTGACTTGAGCAAGACCAATATCGACGGCGGCGCCATCGCCCTCGGCCACCCGCTCGGCGCATCCGGCGCGCGGATCACAGGCAAGGCCGCCTCACTGCTCCGGCGCGAGAAAAAGAAATACGCGCTCGCCACCATGTGCATGGGCGGCGGCCAAGGCATCGCTACCATCCTCGAAGCCCTTTAAGGGAGGCACAGAGCATGGCTGAAATTAAAAAAGCAGCGGTGATCGGCGCTGGTGTTATGGGCGCGGGTATCGCCGCTCACATCACCAACGCGGGCATCCCGGTGGTTCTACTCGATATCGTCCCGAAAGACGGTAACAACCGCAATGCCATCGCCGAAGGCGCGGTCGCAAAAATGCTGAAGACTGAACCTGCCCCGTTCATGTCCACGCGCAACGCCAAGATGATCACCACCGGCAACATCGAGGATAATCTCGACTTACTGGCGGACTGCGACTGGATCGTCGAAGCGATTATTGAACGCCTCGACATTAAACAGGATCTTTATAAAAAGATCGAAGGGACACGAAAGAAAGGCTCGATTGTGTCGTCGAACACATCGACCATCCCGCTGAAGGAACTGACCGGCGGGATGCCGGCGACCATGGTGCCCGACTTTGTCATTACCCACTTTTTCAATCCGCCGCGCTATATGCGCCTCTTGGAAGTCGTGGCATCGGACAAAACCCGCAAAGACGCCGTCGAGACTATCCGCACCTTTGGCGACATCGCGCTCGGCAAGGGCGTTGTCATGTGCAAAGACACACCCGGCTTTATCGCCAATCGCATCGGCAGTTACTGGATGCAGGCCGGCCTTAAATACGCACTCGAATACGGATTGACCGTCGAGGAAGCTGATGCCGTAGGCTCGCGACCTTTCGGCATTCCTAAAACGGGGTTCTTCGGCCTTATGGATTTGGTCGGCCTCGACCTCATCCCTCACGTGTCGAAATCGATGATATCTCTGCTCCCCAAAAGCGACGACTATCATCGCATCACAAGCGAGCCGCCCGTCATCACCACGATGATCAAAAACGGGTGGATCGGCCGCAAAGGCCCCGGCGGGTTTTACCGGCTGAAGAAAGAGGGTGGCAAAAGGATCAAGGAAAGTATTGATCTGCAAACGGCAGAGTACGCGCCTTCTGTTAAACCGCAACTCGACAGCCTAAGCGCTGCAAAGAAAGGCGGCCTGCAAGCGCTGGTCGAGACCGACGACAAGGGCGGCAAATTCGCTTGGGCTATGATCAGCCAGGCATTGGTCTACACGGCCGGCCTTGTGCCTGAAATCGCCGACACGGTATTCGATGTCGATGAAGCCATGAAGGACGGCTACGGCTGGAACAACGGGCCGTTCGAGATGATCGACAACGTCGGCGCGGCCTGGCTCGCCGAGAAACTGACCGCCGCAAAAATCGAAGTTCCCGGACTTCTAAAACTCGCGGCGGAAAAGGGCGGCTTCTACCGGGTCGAGAACGGCACACGCCAATACCTCACTACCAAGGGCGAATACACGAACGTTGTCCGGCCTGAGGGCGTCTTGAAGCTCTCCGATATCAAACTCGCATCCAAACCGGTGATTAAAAATCCATCCGCGAAAGTCTGGGACATCGGCGACGGCGTTCTGTGCTTCGAGTTCACCTCTCGCGCCAATAGTCTCGATCCTATGACCATGGCCGCCTACAAGGACGTGTTAAAGCTTTTCAAAAACGACAAAGACAAAAAATGGAAAGCCCTGGTCATTCATAACGAAGGCCCCAACTTCTCCGTCGGCGCCAACGTCGGCTTGATGCTGTTTGCCGCCAATATCGCGGTCTGGGGCGAACTTGAAAGCCAGGTGGAAGACGGCCAGAAAACCTACCTTGCCCTGAAACAGGCGCCCTTCCCGGTCGTAGCCGCGCCGCTCGGCATGGCGCTCGGCGGCGGCTGTGAAATTCTGCTGCATTCCGATGCCATCCAGGCCCACGCTGAAACCTACACCGGTCTGGTTGAAGTCGGCGTCGGCGTTATTCCGGGATGGGGCGGCTGCAAGGAAATGCTGCTGCGCTTTAAGAGCAACCCGAAATTGCCGCGCGGACCCATGCCGGCCGTCGCCAAGTCTTTCGAGATGATCGGCACGGCCCAGGTGTCGCGCTCCGCTGCCCAGGCCCGCGAGATGGGCATCCTGCGACGTGAAGATGGCATCACGATGAACCGAGACCGCCTACTCGCCGATGCAAAGGCCAAGGCCTTAAAACTCGCGGAAAATTACGCCCCGCCGGAAGATGCGGAAATCTCCCTGCCCGGTCCTGGCGGCGCGGCAGGCCTGAAACTAGCGCTCGACACCCTCGTGCTTCAGGGCAAAGCCACGCCGCATGACAAAGTGGTCGCGACCGGCCTCGCCAAAGTACTAAGCGGCGGAGACACCGATCACACGCAAACCATCACCGAAAAAAACTTGCTGAAACTCGAACGCGCGGTGTTCATGGAACTCGCTCGCAACGAAGCTTCGCTGGCGCGCATGGAACACATGCTCGATACCGGCAAGCCCCTTAGAAATTAACAGGAGACCTGCCATGGCCACATACACGGCACCTCTACGCGATATGAAATTCGTTTATCACGAGTTATTCGGCGGTGATGAATTGCAAAAACTTCCCGGCTACGAGGACTTCTCCCCCGATGTGGTCGACGCCGTTCTGGAAGAAGCCGGAAAACTGGCTGCGGAAGTTCTCTTCCCGATCAACCGCTCGGGCGACGAGGAAGGCTGTACGTTTGAGAACGGCGTGGTGCGCACGCCCACCGGCTTTAAAGAGGCCTATGACCAATTCACTGCCGGAGGCTGGACCGGCCTTGGTGCCGACCCGGCCTACGGTGGTCAGGGCGCGCCCAAAGCGCTCAATATGCTGGTCGAGGAAATGATCTGCTCGTCCAATATGTCGTTCGGTATGTACCCTGGCCTGACCCACGGGGCATACAACGCCTTAACCCTTTACGGCACCGAGGAACAAAAACAGCTTTATTTGCCCAAGTTTGTGGAAGGCACCTGGAGCGGCACCATGTGCCTGACAGAGCCCCACTGCGGCACCGACCTTGGCCTCATCCGCACCAAGGCCGACCCGCAGAGCGACGGCAGCGTGAAAATCACGGGCACTAAAATTTTCATCTCCGCCGGGGAACACGACCTGACCGAAAACATTGTCCATCTCGTGCTCGCCAAACTTCCCGATGCCCCTCCAGGCGTTAAAGGCATCAGCCTATTTATTGTTCCAAAGTTTCTGCCCAAGGCCGACGGCAGCGTTGGCCCGCGCAATGGCGTGGCCTGCGGGTCTATCGAACACAAGATGGGCATCAAGGCCTCCTCCACCTGCGTCATAAATTTCGATGAAGCTCAGGGTTGGCTGGTCGGCGAGAAGCACAAAGGCATGCGCGCCATGTTCGCCATGATGAACACCGCCCGCCTCGGCGTCGGGGTTCAGGGCCTTGGGTTATCAGAGGCCGCCTACCAGGGCGCGTTACAATATGCCCGCGAGCGCCTGCAGGGGCGCGGGCTCAAAGGTGCCGTCCAACCGGACAAACCCGCCGATCCTCTGCTGGTCCATCCGGACGTGCGCAAGAACCTCCTCACCATCAAGGCCCTCACCGAAGGCACCCGCGCCCTCGTGATGTGGGTGGCCATGGCCCAGGACAAATCCGAGAAGGCCGACAACGACGCCGACCGCCAGCGTCACGACGATCTCGTGCAGTTGCTCACGCCGGTCGTGAAAGCATTCGGCACCGACGGCGGCTTCGACAACGCCAATCTCGGCGTGCAGATATACGGCGGCCATGGTTATATCCGCGAGCACGGCATGGAGCAGTATGTTCGCGATGCCCGCATCACGCAGATTTACGAAGGCACCAACGGCATTCAGGCGCTGGATTTCGTCGGCCGTAAAATGAGCGCCCACTACGGACGCTACCTGCGCGCCTTCTTCCATCCGGTGCAGCAATTCATCGAGGACAACGCGTCCGATCCGGCAATGGAAGACGCTGTGCTCGCCCTCGCCAAAGCCTTCGGGCGATTGCAGCAGGCCGTTGGCGCTGTGGCCCAGAAGGGTATGTCCAATCCTAACGAAGCGGGTGCGGCGGCCACCGACCTCCTCAAACTCATCAGCTATGTCGCGGTAGGGTTCATGTGGGCACGGATGACCAAACTCGCGCTCGCAAAACAAAATGATGATCCGACTGGTTTTTACAAAGGCAAGCTCGCCACGGGCAGGTTCTATATGACTAAATTGCTGCCCCAGACTGGAGCCTTGCTGTCATCTATTCTCGCGGGCGGCTCATTAATTATGGACATGGACGACGATCTGTTCGGCGCAGCAGCGGCGTAACGCAAATTGATTGACGGCCAGCTGCAACGAGCGAGCACACAATGACTATGATTTTCCGCCTCATGTGGACGTATATTTACGCCCTCATCGGACCGCGCTGCTCCGTCACGGAAGAAACTCGCTTGCCCTTTCGCTGTTGGTTTACCGATCTTGATATCAACATGCATATGACCAACACCCGCTACGCCAGTTTTATGGACCTAGGGCGTATGGACATGCTTTTTCGCAGCGGCGCTTGGAAAAGTATGCGGGCTGCAGGGGTATACCCCGTGCTCGGCTCGGCCACCGTACGCTTTCGGCGCTCGATCCTTCCGCTGCAAAAGTTCGAGCTCACCACCCGCATCGCCTCATGGGACGACAAGTGGGTGTACTATGTGCAAACCATGGTGGTGAACGGCGAGGCCGCCGGCATCGGCATCGTCAAGAAAGCCTTCCTGGATAAAAACGGCCGCGTGCCCATGGACAAAATCATTGCGCTTCTAGGGTATGATGCTCCGAAGCCGCCAATCACAGCGCTGATCGAGAAGAAAAACGAGTTGGATATTGCGCTAAAGGCTTAGCGCTCGTCGCGTAAGGAGACACAATGTCCGCACCTGGATTTACGGTAGGTGACAAAGCGAAAGGGGTCGCCCTCAAATTCGACCTCGTCGCGGGAGAGTTAACAGCAACATACGCGCCGAGTACAGAATCGTCCGTATTTCAAGCCATTCTACGCGTGCCTGAAGGGGATCTTCGTCAACGCCTAGAAGAACTCTGCAGAGGCGCAGCGGCATCACAAGAGGTGCGAGATGCCTCCGTAGACACCCGCCTTTCTCAGATGGCCGCGCGGGCGGGCTATAGCTTAAAGGCGGCGGGGCGCACCACACAGGCAGCGCTGGAATGGCTCTTGTATTCCAACGAGAACACTAACTGGACCTACGACCTGTCCCCGCGCAATTTGGCTCATCTCGCCAACATGATATCGGTTACTACGGCACAACCGGTTGACGACATTGCAGCGTACATCGCCGAACCCGACCAAGACGCAACGCTGAAAGCTCATATTTCCGAAACCGTCAATAAGCAGCCGGCCGCACGTACAGGACTTATCGATACCCACCCCCGATGGTGTCGCCGCCTAGGATGGTACGCCGTTGTGCGCGCCTTAAAACCGAAGCTGGTGATTGAAACAGGCGTCGACAAAGGATTAGGCAGCGTCCTTTTATGCGCAGCCCTAGCCCGCAACGCTGAAGAAGGACACGAAGGCCGATATCTCGGCACAGACATCAACCCTCGCGCGGGATATTTGCTTGGCGGGCCTTACGCACGATTTGGCGAAATTCGCTACGGAGATTCAATCGAAACACTCGAAACGCTTACAGATCCCGTAGATGTTTTGATTAATGACAGCGATCACAGTGCCGATTACGAATATCGGGAATATCAAACGCTAGCGCCTCTCTTTAGTGATCGAAGCGTCATTCTGGGAGACAACGCGCATTCAACAGATATGTTGATGAGGTTTGCGAGCGAAACCGGGCGAAAGTTCTTGTTCTTCCGCGAACTCCCTCAAGGCCATTGGTACCCAGGCGCCGGTGTTGGCTTCGCGTTTACCTGACAGGCGCTACCCCGCCATGTCCTCGCCTGCGATGGCCCGGTCCAACAGCGCGATGCTCTCCGGCACGCCGTATAGCGCAATGAATGAGCCCATGCGCGGGCCTTGGTCCTGGCCGAGCAACACCTGATACAGCGCCTTGAACCAATCACGCAGCGAGGCGAATGTCTCACCGTGGGCCTTGCCCACTTCATAAACCAGACTTTGCAGGCTCTCCGGGGTTGGCTCGCCGGCGAACGCCTTTAGCCCATCACGCAGTTGCGTAAACGCCGGCAGTTCTGCTTCGCTCGCCTTGCGGTAAACCTTCGCCGGCTTCACAAAATCCTGATAATAGGCAACCGCGTGCTTCACCAAGCTGTTCAGCAACGGGGCGCTATCCGGCGTGGCGCCCGGCACAAAACGCGAGATGTAATGCCACAACACGCCGGGCTCCTCCGCATGGCACACGCCGGCAAGGTTCAAGAGCATGCCGAAACTTACACGCAGCGTATCTTGCGGCGGATGGCCGCCGTGAATATGCCAGACCGGATTATTGATCTTGGCCTCTTCGGCTTCGCCCGCAAACTTCTGCAAATGGTCTAGGTACTCGTCCACCGCTTTGGGAATGACGTCAAAGTGAAGGCGCTTCGCCGTCTTCGGCTTTTGGTACATGAACAACGACAGGCTTTCTGCGGGCGCGTACTTCAGCCATTCGTCCACGGTTAAGCCGTTGCCCTTGGACTTGGAAATCTTCTGACCGCCGTCGTCCAAGAACAACTCGTAGGTTAGGTTGGTGGGCGGCGTGCCCCCGAGAATGCGGCAGATGCGCCCCGATAGCTTCACGGAATCGATCAGGTCCTTGCCGGACATTTCATAGTCAACGCCCAGCGCATACCAGCGCATCGCCCAGTCGCACTTCCATTGCAGCTTGCAGTGACCGCCGGTGACGGCCACTTCGACGTTCTTGCCGTCCTCGTCCTTATAGACAATGCGGCCCGACGCCACGTCCCGGTCTACAATCGGCACCTGCAGCACCACACCCGTTTTTGTGCATACAGGCAGGAACGGCGAATACGTCGCCCGGCGTTCCGGCCCCAAGGTCGGCAGAACAACGTCGATCACTTCATCGTATTTTTCCAGAACGCGCAGCAAAGCGGCATCAAACTCTCCGGACGCATAGCTCTCGGTCGCACTCTTAAACTCATACTCAAAACCGAATGAGTCCAAAAACGCCCGCAGCCGCGCGTTGTTGTGATGTCCGAAACTTTCGTGGGTACCGAACGGGTCAGGAATACGCGTTAAGGGCTTGCCGAGGTGCGGCGCGATCACTTCTGCGTTAGGCAGATTGTCCGGCACTTTACGCAAGCCGTCCATGTCGTCGGAAAACGCGAACAGCCGTGTTTTTACGCCGGGCACCAATGCTTCGAACGCACGCCGCACCATGGTTGTGCGCACCACTTCGCCAAACGTGCCGATATGCGGCAAGCCCGAGGGGCCGTAGCCGGTTTCAAACAGCACATAGCCGCGCTCAGGCGACTTTTCCTTCAGGCGTTCATCCCAAAGGGTACGGGCCTCGGCAAAAGGCCAGGCGTTGCTGTGGCGGGCGAGGGCGGCGAGATCGGTCATGACGGCTACTTATACACGGCTATTGGCAGGAAGGCCGGACCCTATGTGCACGGCCCCCTTAAATCAATATAGGGAAAATCAATTCAGGTCCGCTGATTGCGCCCGCGCGCTTCCGGGGTTACAGGTCTGTAGTCTCGAATTTTCCCCGGCCCATCCCGATATGTCCCCCTCGTCCCGCTGCGTCCTCCTTCCTGAAGTTCCTGTGGTGGCCGCAGACTGGACCTCGGCCGCCGTTCTCAGCACCGCAGGCGAAATCAGCATCAAGCCATCAGCAGGCGCGGGCCAGCATCTCGCCTCAGCACGTCCCATTCTCTGCCATGCCCCGGCCATTGCCGCCCATTTGAAGGTCGACCGTTTCCAGGCCGCAGATGTACTGGAACTGTTCGCCTTCGTGCGCCCGGCGGCCTTCTCCTTGCCCACGATTGCGGGTCTTGCTGATGTTTTCGGTCTGCTGCGCCCAGCCAGCCTGGAGGACCAGCCCCTCACCCTTATCGCTGTCGTCAAAACGCTTCTGAGCGAGCTCACCCGCATCCCTGACATTGAAGCAAAAATGCTGGCCGGTGTGGCCGGGGCCATGTCGCGCGGCGGCTGGGCCTGGGGCCCGAGCGTACTTGCCGCCCTTGGCGGCGATCCTAATACCGCCAAAGGTTACGGCCCGGCAGCAGGACTTCGCGTGTGGATGAACCTGCCGGAATGGGAAGAACGCGCGCCGCCGCCGCCGCCGGGCAGCGAGCCCATCGCCCCGGAAGAAAGCGAAGCCCGCCTGGCCGAGCTTTTAGGCGGTGATGCGGAAATCCGCATGGCCCAGCGCACCTACACCCGCAACATCACCGCCGCGTTTCAGCCGCGCAATGAACCCGATCAGCCCCTACTGGCCCTCGTCGAAGCCGGTACCGGCATCGGCAAGACCCTCGGCTATGTCGCGCCCGCCAGTCTGTGGGCACAGCGCAACGGCGGCGCGGTCTGGCTGTCCACATTTACCCGCAATCTCCAAAGACAACTCGATCAGGAATTGGACAAACTCTACCCCGACCCGGACAAAAAGCGCCGCAAGGTGGTTATCCGCAAGGGCCGTGAGAACTACCTCTGCCTGCTGAACTACGAAGAAGCCCTCAATCGCCTGCAAACCCAACCCCACGAAGCGATTGCGTTGGGCCTGCTCGCACGCTGGGCGGGTGCGACTCGCAACGGCGATATGGTCGGCGGCGATCTCCCCGGCTGGCTACCGGAAATCTTAAGCCGCGAGCGCACCCTTGGCCTCACGGACCGGCGCGGCGAATGTATCTACGCGGCCTGCAGCCACTATCAGAAATGTTTTATCGAACGCACCGTGCGCCGTGCCCGCCACGCCGAGATCGTTGTTGCGAACCATGCCCTCGTTATGGCCCAGGCTGCCCTTGGCGGCCTCGACGATGCTGCGCGGCCCACCCGCTACGTCTTCGATGAAGGCCATCACATCTTTGCCGCCGCTGACTCTGCGTTCTCCGCCCATCTGAGCGGTCTTGAGACTGCGGATCTGCGCCGCTGGCTTCTTGGCGCCGAAGGTGCTGCAGGACGCAGTCGCGCGCGGGGCCTCAAGCGCCGTGCGGAAGACCTGATGGCCGAGGGCAATGCGACTGGCGGCGCTCTCACCGCCGCTCTGGACGAAGCTTTGGCGGCGGCGCGCGCGCTACCCGGCCCCGGCTGGCGCAACCGGGTCAAAGATGATCAGCCGCGCGGACCAGCCGAATCCTTTCTCGCCTTCGTGCGCAAACAGGTGATCGCGCGCTCCGATGCCGGATCGCCCTATTCCCTGGAAACCGACATCACGCCGCCAATAGACGGGTTGTTGCCTGCCGCAAAACAGTTGGAGGGCGCACTCGCCCAGCTTGAAGGACCACTGCGGGGGTTGATGACGGGATTCACCCGCCTTTTGGATAGCGAGGCCTCTGAACTCGACAGCAACACCCGGGCACGCATCGAAGCGATTATCCGTACCGTGGAGCGACGCGGCCTTTTGCCGGTGACCGCGTGGCGATCGATGCTGGCGGCCTTGCGCGAGTCCACCCCGCCCGAGTTCGTGGATTGGTTCGCGGTCGAGCGCACCGACGGCTACGACCTTGATGTCGGCCTGCACCGCCATTGGGTCGATCCCACATTGCCCTTCGCGCGCGCACTTGCCGATCATACCCACGGCCTTGCAGTCACCTCGGCAACCTTACTGAATGGCGATGCTGACGAAGAAGCCGACTGGGCCGGCGCCGAGCAACGGGTCGGTGCCAGCCACCTTGCCCCGCCAGTGGCGCGTGCCTCCCTCGCCTCGCCGTTCGATTACGCGAACTGCACCCGCGTCATCGTCATTACCGACGTGCGCAAGGACGACATGGCCCAGGTCGCTGCTGCCTACCGCGAACTATTTCTCGCCTCCGGCGGAGGTGCCTTGGGGTTGTTTACCGCCATCACCCGCTTGCGCGAAGTCCACCGGCAAATAGCGGCGCCCTTGGAAGAGGCCTCTCTTCCCCTGTATGCCCAGCATGTAGATGCCATGGACATCTCGACCCTCGTCGATATCTTCCGCGCAGAGGAAGACGCCTGCCTGCTCGGTACGGACGCTGTGCGCGAAGGCGTCGATGTCCCGGGACGATCGCTGCGCATGGTGGTCTTTGACCGCGTGCCCTGGGCGCGGCCCGATATTTTGCACAAAGCCCGCCGCGCAGCCTTTGGCAAACGCACCTATGACGACGCGATTACACGCCTACGCCTAAAGCAAGCCTTCGGCCGTCTAATCCGCCGGCAGACCGATCACGGCGTGTTTGTGCTGATGGACTCAATGATGCCGTCGCGCCTCAAAGGCGCTTTTCCAAAAGGCACGCCGTTCCTGCGTCTGGGCTTAAAGGATGCGGTCGAGCAAGTTCGGACATTTTTGGCACAGCCATAATTTCACCGCAGCTTTCGGCGTGAACGCACAATGACCATGTGCTAACCATCAAAGCATGACCGGAACTCGCGTTACCCCTCAACAATTATGGCAAATTATCGCGCAACCTATGAACGATGCGCAGCGACGGGCCGTCGGCGAAACCTGTGCAGCTCTCGTCTCTCAAAACCCGGATAGCCCGGAAGCGTTGACCCTATACGGCTTCTATCGCACGCGGCTTGGACACTGCACAGATGCCTTGCCGATGCTAGAGCGTGCACGAACTATACAGCCTGGATACGGGCCCGCGATGCATGCATTGGCGCTTACCTACGTTGGCCTTGATCGGCACGCCGAGGCTGACCCTCTGCTGCGCGCCTTGCTGACGAAAGATAATCCCGGCGGCACCCTCGCCATTTCATCAAGTAACTTGGATCTCGTGAGCGCGTTGGCCGCATCCGCTCTTTATCTTGGGCGCACCCAGGAAGCGCAATCGCTTTACGCCGGCATTATTGACTTAACCGCTGCGTTGTTGGCTGGACGGACGCCGACTAAACCGGCCAATGATAGACCATCCACAAACAAGCCACATCGCGCCGTCCATAATCTTCTATATCTTCCTGTCGAGGTCAGCGCCCGCGAACTCGACGCCAAGATTCTGATCGCTGCATTCGCCGCCCGCGAAGGCATGAACGTTGTCGTTGGCGCAAGCTCTATGCTGACTCGCTATGGGTTCGCCGATCTACCGCCCGGCGTTGTACTGCTCAAGACATTCAATGCAATTGACGCAGGTATTATGCAATCGGCTATCGGCAAAGGTCACCTGGTCGCCGTCATAGACGAGGAAGCGGTCGGGAGAGCCAGCACCGACAGCGTGTATAGGTTTAACGTCGACCCCAAGGCTGCCGCCGCCGCCGACTTGATACTCATCCAGGGCGAAGAGCAGCAGGAGGTCATGAAAAGAATTTATCCAGAGACCGCAGCCAAAATGCGCGTCACGGGAAATCCAAAGACCGACGTGTTCAAACTTACATTTTCCGAGTCAAACGCGCCCGCGAAAACAGAAGCCCCCATCCTTATCTGTCTGATGAGTGGCAACATCAATCCGAACGCCAGATCATTTGCGGAATGCGCCGCTTCAACACTTGGACTAAGCGGGCTTTCTACAAACTCGGACGTGGGCCAAGAATTCGTTGCTCTTTTTAAATCCTGCGTCTCCTTCGAGATTGCGATGGCGCCGCAGATTGCGGAAGCTGTGCGAACCTTGGCCAAAAACTTTCCCGAGCGGAAAATTATTGTGCGCCCCCATCCGGTCGAATCTCCCGGCTTCTGGACCAAGGCCTTTGCAAACTTTCCGAACATCACCGTTCGTGCCGACGGCACTTTGACCGAACGGCTTCACGATGCCGCCGCGCTTGTCTACATCTCCGGCAGCACGTCCGGCCTCGAAGGTTATCTGTCCGGCGTGCCGACGATCCGTTTTATCGGCGACGGCCGGGCGCTTGACCCCGCAAATAGTTTCTCAAGCCGTATTAACGTGCCCGCACGCACCGGCAGCGAGTTGGTCACGCTACTAAAACCGATACTGAACGGAGAGTCCGCTCCAGCCATGCGGGAAGTGGACCGCGATATGGTGTCTCGCTTTCTTCATCAACCTGACGGACAACTTGCAAGCCACGCGGCGGCAAACGCGCTACAAACGCTACAGCATACGCACCCCGCAGCAGGCCGCACACCGTTAGAGGCTTTGCGAAACTACAACGAACGACGCACAGAGCCCTTCAAACCACTGGAGTTTCATTTGCGCAAATTTCCAGAAATGGGCATAGGTGATTTCACAAAGCGACTGCACGACATCGCCGCCAAGGCTGGTATTACTCAAAACTTCGATATTGAAGCTATTGAGTTCAATAGCTTCCTAATTCGCGCGCGATAGGACTCTTCGCTTTTAGGTCGCGGGCTTCATAATCCCGCTCATATCGTAGCGCCCGCCTTTTTCCAGCGCGGTTTTATACGCGGGCCTATCGTGGATCCGATCCAGAAAATTTGTAATTCTCGGATAGTTCTCTGTTGCGCCAAGAGCCGCACTCATTTCCAAGGGAAAGCTCATCTGAACGTCAGCCGCGCTTAAGCTGTCCCCTAGAAAGAACGGTGACTTCCCAAGTTCGGCTTCAATAAAATCAAGATGCAGGGCGAGCTGAGAGCGAACACGCGCGCGCATCGGCGCCATAGCCTCACCAAACCGCGCCGAATAGAACGTAAGTAGCACCGGGTTCATCAACGAGCCTTCGGCATAGTGGAGCCAGTAGAGATACCGGGGACGCTCAACCGCATCGGCTTCAGGCGCAAGCCGGCGCGCCCCATAGCGATCAGCGAGATATTCAACGATAGCGCCCGATTCCGGCAGGACCACGTCGCCGTCCTGTATGACGGGCGATTTTCCAAGCGGGTGAACAGCTCTAAGAGAGTCGGGCGCCAGGACAGTTTTGGCATCGCGCGCATATGGAATGATCGAGTAAGGTTCGCTCAGTTCCTCCAGTAACCACAAAATGCGTTGCGAGCGCGAGTTGTTGAGGTGATGAACTTCAATCATTCCTCGCCCTCATGAATAATATCAAAGCGCACAACGACAGGGCTAACGCCTATGGGCACATCCCGACGCGTAAGGTAAATCTCTTCTTGAAAATCGACACAGCGGCCCTTGACGCCGCTGGGCAGCGCAAGATCGGCCAAGCCTTCGCGCGGGATACGTATAGACGTCACTGGCCGGGCCATCCCCCAGCTCGCTTCCCGTTCGCTATCGATAAACATCAACGTCCAGTGATCCGCCAGATGCAGCCAGTGCAACGCAGAGAAATGCTCGTACTCAAAGCCAAGTACCGCGTTCAATTCGAGTTCTGTAATCCCGGCGTCCAGCGCACAAACTTCAATCCACGGCCACTCTGTCAGCGGCGCTAAGTCCAAGGTCTCAGACCCGGACATCAGCGCGGTACGCATGTTTTTGTGAAAGGCCAATTCTTTCTTGGACTCAGGACCGCCGGTCTGTGTGTACAAGAAATACATCGTGCCCGGGGCCAGCGTGAATAACAGCAGAAGCCCGATGACTTTCAGAAACGATGGTGACGGTGCAGCAGACATGGAACGCCTTTGAACTTCTATGGTGATGATCTTCGTGCGCCATGATCGCGCCGAACGCAAGGCCACACAAAAAGAAAGGGCCGCACCCAAAGGTGCGGCCCTTCCATAAGCATAGTGGGAAGGCGCTGGCTTAGAAGCCCATACCGCCCATATCACCCATTCCGCCCATGCCGCCGCCGCCACCGGGGGGCATAGCCGGCTCATCCTTTTTCGGGATATCGGCAACCATAGCTTCCGTGGTGATCAGAAGGCCAGCGATGGACGCCGCGTCCTGCAAAGCAACGCGCACGACTTTGGTGGGGTCGATAATGCCCGATTTCACCATGTCCACGTACTTCTCGCTCTGAGCATCGTAGCCGAAGTTGTAGTCCTTGTTCTCAAGAACCTTGCCTGCAACGACAGCACCGTCTTCGCCAGCGTTTGCGGCGATCTGACGCAACGGCACGGCGAGCGCACGGCGGACGATCTCGATGCCCACCTTCTGGTCGTCGTGGCCCGTACGAATGCCGGCCAGTGCTTTGGTCGCACGCAACAGCGCAACACCACCGCCCGGAACGATGCCTTCTTCCACCGCAGCGCGGGTGGCATGCAGGGCATCGTCAACACGGTCTTTCTTCTCTTTCACTTCGGTTTCGGTCGCACCGCCGACGTGGATCACGGCAACGCCGCCGGCCAGCTTGGCCAGACGTTCTTGCAGCTTTTCCTTGTCGTAGTCGGAAGAGGTGTCTTCGCTTTGCTTGCGGATTTGTTCGCAGCGAGCTTTGATCTCGTTCTTCTTGCCGGCGCCATCGATAATGGTGGTGTTTTCCTTATCGATGTTCACGTTCTTGGCCTGACCCAGCATATCGAGAGTCACGCTTTCGAGCTTGATGCCGATGTCTTCAGAGATCACCTGACCGGAGGTCAGCACGGCAATGTCTTCCAGCATGGCTTTACGGCGATCACCGAAGCCCGGAGCTTTCACGGCCGCAACCTTCAGGCCGCCGCGCAGCTTGTTGACAACCAGAGTCGCCAAAGCTTCGCCTTCGATGTCTTCAGCGATGATCAGCAACGGACGGGAGGCCTGAACAACGGCTTCCAGAACCGGCAGCAAGGGCTGCAAGCTGCTGAGTTTCTTCTCGTGGATCAGAATGTAGGGGTTCTGAAGTTCCACGGTCATCTTGTCGGCGTTGGTGATGAAGTACGGCGACAGATAGCCGCGATCGAATTGCATACCCTCGACCACGTCGAGTTCGGTCTCAAGGCCCTTGGCCTCTTCAACAGTGATCACGCCTTCTTTGCCCACTTTGTCCATGGCCTCAGAGATGATCTTGCCGATTTCTTTCTCGCCGTTCGCCGAGATAGTGCCGACCTGCGCGATTTCGTTGCTGGTCTTGACCTTCTTGGATTGCTTTTGCAGCTCTTCAACAACCGCCGCAACAGCCTTGTCGATGCCGCGCTTCAGATCCATCGGGTTCATGCCGGCGGCAACTGACTTGCAGCCTTCACGTACGATGGCTTGTGCCAGAACGGTAGCTGTCGTCGTACCGTCACCGGCTAGGTCGTTGGTCTTGGACGCAACTTCCTTGACCATCTGTGCGCCCATGTTCTCGAACTTGTCTTTCAGCTCGATTTCCTTGGCAACCGTCACACCGTCTTTGGTGATGCGCGGGGCGCCGAACGCTTTTTCGATAACAACGTTGCGGCCTTTGGGGCCGAGGGTGACCTTCACCGCATTGGCGAGGATATCAACGCCGCGCAGCATACGATCGCGCGCGTCCGTCGAAAACTTTACTTCTTTAGCAGACATGTTTTTGTCCCTTCCGTATTAAACTCTTATGGACAGTGGGCTTATTGAATGATGCCCATGATGTCGGACTCTTTCATGATCAACAGCTCGTCGCCGTCGACCTTTACTTCAGTGCCCGACCACTTGCCGAAAAGGATGCGATCACCCTTCTTCACATCAAGCGCCTGAACTTTACCGTCCTCGCCCCGTACGCCGGAGCCGACAGCGATCACCTTGCCCTCCATGGGCTTTTCCTGAGCGGTATCAGGAATAATAATTCCGCCCTTGGTTTTGGTGTCGGAGTCGACCCGCTTCACCAGAACCCGGTCGTGCAATGGCCGAAATTTCATTCAATCCTCCATCAATAGATTGATATTAAACGTATTTATGTGAATACACGGCAGGTGTTAGCACTCCCCCATGTCGAGTGCCAATGTAGGTAGTGTGGCCGCCAGGACGAGTCAAGGGGCGCGACAGTTACTTTTTTACGGATTTGAAGGACTTCCGCGATGCCGGTCAGCCCCTGTCGGGCCCAAGCAGCGGATGGGGCTTGCGGTCGCGGTAGATGAAATAGAGATTTCGGCTGTAAATAACGATACCGCCGAGCTGCGCGATGATGAACACCGGCTCTTCGATATAGATGGCATAGACAAACGTCAGCACCCCACCGAGCAAGCTGAGATGCCAAAATGCCAGAGGAATGACGCTACGCTTCATCCGCTCACTTGCAATCCACTGCACAAAAAAGCGAGAGCCGAAAATCACCTGCCCCAACAGGCCGATGGATTTCCATATGTTCATGGTTAGGAACCACGTGAAAAACCAACTCATGGGAAGCTCCCTCAATATTATAGTGCGAATTATAGTGGGGTAACGCGCGGGCCGGGGTCGGGGCTCACTCGCCGCGCGGACTAGCGGGTGAGTTTATCGTCGGCCGTGTATACCTGAGTTTTAGCCAGGCGATCCCCAACATATCGATGAGCCCGAGCACACCGCGCCGCCAGATCCCGTACTTCGACACACCTTTGTCCCGGGGGCGATGGCTCACCGGCACAGACACAACGCGCCCGCCAGCACGAATGACAAGCGCCGGCATAAAGCGGTGCAAAGCGTCAAACCTCGGCAACCCTAGAAAAACACTACGCGGCAACAGCTTTAGCCCACAGCCGGAATCGGGCGTTTGATCGCCCAGAACAAACCGTCGAATGCCGTTCGCGATCCGCGAGACTACCCGCCGAGCAACACTGTCCTGCCGTGCAGACCGGTTGCCGATAAATAAGCTTTGGTCGGCATCTGCACCAGCGCGTGCCCGCGCCTCAATAAGTTTAAGAATATCGGCAGGCACATTCTGGCCGTCCCCGTCCAGCGTGGCGATCCATACACCGCGCGCAGCTAGACCGCCGCTGATTGTCGCCTGACTTTGGCCGCAGCATTTGGCGTGCCGCACCACCCGCACATGAGCGCGGGAATGAGTTAGGGCATCAATCTCGTGGCCAGTTCCATCGTCTGAGCCGTCATCAACGATAATGACTTCATAGGCGAGCCGACCGGCCAGGGCGGCGTCTATTTCGCCGACCAGCGGCGCAATATTCCCGGCCTCGTTCTTCACCGGAACGATGACAGAAAGCTCGAGAATAGAAGTGGTTTCGGCCATTCAGACTCCGTCGGCATCCACAATGGGTCGATTGGGGCGCCCATAGATTTTCCGCCGTATACACGCCCGGCCGCCCAAAGCAAAGTGACCACCGAAGGACCCCGGCCTTGTACGCCAGGGTTTGATGGCCTAAATCCTAAGCTTTCCCACGCCGTAAGGTTACGTCTATGTCGTCAAACCTGCCTGGTTCCTATACACGCCCTATTGCCTGGTGGCTCGTGATCTGCGCCGCGATGGTTTTCATCATGGTGATACTTGGCGGGGCTACACGCTTGACCGAGTCCGGCCTTTCGATGGTGGAATGGAAGCCTCTCACCATACTGCCGCCGATGAACGACGCCGACTGGCAGACGGAGTTTCAGAACTACCAGACATCGCCCGAATTTCAGAAAAAGAACTCCTGGATGACGGTCGAGGACTTCAAAGACATCTATTGGCTGGAGTTTATTCACCGTCTTTGGGGCCGTCTTATCGGCGTTGTCTTCGCCGTTCCGTTCGTGTGGTTCGTATATAAAAAGGCTCTCGATCGTCCTCTTGCTCTAAAGCTGGGCGGCCTATTTGTCTTGGGCGGCGCACAAGGCGCACTCGGGTGGTTCATGGTCGCCAGCGGCTTGCAGGAACGGCCGGACGTCAGCCAGTACCGGCTCGCGGCGCACCTCATACTCGCCTTTATCGTTTACGCGTTTATTCTTTGGATTGCGCTCGACCTATTCCGCAGTACCCGATCACGAAGTCTGCCCCTGTTTTCAAATACGCGCTTCGCGCGACTCACTCTTGGCGTTTCAGCTGCTGTACTGCTTGTGGCTCTATCCGGCGCCTTTGTGGCCGGCCTTAACGCCGGACTGATCTACAACACTTTCCCTCTTATGGATGGGCAGTTGATCCCAAGCGGCCTCTACAGTCCGCAGCCCTGGTATATCGCTATGTTTGAAGACATCATGACGGTACAATTCAATCATCGCGTACTCGCTGTTTCCGTCGTGGCCCTCATCGTCTTCACGTGGTGGCAATCTCGCACGCTATATATCGGCAAACGGGCTCAGGCCCTTGTCAAACGACTTGTGATGATGGCCTTTTTGCAGGCCGCCCTCGGGATTTCGACGCTTTTGATGGTTGTGCCCTTTGGCCTGGCTCTCGCCCATCAGGCGGGCGCATTGATTCTCTTCACGATTGCCTTATGTCTAGCTCATGAAGTGCGCACCCCGGCGGCCGCCAAGCCTCCGGCTTCCACATAAACCCTGCGGAGTAAATAAATGGCCGATCTTAAAGTCACCGACTCGCTTTTCTTCGACAAGACCGGCATGGATAAAGGCTCGGTGGATCGCATCGTCTCCGACGCTTTGCAGGGCTGCGACGACGGCGAATTATTCATGGAATATTGCCAGTCGGAGAGCTTCTTGTTCGACGATGGCAAAGTAAAAAGCGCCTCCTTTGACACCTCGCAAGGGTTTGGGCTGCGGGCGGTCGCCGGAGAAACAACAGGCTTCGCTCATGCCTCGAACCTGGACGAGCAATCCATCGCCCGCGCGGCCGACACAGTCAAAGCTGTGCGCAGCGGCGCCGGCGGCACCTTGGCCGCGCCACCCATCGGCACCAATCAGCAGCTTTATACCGACGAGAACCCTCTTCCGATGGTTCCGTTCGATGTGAAAGTAGAAACCCTTGCAGAGATTGATGCCTATGCCCGTGCCAAGGACCCGCGCGTCAAACAGGTGACCGCATCGCTCGGCGGGTCATGGCAGGCGGTGCACATAGTGCGGGCCGGCGGCGAAGCCGCTGCGGATATCCGCCCCCTCGTCCGACTGAATGTTAGCGTTGTCGTCGGCGACGGTACGCGTATGGAATCGGGCAGCTACGGCACCGGCGGGCGCGTAACCTATGAGGAGTTTCTGAAACCGGAAACGTGGCGCGCCGCCATCGACGAAGCGTTACGGCAAGCCCTCGTCAATCTCGAGTCCGTGGATGCTCCCGGCGGCGAAATGCCGGTGGTCCTCGGCCCGGGCTGGCCCGGCATTCTGCTGCATGAGGCGGTCGGTCATGGCCTGGAAGGCGACTTCAACCGCAAGAAGACATCTGCGTTCTCAAATCTTATGGGCAAACAGGTCGCCGCCAAAGGCGTGACAGTGGTTGATGACGGCACGTTCACCGACAGGCGCGGCTCGCTCACAATTGATGATGAAGGCACACCCACATCTAAGACCGTTTTGATCGAAGACGGCATTCTCACCGGCTATTTGCAAGACCGCCTTAACGCACGGCTTATGGGTATGAAACCGACCGGAAACGGACGGCGCGAGTCTCATGCGCATCATCCCATGCCCCGCATGACCAATACCTTCATGCTTAGCGGCGACAAGACCCATGACGAAATCATCAGCACTGTGAAGAAGGGCATCTATGCCGTCAGCTTCGGCGGCGGCCAAGTGGACATTACCTCCGGCAAGTTCGTGTTCTCGGCCACCGAGGCGTACATGATCGAAGACGGCAAGGTGACGCGCCCCGTTAAAGGCGCCACCTTGATCGGCAACGGACCGGATGTGCTGACCAAGGTCTCCATGATCGGCAACGATATGAAACTTGATCCCGGCATCGGCACCTGCGGAAAGGACGGCCAAGGTGTGCCCGTGGGCGTTGGCCAGCCGACCTTGAAAATCGAACAGCTTACGGTCGGCGGCACCGCGATTTAAGGAAATCGGTAGGTCAGTCGCAAGCCAGCGCTGGTATCGACGCTGGCGCGCGAAAAGCCGCGCACGGCATAAACCGTGACCGAAACGCTACGCGTAATGTCATAGGCTCCATACATCACCAGTTCCCGGCCATCGCTCCCGCCTGCACGCGGCGATGTCCGCCAGTCGAATATCGCCCCGACGGCAAAGCGATCAGTTACCGACCGGCCGACACCGACCGACACGCCTTGCACATCACGCCCGCCGTTCTCATGCGATCGCACCCCGTATGATCCAGAAAGCAGCAGCGACCATTTCCCGACAAGTTGCGTTAAATCGATTTGCACATCGCCGCTGACCTTGCCGTTGCCGAGCCCATTCGCGCGGCTTGCTGTCGGAAGTTTCACGCGAAGTCCCACATCGATAAACGTGCCGCTTTCAAAGCCCTCGAATGCGGCATAGCGCGCGCCGAGCACAACATCACCAATCCCGCTGACCGATATCGTATCCATATCAAGTCCAAGGGCCGTAATATCATCCGGAGTCAGATCAAGAATAGAAGCGTAATCTACCGGACCTTTGACTTTGACGTAGCCGCTATCAACAGAAACAGCCCAGCGGCCGCGCCGGTAGCCCGCCCCGACCGGATAGTAGAAAACGTCGGTCGATTGGCGCGCGCCATACGTGCCGCGGCTGAAGTCGAAGCCGGCGCTAATATCGAACTGACCGGGCAACGCGCCGCGTAATTCCGACAGTGTTTCTATGGCGAGTTCACCGGGATAAGCCTCCGCCGCCAACTGATCACCTAACGGATCGGCGGCGCTGGCGGGCAGGATAAAAAAGAGAAGTCCGAAACATAAAGCAGCAGTGAAAGTGGTTTTAAGTGTGCGGCGCATTGTGCTGGTCCCCTTGGGTAGATAGTTAAATGTCCCCGTAAGAGCGGCGGACCCGACCGGCGTAAGCGGGGGTGCCGGGTCCGCGCTCCCTTCGCGTCAGTCGCCGCGACCGACACGAACCGATGTTTCTCCGCGCACCGCACGATCAACGCGAGCAACTTCCCCCGCCTGCAAGCGACGGCGCTCGGTTGCCGCGTCATTGCCTTCTGCTGCGTTCAAGACTCTGCGGCGATTAGCGCCGACTTCATCCGCCCCGCCTGCGCTGAGGTAGCGTCGGCGGTTGGGATCTTGATCACTGCCACCTCCGCCGATAAGTCCGGCGTTGTAGAGACGTCGCAGCAAGTTGGGATAGTTACCGGACTGAATCGCGGCCCGGATGCGTTCGAGATTGATGTCGATACTCGCCTCCGGCACACCGCGAGCCCGTAAGCGGTCCGCGATTATTGTCGTGTCAATGGCGGCACGGGGGGTAACCCGTTCGACTCCGGGTATCGCCCGGTCCACACGGACCGTTGATCGATCAGCCTGCGCCATAGCCGTATTCGCCATGCCGAGAACCGATACAGTCGCTAAAAGCAAAAGGATGCGTTTCATGAGTTTCTCCATGTCTCCAACCTGGTTCTGGTGCCGGCGCGGCCTGGTTGGAGAGACCTTCGCCGTAGATGTGGGTAAATAACCCACTTCCATGAGCGACGATATGTGGGTATATTACCCACGTCAAGGGAAAAGCATCCGTAGATGTGGGTATTTTATCCGCATCTAAAAAAGTCTATGTTTTGCAGAATGATAGAAAGGCGTGCCCGGCGACGGTGATGACGGAAAAAGCGACACACGACGGACCAGGCGGCCCCGGCGGCCCGCCCCAGGCATTTCTCAAGGCGCTTGATCGTCTGGCAGAACCGCTTGTGCGCGCCCTCATTTCTCTGGGCGTCACCTTTCCGCTATTTAGCCGGGTACTGAAACGAATCTATATCCGCGTCGCGACCAACGAGGCACGAGCGGACGGAGCACCTTTAACCGTCAGCCGCATCAGCGTCATGACCGGGCTGCAGCGCAAGGACATCGGCCAGATCAAAGACCAGATCGAGCGCAAACTAGGTCCGCCTGCAAATGTTTCTCTTGGCGCGCGTCTGATTACGATTTGGAACGGTGCAAAGTCCTTCACAGACTCGGACGGCAAGCCGTTACCCCTGCCCCGCTTCTCGGGGCCATCCCCGACATTTGAAGATCTTGTTCGCAGTGTCAGTACAGATGTCCGGCCGCGTGCGGTGCTTGATGAATGGCTGCGCCTCGGCGTTGTCGGTATCGACGACCAGGACCGCGTCCATATGCGTTCAGACTCGTTTGTGCCGCGCCAGGGCTTTGAAGAGCTCTCATATTTTTACGGACGCAACCTCGCCGATCACATCGCATCATCCACCTACAATCTTCTTGGCGAAGGCGAGCCTCGTTTGGAGCGAGCCGTCTATTACGACAGGCTCACACCTGACTCCGCTGCGGCGCTCGAGAAATATGCGCGTGATGTCGGCGGTGAAGCTTTGCGTCAGATCAACCGTGAAGCTTTGCGCCTTGCAGACGCCGATGAAGGCAAACCGGACGCCGACCAGCGTATGAGCGTCGGCATCTATTATTATTCCGGACCCGACGAGGACTCGAACGAGAGTTCAAATACGGAAGCCGGCACAGAAACCGGCGATGAAGATGTCTAGGCTGCACCTTTGGATTGCCATAGCGCTCGCTGGCGCTCTACTCGCCGGGTGCGCGGGTACACCCGATGCGCTTCAACCTAGCGCGCAACTCCAGTGCCGGCCCGCAGACGGTCTTGGCGGGACAGGTATCACGATAGCCGACCGCGGCATGGGCGGAACCGGGATCGACCGGGGTATGGGCGGCACCGGCGTTTTGGCTCAGGACCGCGGCATGGGCGGCACCGGGATTCGTGTCGGGATCATCGGAACCGTCACCGGCTTCGGCAGCATTTGCGTCAATGGCGTCCACATCGCTTATGACACTGGTACACCGGTGAGCGAAAACGGCAGGCCGGTTAGTACAGAAACTCTTGCCCTTGGGCAGACGGTCGCAGTATCGGCGATCGAAAATAATGCGCAGCTCACCGCAGCCTCCATTTCACTGGCCCACGCGCTGACGGGTCCCATCACGGACGCTCCTGATGCAACCGGCAGCTTTGCCGTTATGGGCGCGCCGATAAAATCAGCCTTTGCTGCCGGCGTTGACATCACAACACTCAGTGTTGGCGACGTTGTCACCGTTGACGGACTCCGGCGCGCCGACGGCACCATAGACGCTACCCGCATTGTCAAAGCCCCGGCGGATGCGACCGCATTCATTCGAGGCATGATCGAAGTGTCTACCGACGGCGTTCGTATCGGCACGGTGAGGCTCGTCCTACCTTCCAATCAACTGCCGGGCCTAGCCGCCATTAACGGACAGTGGGCGATCGCCGAAGGTATTTGGTCGAACGACCAATTCACGGCCAACACCTTTGCGGTTGGCTCCGACCTCAACCCCGCCGCTATTACACGGTTGTCGGTAGAAGGCTATCTGATCGGCACGCCCGATACGGGCTACAAGGTTCGCGGCATTCCGATCCGCGAAGAGTTGGAACGACGGCTCGCGCGCACAACGCTCAATCGTCTTGCAAACGGGCAGCGGGTTCAGGTGATTGGAAATGTCGAGCGGGATGGAAGCTTACGTATCCAGACCATCGTCGTGCCCGACTATCTCAACCCGCTTCAGGATAGCGCTGCATCCGATGCAACGCTCACACCCGAGGAAAGCCGGACCGCCGCACAAACGCGAGAGCAAGTACAGCAGGAACGCGGCACCTACAGACCTGCTGTAACGCGCCCAGAAACACTGAACGAACGAGGACTTGATATCCGAAGCGAGTCACGCCCGAACCGGCCCGTACTTGATCAACGGCCGCCCATTCAGCGCCCGCCGCCGCCGCCAACCCGGCGTTAGCGGAACACCGTTCCGCAGATCGCTATCCGGACCGGTGCCGCAGCCATTTCACCGCGGACGATGCGACCAGAATGACGGCGTATTGATAGATGGGAATAACCACATAAACGATGGCGGCCTGAGCATCCGGCGGTCCCGAGAAACCGGCATCGTAGTAGATGGAAAAGGCAAAAATCGCGCCGACCGCCGACAGCGCCGAAAACACCCACACAAACGGCCAATCCACATTAAATGCAGTGCGCCAGTGTGCGAGCAGGTAAGGCCCTGATGCCCACGCCCCGACAACCACAAACCCGGCAAAATACATAGCGGCACGGCCCAAGCCGTCGCTCCATACGTTCCCCATAGACATCAAAATTATGAGGTGAGTTGCAGCCGTTAGAAGCAGGGTCAAAACCCGTGAAATCGAGAGATGTTTGGTCATATGAGCGTGCTGTAATCCACCTGGGCGCGTTAATCAAACTCAAGCCTTGCCAAAGCATTATTTCACAAGACGAATTGCGCCTAATACGAGGAATTAAACGACAACTTAGAACTTGGAGTTGAGTAAATCTGCAAACTCCTGCAAGATGATTATCCGTGCGGTCGATGGTCGCACATCCTGTAACCCACAGGACACCTATGGCTCGCTGGCACGCTCTCTGGCTTAATCCGGCCCTCACGCCGGAAATCGAACGCGAAGTTAATATCGAGCGGTTGGTTATCATGTCACGGCATCAGCCGGTGGCAGCACTTGCACATTCCATAAATTCGGGCGTCCTGGTTGCCGCGGCCTGGCCTCACCTCGCTCACTGGCTGCTGCTGTCCTTCGCGGCTTTTTTTCAGGCTGCGGCTGCGTGGCAATTCTACGAATGGTGGACTCACCGCCATCGCCGCCGGCCATCGGCGGTATCGGACCGCACCATAGGCCGGATAGTGCAGTGGGCATTGGTCTTGGGCGTTCTATGGGGCGCGTTTAACACCATGCTGCTGGCGACATCGCAGTCGGCGGAAGTCTACTTGCTTGTCATGATGGTTCTCGCCGGCATGGCCGCGGGCGGCACCATTATGTTGCACAGCATTCCAGCAGCGCTGTTCACTTTTCTTGCCGGAAGTGTCGCGCCGCCGTGGATTCTAATCGCGGCAAACGACGAGCTGCTTCCAGGTGCCATCATCACTTTCGCCGTAGTCTATTTTGCGTTCCTGGTGGTATCCGCACGATTCGGATATCAAAACTTTGTAGAGGGTGTGCGGCTGCGCATGCAAAACGCGGAACTCGCGTACAAGGCCGAAGCGGCCAATCGCGCCAAGTCTCGATTCCTTGCCAATATGAGTCATGAACTCCGCACGCCCCTCAATGCCATCATCGGATTCGCGGAGGTTATTCACAGCCAGTTCAAGGGACCGGTCGGCAATCCTCAATACATCGACTTCGCCCGGTCCATACACGAGAGCGGCCGGCATCTTGTGGGCATCATCAATGACATTCTCGACTTATCCAAAGTCGAGGCCGGGCGCGTGGAACTGGAGGAGGATGCAACGACCATCATGTCGCTCGTCGATCAGGTGACCGTCCTGATGCACCATGCGATTGACGACGCCCAACTTAACCTTGAAATCGCAGTCGAACCCGGCATGCCGGAAGTGCTGGTGGACAGTCGCAAGCTCAATCAAGTTCTCATCAACGTGATGTCCAACGCGGTGACATTCACACCTGCTGGCGGACGTATTCGCATTGAAGGCCGTCGCACCGGTGATGGCGGCATCGCCATCCGCGTAACCGATACCGGCATCGGCATTCCCGAAGATGAAATCAAAGAAGTTTTAAAGCCGTTTGTCCAAAGCCGCGAAGCTGAACGGCGCAGCACGCAAGGGACGGGCTTAGGACTGCCTTTGGCCGATCAGTTTATGAAATTACATGGCGGCTCAATGACTCTCAGCAGTGAGCGCGAGAGTGGCACCACCGTGACACTTTATCTGCCTCCTTACCGCGTCTTGCAAAGAACGTCCGTGAAGGTTGCGGGTTAGCCGCTCGTGGGTATCCATAACCGTGCCGCCAGTAGCGGATTAACTGTGATGTCGAAGGTACGCAATTGGAAAAACAGTCGGCGCCGAGCCGTTCGCTCTGTATGCTGATCTCTTTAGGCTGAGAAAATTATAGAAGGACGCCGTATGTCGGATTCAATTTCACTGACCATCGCGCCGCGCCGCCGTGACCTGGGCGGGTTTGAAGTGTCTCGCATTCTTCCTATCGCGAAGAAACGCAACGTCGGCCCCTTTGTGTTTTTCGATCACATCGGCCCGGCCGACTTCGCCCCCGGCAAAGGTATTGATGTTCGCCCGCATCCGCACATCGGCCTCGCAACAGTTACCTATCTCTTTGACGGAGAGATTCTGCACAAGGACAGTCTGGGCTCCGTTCAGCATATTCGACCCGGCGATGTAAACTGGATGGTCGCCGGTAACGGCATCGTTCATTCCGAGCGTACGGGTGCTGAAACGCGCGCGGCCGGCCATCGCCTCCACGGCATACAATCTTGGGTCGCGCTGCCGAAGTCCGCCGAGGAAACATCCCCAGGTTTCTTCCATCATCCGGACACGACGTTGCCGGAAGTTGAGCGCCCCGGCGTGCGACTGAAGATTATCGCAGGCGCCGCCTTTGGCGTGAAATCACCCGTCAAAGTGCACAGCGAAACCCTGTACGTTCATGCTGACTTAGAGGCTAGCGCCCGCTTGACTCTTCCCGCTGATCATACCGAGCGCGCCGTCTATGTAGTAAGTGGCGAGATCGCCATCGACGGAGCACCGCTCAAAACCATGGAGATGGGAGTGCTCACCGAAGGGAAGGATGTAGCCATCACTTGCACGCAAGCGGCTTCACTCATGCTTCTGGGCGGAGAGCCGCTCGACGGGCCGCGCACTATTTGGTGGAATTTGGTGGCCAGTGATCAAGCTCTGATAGATGCAGCGAAATCCGATTGGACAGCCGCCCCTGGTCAGAAATGGCAAGGCCGGTTCAAACTGCCCCCGGACGAAGGTGAGTACATCCCCTTACCCGAGGAGTGACGCGATAGCATGAGTGCAGGGCTTACCCGGCCGCACGAATCGCTATCGTCACCGCTGCGTCCAAAGCGTCGATATCGACGTCTAAATCACCGAATAGCGGCTCTTTTTCGTTGCCGATAAAATCGCCGACAACGCAAGCGTAGGAATGTCCGGCAGCGCAGGCAACCTCGTGATAGGTCCACACCACGCGCTTGGTATGTGTTAGCTCCACCACAGCGCCGCCCGGCGCCATGAACATGGTATTGGTCAGCCCAGCGCCGTGCGGCCCGACAACGATGGAGGCGTCCGCAAACAACTCTATCTGTTTATCCAAGCTCATTTTGCCGGGATTAACAGACGTGAACCCGTGCGAGGCCAGAAGCTTTTCGACCGCGGCCTCATTGATCACGCGGCGACGCGGAACCTCGCCCCGCGCCACATAAAGCCGCTTTGCACCTCGCGCGCGACCGTCGAGCCCAAATCGTCGGCGCAGCCACTCCACCTTCCATGGACTCGCGCCGGTGTCACGCCTCGGGAATATGATCTGCGGGCAATACAACAGGGTTCCGTCGAACGCCTGAATGTCTCCGGGCGCAATGCCCGTCCGCTGCAATGCTTCGTCCATAAAAGAGTGGCTCGAACCCAGCGGGTACCCGCTCACAATGGACTTCGATATCCGCGCAAGCGGCACACGCTCGCGCCAGTGCATCTGGCCCAAGGCGTCCAGCAGGAAATGAAAATAGTTGTTCGTTGAAAACCCATTCGCAGAAAATACCGGACCGCCCGCCTGCGCCCAGGGAATATGCTTGCCCGGCAACTGCTTTTGAAAGTGCCCGAAGCTATACTCCAGCGACGCGCCGTCAAGTTTAACAGCCGACTCGCGAATCAAGCGGCCCGTGGGCAAAACAACATACCCGAACGGGCCCATCAGAAAGCAATTTTGCACGGCACACACCATCGGCGAGTGGCGGTGCACCTGGCCAGCGGGAAACATTTTCGCGAATTCAGGCCGATTGAGGAACACCGGCGCCGTCAGCGTCAAGGGAGGAGAATCCTCGGCGACCGCATAGGCAAACTGATCGCCGCTGAACCCCAGCTCCGATAGCGGAATCTTTTTTCCCGAGGTTTCCATGTCGAAAAGATGAAGAATTTTTTCGCCGCTCATTCGCTCATCATGGCAGACCTTTTGCGCCGGCTCCATAGACCCGCTCCATGCAATGTCCGTTCTCTAAAATGAAGGAGGCTCTCATGGACATTCTCGGCCCGCCCTCTTATCGTCCGCACACGTTCTGTTCGCCGGGAGACTCTTCAGCCATGGCTTCGCATCGCCCACGCCCTTCCTCACCTTTCGTTGTCGCCGCTGCAGTCGCCGCCGCACTGCTTATAGCGCCCGTCTTTCTGGCGAGTGCCCTCGCACAGGACCAAGGTGACAAAGCCGCCAATGCGCGCGCGGAAAAGCCAAAAGAAGACCTGAAACCGAAGATATTCACCAAGGAGTTCTCCGGAACCTTCAACGGTCAGCGCCTTGCTTATACCGTGACGGCCGGTGAAACCTTTCTCAAGAACGACAAGGACGAAAACACCGCCAGCATCTTCACGGTTTCGTACACCAAAGGCGGAACGGTGGACCCTGCCACGCGCCCGGTGACATTTGTGTTCAACGGCGGGCCGGGATCGGCATCCCTCTGGCTGCACATGGGAGTCTTCGGCCCCAAGCGCATTCAAGTGCCCAGCGATGCCACCTCGGCTGGCGCACCGCCCTACATTCTGGAAGACAACACTCTCAGCATCCTAGACGTCACGGACCTTGTGTTCATCGACCCGGTCGGCACCGGCTATTCACGCCCGCTCGGCGATGCCAAGGGTCAGGACTTTTGGGGGCTGCGCGAAGATGCCCGTTCGATCGCCGAGTTCATCCGCGTCTGGATCACCGAGCAGGAGCGCTGGAACTCGCCCAAGTACATCGCCGGCGAAAGCTACGGCACCACCCGCGCCGCGCAGTTGGTGGCCGAGTTGCAGGGCGGATACACCGGCGTCGCCCTCAACGGTGTTATTCTCATCTCGTCCATTCTAGATTTTCATACGGTGGACAACGCACCGGGCAACGACATGCCCTACATCGCGTTCCTGCCCACCTATGCCGCAGCGGCCTGGTACCACGGCAAGGTTGATCCGCGGCCCGATAGCTTGCCGGCGTTCTTAGACGAAGCTCGCGACTTCGCCCGCAACGAGTACTCCGTAGCCTTGTTGAAAGGCGCGGCCCTCAGCGATGAGGACCGCGAAACTATCGTAAAAAAATTGGCGCACTACACCGGCCTTTCCGAAGCCTATGTTGAACGCGCCAAGTTGCGCGTGAACGAATTTCGCTTCATGAAAGAGTTACTGCGGGACGATGGCCTAAGTGTCGGGCGCTACGATGCCCGCTATACCGGCGAGGACTACGACTCCGCTGGTGAGAGCTACGATAACGATCCATCGGCCTACGGCGTCAGCGGCGCGTTCGTCGCCACCATCAACGACTACCTGACTCGCATTCTGGATGTGGATATGGGCCGCAGGTATAAAATTCTCGATAGCGAGCCCATCCGGAACTGGAAATGGACGAGCGAGAACGACCGCTCGCCTTTCGTCAATGTCGCACCCCACCTAGGGCAAGCGATGCGCGAGAACACCGACTTTCGCGTCTTTGTCGGCAATGGCTATTACGACCTGGCGACCCCGTTTTTTGCCACCGAGACCACCTTTCTCAACAATGGAATCAATCCGGACCGCGTCACCCTCGCGTATTACGAGGCGGGCCACATGATGTACACACACCACCCCTCGCTGCAAAAACTGACCGACGACGTCAGGTCCTTTATCCAGTCCGGCCCCTAAGTCTGCCGGATCGGCGCCGCTACCCACAACATATTGAAGCCACAAGAATTTGCGGGCCGGCAGCACAACGGCTGGCTGTGGAAAATTCTGAATTTTCTTGACTCATCAAGGGCGCAGCCTTTTTGATTGCGGTGCAATCGAGTTTTGACCCTGATCTTGCCGGCTACGCCACCAGCTTTGCGGCCTTCGGCCTATCCTGGAGGACGCACTTTCAAGACACACAAATCTCGTTGTCGGACGTTGCGCGACGTGCCGTGACACATCGCGTCATTGAGAGCACAACTACGGAGACCAAGGCATGGCGACAGGAACTGTGAAGTGGTTCAACAAAGTTAAGGGTTACGGTTTCATCCAACCCTCGGACGGCGGCAAAGATGTATTTGTCCATATTACTGCGGTCGAACGCGCAGGCATGGATTCACTGACGGAAGGCCAGACAGTCAGTTACGATATGGTGGAGGAACGCGGCAAGACGGCCGCCGCCAACCTCAAGGCTGAATAGAACTTTATGGCGGAGCGTTTAGCCCCGCCGCCAAGTTTTCTAGGAACGGCGGCATACTTGATCGGTGTGCCGCCGTTCTCCTTTTTAGAGTTTAGCTATACAAAGTGCGCCGCTACAGATGATCGCTTGAGGCCGAGTTGAAATAGCCCGATACGTGCGGCTTAAAAATTATTTTCGAGAATTTGCTTCGCCAGCATTTCTTCCATGATGCGGCGAATGGATTTGTCCGGGCTTGAATGCCGAACGGAGATTCCAAAACTGACGTCTCCGATGGCCACTGCCACACCGTCGCCCCAGTACAAGGATTGGTCACCGTAGGGCAGCGGTTCAGGTGCGCTGGGAATAACATGCGCATCCGCCGCCTCGTGGAAGGACTCTAAAAAATGCTTCGGGCCGTCAGTACCTTCCGGCCAGAACATGGCATTGAGGATGGCATAGGTACCCCCTTCCTCGGGCACTTCGCTTGTGCCCCAGTAGCATGTAGAGGAATAAGCGCCGTCGCGGGTGACGCCGTCATCCTGCCGGTCACCTTCCCTTACCGAAACTCCAATAACCCTTTGCACTTCGGCAGCGCTGAGCATGTTGCAAGCGTCGATCTGTGCCGACCCGCCCCCTGCGGCGCCATCGCCCGTGCCCGGCTGAGCCACTAGAGCTACCGCAAGACCCGTGCCCGCCAAGCCCGCCACCACCAGAATTGCCGCGATACCGCGCAACTGCATCTTAAAACCCTCCAAAGACAGAAATTATTCGTGCTTTAGTATAGTCTCACTGTAGGACAAAAGGCGACACTGGCAACCGTGCCCGCCGCCCGCAGCTTTGCAAACACCATCAGGCCTTCATTTATAGCTTACCCGACATGTTGAACACCTTTGCTCGCACTCTTGTTGGTTTCAGCCGGTGCCGTCCCTGGACAGTGCTCGGGGCGGCGGTTCTTGCGGCCCTTCTCGCGCTGGCCGGCGCCGCCGAAACGCTGACCTTTAACACCGACACCCGGGCGCTGTTTGACCGCGATTTGCCCTTCCGAATTTCTGAACGCAATTTCGAGGTCCAATTCCCCCGCGAGTACGACCTCACTGTTGCTGTTATTGATGGGCCGACCGCGCAAGGCGCACAAACCGCTGCGAACCGCCTCGCAGCCGCCTTGGCCCCGCATACGGACATTTTCGAATTCGTGCGCAACCCTACCGGCGGCCCGTTCTTTGAAAAAAACGGCTTCCTCTATCTCTCAACCACCGAGTTGGATGCCCTCGCCGCCGATCTCGCCCTTGCACAGCCGTTGCTGGGCGCGATTGCCACCGATCGCAATGCCCGGGGCCTCCTCCGCCTGCTTGACCTTGCCTATACAGCAGCGGCGGAAGGAGAGGAGGCGACCATCGCCTTCGCACCCGCCGCCTCTCAAGCAACCGATGTCATCGACAACGTCCTAAGCGGCGCGGACGCGAGTATGAACTGGGAAAGCCTGTTCACGGCTCTTGCCCCGCCTGGTCAATCGGCACGCGCCATGATCGTTTCCAAACCCGTCTTAGACATCTCGGCCCTTCAGCAAGGCGAGGCGGCGGCATCACTTATCCGCGCAACGGCAAACGAGCTTGGCATCACGCCCGACAACGGCTACCGGCTGCGTCTTACGGGGCAAATTCCTCTCAACGACGAGGAATTCGCAACAGTTGCAGAAGGCACAAGCATTGCCGGAATTGTGGCGATGACACTGGTTGCTCTGCTTTTGTTCTTGGCCCTTGGCTCAGGCCGCGTGGTCGCAGCGGCAGTCGTCACACTCCTCATCGGTCTCCTTCTCACCCTTGGCTGGGCCGCCCTTTCCATCGGCGAACTCAACCTTATCTCCGTTGCCTTCGCCATCATGTTTGTCGGCCTCGCGGTGGATTTCAGCATCCAGTTCTGCACACGCTACCGCGCCGAACTGTACGGCAAATCAAGCGACATCGACGAGCGCGGTACCGCGCTGGAAAACACCGGCGCCGTCATGGCAAAACCTCTTCTGCTTGCCGCCGTCGCCACAGCGCTCGGATTCTTTTCATTCCTGCCGACCGATTATCGCGGCGTCTCACAGCTTGGTGTCATTGCCGGCGGCGGGATGCTGATCGCGGTTGCCCTTAGTTTCACCGTGCTCCCTGCCCTTCTGACCCTTGGCCGCCCGCGCGCTGAAGCCGCTCACGTCGGGTACCTATGGGCCGCCCCTATCAACCGCGCCCTAATCGCCAAGCGCCGCGCGGTTCTCATTGTCGCGGCGCTCGCCGGTCTCATCGCCCTCGCGGTATTGCCGCGCCTTGTGTTCGACTTCGACCCTCTCAAACTTAAGGATCCGGAAACGGAATCCATGTCCACCGCCCTGGAACTCATGGACGATCCGCTGGTCAATCCCAACACCCTTAACGTGCTGGTTGAAAATGAAGCTGACGTCCGGCCGCTGGCGGAAAAATTGAATGCCCTACCCGAAGTCGGGCACACCGTCAGCGTATTTGACCTCGTCCCGGAAGACCAAGACACCAAGCTCACCATATTAGATGACCTTTATCTCATTCTCGGTCCCGCGCTGGACCCCGGTGCCGACGCACAGCCTTTGCCCGATGATATTCGCACCGCCGCTACCAAAACCTTGGGCAGTGTGCGCAGCTATCTTGCATCGGAGTACGCAGCAGGTGAGTTGCAGCAAAGCGCCGAACGGCTAGCGCCTCTCCTTGACCGTCTGGTGAACGAGGCAGATGACAGCACGCTGCAATCCCTCTCGCGCGCCCTTCTCGCAGGTTTCGACGACGCCCTCACCCCGCTCAAGACAGGGTTGGAAGCCGCTCCTATTACGATCGACGACCTGCCGCGAGATTTGCGCGACACCTTCATCGCTCAAGACGGTCGCTACCGTATTCAGATCGCGCCAGCCGACCTTACGCCAGACATCGCCACCCTCACTCGCTTTGTTCAATCCGTACGCACAGTCTCGCCGAACGCCAGCGGCGACCCTGTGGTGATTTATGAGACGGGCGGTCTGGTTACCGGCGCCTTCGCATCGGCAGGCCTCTTTGCCATTGTCGCCGTCAGCATCTTGTTGATCTTTGTGATGCGGCGGTTCGGTGATGTTCTGCGTGTGCTGGCGCCGCTTGCGCTTGCGGCAATTCTTACCCTCGGCACCTGTGCAGCCATCGGGCTTTCTCTGAACT
>JAUIGX010000004.1 GCA_030432435.1 Alphaproteobacteria bacterium
CTGCGGGTTTAAATCTTTTCATGGCCTTTGTCCTTTTGCAGGTGGTTTGGAACGTCTTTGCGCGTTCTGATTGGATTAAGAGTTTTATTGCATCGCCATTTGTTGTGTGGTCACGCGTACTTTCTGCGGACCAATGACTTCGGCGAATACGGCTGTCTTGGATGCTGTGTTGACAACGCGAATGATGTCGCCCATGCCGCCGTCTTCGGAGGCTTGGCCTTGCGCGGCCAGGCTCATCATCGGCACATCCCAAACAATAGTGATCAGGGCGCCGCGTTCGATCACAGTCGGGCGTTCGACGTTGTGATTGCGGAAAATCTGTCCGGGCCGAATAGTGTGCCGAGTGACGTAGCCAACGATATCTGCTTCATCGACGACCACATCGTTGGTCAGGTTGATATCTTTGACGGTGACCCAGCTGATATCTTTCTCGGTGAGTACGGTGCCGCGAGGAATGCCGCGGTTGGCGACGGGCACTTCCAACATGTGGACCATGATCACGTCGCCACGGCGGACCGGCGCGCCCGCGGCCAAATACCGGCGCGGTGTTTTGCCGACGAGTTGATCCGCATCCAAGATAACGTCGTCGGGCAGGTTGTTGGCATTGAAGGTTTCGTAGGTGACCTTGATGCTTTCGATCGTATCGTCCCGGTGCATGTTCGTCGTCAGGACAGGAACGTCCACCAATGTGATTTGAGCGATATCGTTCTCGGCAACCGGGCGTCCTGCCTGAAGGAATGTGAGAGGCGCTTTGCCGAGCAGGTACGATATGTCGGTTACGGTGCCTCGCTCGATTTCGTTTAAACGCACTTGGATGTTTTCGACCATATCTGCCGAGATCACCGTGTTCTTCCCAATGTTTTGAGTCAGAACAGGGATCGTCGCGGTGGGATAGGCGACGCCACGCAGCATCACAAATTGCGCATCCGGCGTGCCCGGCGGTATTTCGGCAACCGCAGAGAACGTGTCTGTCGTGTGATCGAAGAACGCCTCGCGGATGCGAATATCGCGCGGTGCATTCGCAGCAATCGTGATCGGGTTCAATCGAACCTGGGGGGATACGCCGTAGTTATCCGGCATACCGTGCCGCATGAGTTCGTCCTTGACCGCGTCGATAATCTCTTCGGGCGAAATGGTATGTCCTGGTTGATAAACGATGGCGCGGTCGTATTGATTGGCCGGTTGCCACGCGAGGCCATATGTGCGGGCGAGATCGGCCAGCCATTTTGCGCTCAGGACCATCCGTTGCCCCGGCGCGGGCGCGCGCGCGACGATCTTGTCGGGTCTGCTCAGAAACCCGGAAAACACGTCACCCAATCGCACATCATCGCCGTCCGTGGTGATCGACGTGTTGAGCCGCAACTCGTCATCGTTGGACTCCAGCCACTCTGCGCCGAGAGCGGGAGCGGCGGCGGTAAACAAAACCGCAACGAGAACGGCGACGGATCTGGCTAGGCGAATGGAGATCATAGCAATGCCTCTTAGGAAATCTGATTAATCGTCGAAGCCATTTCGTCCGCGGTCTTGATGACCTTGGAGTTCATTTCATATGCGCGCTGCGCGCTGATCAGACTGGTGATTTCCGAAACCACGTTGACGTTTGAGGTCTCCAAGAACCCCTGAAGAATTGTGCCAATGCCGGGGTCGCCCGGAACGCCGAGGGTGCCGACGCCCGAAGCAGGTGTTTCGAGGAACATGTTATCGCCGATGGCCTCGAGGCCCGCGTCGTTCGGGAACACCGCCAGTTCAAACTGGCCGGCCTGGGTTGGCTCGATCACGCCATCGGTGGTGTAGAACAACTGGCCTTGCTCGTTGATGGAAATGCTCGTGGCATCCACGGGCACGGCGCCAAGGCCGGTAACCAGGAAGCCGCTGTGGGTGACGACTTCACCATCGGGGGAAAGTTGGAACGAGCCGTCGCGGGTGTAGCCGACGTCGCCGTTGGGCAGTTCGACTTGAAAGTAGCCCTTGCCTTGAATGGCGGTGTCCAGGCTGTTGTCCGTGGACAACAAGCTGCCTTGCTCGGCGATGCGATATACTGCCGCCGTCTTCACACCAAGACCCAGCTGCACGCCGGCGGGAACGATCGTGCCCGCATCGGAGGAGGTGGAGCCAACCCGGCGCAAGTCCTGGTACAGCAGGTCGTTGAACTCAACACGGCGACGTGCGTACGACGTCGTATTCATGTTGGCGATGTTGTTGGAGATCACCTCGACGTTGGTTTGCTGCGCGAGCATACCTGTTGCGGCGATGCTGAGAGCTCGGATACTCATGGCCTATTTTCCTTTTCCGTTCTCTAACCGGAGGTCGTGGGCGTTAGACTTGGCGGGTAAAAACTTCCGCCGCCTTTGTTTTTCTCTGATGTTCCATCTGAACAAGCTTGGTGACATCGGCGTAGGCGCGGTTCAGCGCAATAAGACTGGTCATCTCGACGATCCCGTTGACGTTGGATGCTTCAAGCACGCCCTGGGCGACCTTTGGGCGATCCATGTCTATGGGAGGCTGGTCCGGAGTTGATGTGAACGCCGTGCCGCTGACCTGCTTAAGTTCGCGCTCATTTTCAAACCGTACGATGCGGATGCGAGCGACCTCTTCACTGTTCTCATTGAGGATGGCGCCGTCGCCGTGAATGACGATGTTCTCGGCTTCTGCCGGTATGGTGATCGCGCCGCCGGTTGCAGACTGAACAAGTCGCCCGTCCTGGGTGACCAGTTGTCCGTCGGCATTCATGGTGAAATTGCCGGCGCGGGTGTAACGCTCTGCACCGCCATTCGGATCGTCGGTTACGAAGTACCCTTCGCCCTGAATGGCGATGTCGTAGGGATTGTTCGTGTAATTGAACTCGCCCTGCGCCAAGTTACGGACCAAGCCGAAATCTTGGGTGAACGCGACTTTGTCTCTAAACGTCCGATCGTCGTTGTCGACCCTTTGGATATACTGGGCGAACAGCGTGTCGGTGCCCTTAAAGCCCGTCGTGTCCACGTTGGCGAGGTTGTTAGCGACAACCTCCAGGTCATTCCAAAGCGCCTGCTGGCGCGAAAGCGCGATATACGATGTGTTGTCCATGGCCTTATCCTTTGCACGCGTTTGCGTGTCCTTGTTGCCCATAGATATGCACGTACCGTGCCAATTTAATTTATGAATATAAATCAATTGGTTAGTTTATTTTCTGGCAGGAGAACGGGGGAGAAATGAGTCCTAGAGCCTGCATTTGCCGGGCAACTCTTGCCGAATTGGTCGGCCGGCGGCTTGGCTTTCGATTTCTGCCGCATACATTAAGGTGCTAGGCGTTGAATACCGGGAATTCTGTCTTTGAATGCAGATATCCATAAACCTGGGCGGGGGACGCAATATATTGTTAACCCCGGGCAGGTAGCCTGCGGCATAACTTGAAGTGCGATCATGCGCTTCACCCTATGAGTCTGGCGGTGAAGATGCGGGGATCGACATTCGAACAGCGGCCCCATACCAAGGCCAAGGATTAGAGCGCAATGGCTGAAGAAGACTTCGAAGACGAAGAAATAGAATTTGGTGAGGGTGGCGGTAACCGGCGGCGCATGCTGTTGATGGTCGTGCTCCCGATTGTTTTGGTTATTGGCGGCGGCGCGGTCGCCTACTTCACGGGGCTGGCCGATCCCCTTGTTGCGATGTTATCGGGCAGCGAGCCCGAAGCGGAAGAAATGGACGGCAGCCTTGCAGATATTGCCGTGGAGGACGAAGGCGGTCCGGTGGTTTCGTCCAGCGCGCCAAGCACAGCTCTTTTTTACGATCTGCCGGAAATGCTGGTGAACATCAACACAGCGGGCCGGGCAAAGAACTTTCTCAAAATCAGAGTCAGTCTTGAACTCGCCAACGAAGCAGACATTAACCGGGTTGATACGGTGTTGCCGCGTATTATTGATAACTTCCAAGTCTATCTGCGCGAGCTACGCTTAGAAGATTTGCAAGGGGCCGCGGGGATGTACCGTTTGCGCGAGGAATTGCTCAACCGGGTCAATGCGGCGGTTCGCCCGGCCCAGGTTAAAGACGTATTGTTCAAGGAAATGATCGTCCAGTAAATATAACGTTTTAATACAATGAGTTAGTGGTTAAATTCCATGACGCCACCAAGCGAAACAGATACCGACGACGAACTCGCGAAGGAACTCGCAGCGGCCGAGGTTGACGCCCCGGCTCCGGCTGAAGGGGATGCCGATGCTGATGCCATGGCCGCCGAATGGGAGGCTATGCTCGGCGGTGCCGACGACGACGACGACGACGGTTTTGGCGGAATGGGCGGCGGAGAGTCCACCCGTGTTCTGAACCAGGACGAAATTGACAGTCTTCTAGGCTTCGATGAGGCCGGCGACGAAGGCTCTGATCGCGCCGGTATCCAAGCAATTTTGAACTCAGCGCTGGTATCTTATGAGCGCTTGCCCATGCTGGAGGTTGTGTTTGACCGCTTGGTCCGCATGATGACCACCAGCTTGCGGAACTTTACGTCGGACAACGTTGAAGTTTCTCTGGACGATATTTTGTCCCAACGGTTCGGCGACTATCTCAATTCTATTCCGCTGCCGGCAATGTTGACGGTGTTTAAAGCGGAGGAGTGGGACAATTTCGGTCTGATGACCGTGGATTCATCGATGATTTACTCAATCGTCGATGTGCTTCTCGGCGGGCGGCGCGGTACAGCGGCCATGCGTGTTGAAGGGCGTCCTTACACCACCATCGAGCGCACGCTGGTCGAGCGCATGATCCACGTGGTGCTTGCGGATTTGTCGGCCGCGTTCGACCCGTTGTCTCCGGTCACTTTCAGGTTTGATCGCCTTGAAACGAACCCGCGGTTTGCGACAATTTCGCAGCCGTCCAACGCCGCCATTGTCGCGCGCCTCCGTATCGATATGGAAGATCGCGGCGGCCGGCTGGAAATCTTGATTCCGTTTGCGACGCTAGAGCCTGTTCGCGAGCTGTTGCTGCAGATGTTCATGGGTGAAAAATTCGGCCGTGACTCCATCTGGGAAACGCACTTGGCCGAGGAAATGTGGTTCACAGAGGTGGGGCTGGAAGCGGTTCTGGATACGCAAACGATGCCGCTCAGCCGTGTCCTCAATATGAAAGTCGGTTCTAAATTCCTGCTGAACGCAACGCCGGAGTCTCCGGTGATTCTGAGGTGCGGCGATCAGCCCATGTTTGTCGGCAAGATGGGCCGGCGCGGCAGTAATATCGCCATTCGTGTCGATCATCGCCGCCGGCAGGAAAATTAGAAAATCCAGAGCCTTCGGGGCTGTGAGATGTTTTGGTGCGCGATCAAGGCGGGTTAACGGATTTTTATCTCCCGTCTGACAAATTATCCCTCGGCGCCACAATTGGGCGCTAGTACGAGAGTTTAATCGGTGTTCTTGAGCGTGATCGCAAGGGAACACAGTGTTCAGACGCTGGCTGTTACCGGCAGGAATTCAATACTGGCTTAGTCCAGTGACGGGAGTAGAGGCATGACGACGGGAATGATACTCGATATTGCCGTTATTCTATTGCTGATCCCGACCATTATATACGCAGTTATATTGAACCGGCGTTTATCGGCATTACGCAAATCCCGTGAAGAGTTGGCCAAGGTCGTCAATAGTTTCAACGAAGCCACTATGCGCGCCGAGGCCGGTATTCCTAAGCTTAAGAAAGCGACTACGGAAGCCAACCATACCCTGAAAGACCGCGTCGAAAAGGCGCAGACCTTGCGTGATGATCTGGCGTTCATGATTGAGCGCGCCGAAGAATTGGCGACCCGACTTGAAGGTGCGGTGCGGACGGCACGTGGCGAGGGCGTAAATACACAGCCAGCGCAACCGGGGTCATATCCCGCAGCTGCCGGCGCGCCATCTGTAAGGCCCAGCTCCGAGCCGCAGGCCCCGCAGCGCGGCTTTGCCGGAGCCTCCACGGCGCCTGTTCCGGGGACTTTGGCGCAAGCTGTTGGCGGATTTGAAGAAACCGCTGCTGAGTTACGGAATGCGTTGGGGGCTGCCCGGGCCGAAGCGCGCGTTACGGGCCCTAGAGATGGAGATTTTCCGCCTCCCCAAAGGGCTGCGAGTGCGCGGCCCGTTGTGGCCAGAGCTGTAAATCAAAGCCCCCCGTTTGACGAAGAGCGTTCGGAGGCCGAGCGAGAGCTCTTGAAGGCCTTGCAGTCGGCAAGGTAAACTCAGGCACATGGCAACACCCACTCATATGTCTTCTTTCCGCCCACGCAGCGCCCGCGCGACGCGCGAGCCTTTGCGCGCCGGTAATTTTGGCCGCCTACCGGCCTTGAGGTTGTTGCCAGCGGTTATTGTGGCGACCCTGTGTATGCTTGGGTTTCGTGTTCAGGTCGTTGTGCAAGACATCGCAGATGCACGGATGACGATGGTGCAAATGATGCCGTCTGTCGCTTTGGCTCAGAATGCACCTGCTGCGCCTGCAGCGGCACCCGCTGCAGAAGTGGCGGACACGGCACCCGGAGATATGGCGTCTGAAGAAATGGGCCAGGATATCGGGATGGCGGACGGCGCGGCGCCGTCCGGTGCTTTCGACCCTAGTACGTTGACCCAGGCCGAGATCGAAACCCTTCAGCGCCTGGCCGAGCGGCGTGACCTGATTGAGCAGCGCGAGCGCGAACTTGGGGTCAAGGAAGGGCTCTTGCGTGCAGCCGAAAGCCGCATAGACGGCAAGATTGTTCAGCTTCAAGACCTTGAACAGTCCATTGAAGGTTTGCTCGCCAAGTATGACGAGAAGAAGCAAGGTGAGATTGAGCAACTGGTGCGCATTTATGGAGCGATGAAGCCGAAGGATGCCGCCCGCATATTCGACTCTCTTGAAATGCCAATCCTTCTCGCGGTCGTGCAAAGTATGAAGGAAAACAAGGTTGCTCCGATCCTCGCGGCCATGAATTCCGCCAAAGCCACGGCGCTGACCGAGGAAATGAGCGTCCGCCGGCAGGTTTCGTCCGCCGATACGGGCTTATAAACCTCGGAATTTCCTAGATATTCGGGCTATTTAACCGCTCGTTCACTGTTTCCCCATAGGCTTTCACAAAAGGTGTCGGCGGTTTGTTCTGCCGGGGGTAGCAGCGTTTTGACCAATATGTCGAATTTGGAACTTATGCAGTGGCATCGCGGACGTGGGCGCGCGCGTAAGCCAGTTGTGGCCGGGCCCATTGTTCGCGGGAATGCGGGCAATGTGTGTCGGTGGTGTTCTGTTGGGGGTGCGCCGTGAGCGAGATATCGTCGAACGGGGCGTATGGATTGACCCACGATATACCTGCGGCCGGATCTGCTTACGGTCCCGGCGCCGCCGCGGGTGCGGCATTGTCCGACGAAAGGTCGCCCGACGGCATTCTCATAACACTGCTCGCCTTGAATTTAATTTTACTCGCGTTCTTTGTGGTGTTGAACGCGACGTCTTCATTTGACGCCGACCGCGTTCGCGCCGTAGCGGCCAGTGCGCGGACCAGTTTATTTTCCGATGTTGATGTACGCGAGGAAGCTGAAGCTGAATCTTATCGGAGTGCGTTGAGTAATTTTAGAGACTCGATTGCCGACCAGTTCGCTCCGGTTTTATTTCCGGCATCGGATTCGGTCGTTCGCGCTGATATTCGCATAGGTGGTGATCGGGTCGAGGTGGATGTGCCAGCCACGGTTTTCTTTCGTAGCGACGGCACGTTGTATTCACCGCTGCCGACGTTGGACGGGCTGGCGGCGGTCGTTGGAACTCCGCCTGCCGGCTATCGTGCAGAGTTGGCTATTCGCGCAACGGCGCCCGCTGCAAACCAAACCCCTATGGTAAGAAGAGTCGCGACGCTCGCCGACGATTTGGTCGCCAGAGGCATTGCGGCGACGGCGTTATCCGCAGGATTGTTGCCGGGAGCCGATATTGCACCGGGCGCAGAAGCACGCGTTCCGGTTTTGCGCTTTTCGTTTCTTTTGCTTAGTACCGACGACGATGCATCCCACGCCTCGAGACTGGCCATGTCCACACCTGCGCGTGAGGGAGCGCGCTAATGACTGCTTCGACCCCATCAGTGCCGCAGTTGTACGATCCGGGCGCATTGTCGCCGGCGCAGCGGCGCTTGTGGATGGTTACTTTTGTGGATTTAGCGACGTTGTTGCTGGCGTTTTTTGTGCTGATGTTCTCGATGTCTAATGTTGAGCCTGCCCGTTATCGCGCATTGGCCGACGCCTACAGCGCGGCATTCGGGCTTCCCGTGACGGACGGGTCGGCCGCCAAGATCGAACTACCGGAAATTTCGGCAATCCCCGGGGATAATTTGAGTTATCTGGCGGCTGTGCTTAGCGCAACATTTGCGCAAGCTCCCAGTTTAAGAGATGTAGAGTTCCACCTGACCTCTCAATACCTTAAACTGTCTTTGCCGGATCAGGATTTGTTTGTGCCGGGTACCGGGGTGTTCCGGACCGAAACTGCGGCCACTGTGTTCGACCTTGGTGGTGTGCTCAGCAATCTCAACAATGGTGTTGCGGTTGTTGGCAACGCAGCGATGAACCAAACCGGCGCGAAGGACGTGGACAAATGGACTCTTGCCATCACGCGCGCTCAGACGATGGCCGCCGCGCTGAAAACGGCGGGTTATGATCGCCCAATTACAGTATTTGGGCAGGGTGGGTATCCGACCGATGTGTCTGCGGCGCTGGGGCATGTCGATATCTTTATTATGCCTGAGAGGCCGCCGTCATGAGGGTGCGGGATATGTTGCGCGGTAATCGGCTTGCACGTATAGGCGCAATTGCGCTCGTGCTCGTTAGTTTTAGCGCGGCGCTTCCTGAATTGGCGTGGGCTGACGATATTCGTGCGGCTGATCGCGATGATTTTGGACGGCTTGTTTTTGAGTGGGATGAGCCGGTCCGGTATGCGGCGGAAGTCGTCGGCGGCACACTGGTTGTGCAGTTTGAACGGCCGGTGACCACGGACATTGCGGCCTCGACGCAGACGCTGACCGCGTATGTCGCCGGGGGGCGGTACGCCCCTGACCGCCGCAGTATCTTTTTACCTCTGCGGCCCGGCGTTACCATGCGGACGTTTACTGTTCGCAATGCGGTCGTTGTCGACCTTGTAAAATCTGAGCAGGCCGCAAATGCTCCGCAACCTCTGACATCTCAGGCCCCGCCTGCGCAGCCGGTGGGCTCGCCGGCCGGGGCTCCGACTGCTGTGACTGTTCCGCCGACGGGAACGCCAAATATTGCCGTCAGAACGGGTCAGCATCCTGATTACTTTCGCCTTGCCTTCGATTGGCCGTCGCAAACCGCCTACAGAGTAGAACGGCGCGGCGACGCTGTGGCTGTAATTTTTGAGCGCCCGGCTTCTGTTAATGCCGCAGCACTGAACCAAAGTTTGCCCGAAGCAAATCGCGGCGCGGCGGTTAGCAGAAACGGCAATGAGACAGTCGTGACCGTGCCTCTCTCGGCGCAAAAATCAACACGTGATTTTACCAGCGGAAATACGATTGTTGTCGACCTTCTCGATACGCCGCCGGTCGCGCCGTCCGCATCTCAGCAACAAGCAGCGGCAGCGCCGACACAGGTGCCAGGAACTCCGCCTGCGGCGCCCGCCTCTGTCGCGCCCACACCCGCTGCACCGGCAGTATCTACCCCTAGACCCTTGACCGGGTCCGCGACTGCGGCAGCGGCCCTTACCGATGTGCCCCGGGAAGAAATTCAGGTAGATGCAGCAGGTCAGCGTGTGACCCGCGCCGCCGCGGCAGACGATGATACGGTCGATCCACTAACGGCACGTCCCGCTGAAGTTAGTCTGACAATCCCTTGGACAGAACCTGCGGCCGCTGCTGTTTTTCGCCGCGCCGAATATTTGTGGGTAGTATTCGATCGCTACAAAGAGGTTGACGTACAGCGCCTTGCCACCGAGGGCGCACCCTACATCACGTTTGTCGAGCAACTGCCGTACCGCAACAACACCATCTTACGTATGGTCACGCGTCCGGATGTCAATCCAACAACGCGTCGCGACGGACTGAATTGGATTTTGGATTTCCGCTCCATGCCAATGCGCCCGACCCGGGCGATTGAAATCAATGCTCAGATAGACCGCCCGGCGCCTAATCTTTACCTGCCGGTGACGGAGGGCGGGCGGACCGTTGCCGTTGAAGATCCGGAAGTCGGTGATTACCTGCTTGTCGTTCCGGTGATCCCGCTAAGTTACGGAGTTTACCCAGAGCGCAGCTTTGCGGATTTGGATATGCCGGTGACGGCGCAAGGCGTTGTCGTTATTCCAAAGAGCGACGGTGTGCGCGCCCAGGCTCTTCGCGCTGGCATAGAGATCGAAGTTGACGGCGGCATGGCGCTTTCACGGGCGCTGGCCGATGTGAGCAATACGCTCCTCGGCGGCGATGCTGGGATGCAACGGATACTCAATATTGCCGATTGGCAGATCGGTGAGGCGGCGAATTATATTCGCAATAAGCAAGCCTTGCAGTTTGCACTGGGTGATCAGCGGCCCGAAGTGCGCGAGGAAGCGCGGCTTCGCCTTGCCCGATTTGAGTTTGTAAATGAACGCTATCCGGAAACTCTTGGCATGCTGAGGGTTATGGCGAGCGAAGAGTCCGATATCGAAAACACAGCTGCTTTCCGTGCTCTTAGGGGAGCAGCTAACACCATGATGCTGCGCTATGAGGAGGCAGCGGAAGACTTCAATCACTTCACGCTGGCGAACGAGGACGATGCGAGGTTCTGGCTTGCGGCGGCTAGGGCGAAATTGGGCGACCCAGGTGCACAAGCGCAGGTGATGATCCAAACCGGCTCACTAATTCGTTCGTATCCGCGCCGTGTTAAAATTCCTCTGGCCTTGACCGGTGTTGAAGCCGCCATTGCCGCTGGGGATGACTTCGGCGCGCAGGGGTTTCTGGATCTTATCCGCCGTGAAAGCCCAACTCCGACCGAACGAGCCGCCATCGATTATATGGACGGCAAGTTGAATGAAAAAATCGGCGAGTTACAGGTCGCGCTGCAGCAGTACCGCAAGGCGGAAAACAGCGGAGGCCTTTTGTATCAGGTCTTAGGTCAACGCGAGCGAATGGAGCTGGAGAATAGGCTTGGAACGCTTTCGACCAAGGATCTTATCGATGGCTTGGAGCAGATACGTTACCGCTGGCGCGGCGACGAAATCGAGTTCGACGTGCTTATGCGTCTCGCAGACCTGTACATAGAAGAACAGGACTACGGAACGGCTTTGCGGCGACTCAAGATCACCACTGCCTACTTTGATAATGAGCCCCGCGTTGACGAAGCCGCCGACAAGATGGCCGACGTCTATAAAGAGCTTTACCTCAATGGCGCGGCAGACGAGCTTTCACCCGTAACCGCAATTGCGCTGTTCCAAGAGTTCCGGTCTTTGGTGCCGCCGGGCGAAGAGGGCGATGAAATGATTCGCAAGCTGGCCGACCGGCTGGTTGCTGTTGATTTGCTGCCGCAGGCGGCTCTTTTGCTGGAACGGCAAATCCAATTCCGCGTAACCGGTGTTGATCGTGCGCGCATCGGCGCACGCCTGGCGCTGGTGTACCTTCTCAACCTGCAACCCCAGCAGGCGATCGACACTCTTCGCGATACACAGAATCCGGAGAGTAGCCGCGAGTTAAACGCGCAGCGTCGTAGGTTGGAGGCACGGGCTTTGACCGACCTTAATAAGGTGGACGAAGCCATCTTGTTGTTGGGAACCGATACAACGCCGGAAACGCGGCAACTGCGCGCCGAAATTTACTGGCGGGCGGAAGATTGGGATAACGCCGCCCGCGCACTGTCCGAATTGGTGCCCGAGCCGGATGCCGGTGCTTTGAGCGAAGCGGATGCGCGTCTTGTTCTGGATTGGGCGACTGCATTGACCCTTGCGGGCGATGAACGCACTCTTGTGCGGGTGCGCCAGCGGTATACTGGGCCGATGGCCAGCACGGCGTACCGCGATGCATTCACACTCATTACGACACCCCGCGAACGCGGTATTATGGATATCGCTTCTGTCCGCCAGCAAATTGAACAAGCTGAAGACTTCCAGTCTTTCATGGTGGACTACAAGGATATGCTCGGTGAGAACGCGCTGTCCGCTATCAACTAGGCCGACCGGCTTTCTCAAACGTATTCACCGGTTCAGACACCTTCCTGTTTTGGCGATTGCGTGCGCATTCGTCGTTGTGCCGCACAAAGGGAATGCGCTGGATCTGTCCGACTCTGTGACAGTTAAAGGGTTTGTCGAAGGCCGGATTGCCGTGACCGATGGGCCGCTTGGTTGGGAGCATCACGGTCTTGGCAAAACGCGCTTTGGCGGTGACGGCAACGACCGGACGGTTGTTCATACCGAAGCGGCAGCCGTGATCAGTGCAGATATCAATTGGGACTGGACGCTTTTTCTCAATGTATCGGCGGACGCAGGCCGAGGGCGCAATCCGGTGGACTTTATGGAAGCTTTTGTGCGGTACAAACCGGCGCCCGGCGGCCCGACAACGTTTAGCGGTCGTCTTGGCGCGTTTTTGCCGCCAATCTCGTTTGAAAACACAAGCCTAGCCTGGACAAGTCCTTTCACTATCTCGTCGTCGGCTATCAACGCCTGGGTGGGCGAGGAACTGCGGACTCTCGGCGGTGAGGGGACAGTGACTCATCGGTTTGACGGGGGTGAAGTTTCTGCAACGGCTGCCGTGTTTACAGCCAATGATCCGACCGGTTCGCTATTGGCTTGGCGCGGCTGGGCGGTCAGCGACCGCGAAGCTGGACTGTTCGAGCGGTTTCCGCTGGCGCCGGTGCGGAGTATAGAACCCGGAGGGTCAACAGAACCGCAAGCGGCCTGGGTGGAGCCGGTTCACGAAATCGACGGCAGGCCGGGAGTCTACGGCGTGATTGAAGCGCGCTCGCGTGGACTGGGGGTCGTGCGGTTTATGGTTTACGACAACTTCGCTCGCAAAACGGCGTTTGATGGCGATCAATACGCATGGCACACGCGCTTTGTTAGTGTCGGCGGGCGTACGGAACTGCCGGGCGGAATCGATCTGGTCGTTCAAGGCATGATCGGCGATACGGTTATGGGCCTTACTGCATCGGGCCAGTCGTTCGTTGATGTCGATTACGCCTCGGCATTTTTTCTGCTGAGTAAAAATTGGAGCCGCCACCGCTTGTCCCTGCGGGCCGAGTATTTCGAGACCGTAGATCGAGACCAGACGGTGGACGATGACAACGATGAACACGGGAACAGCTTGACGCTGGCCTATGTGTTTTATCCTACCGAGCGGCAACGTTTGACAGCGGAAGTGCTGAGCACCTTTTCGCAACGTCCTGAACGCGGGTTTCTTGGCATTCCCCATAAATTCCACGAAACCCAGGCGCAGGTCAGCTACCGGCTTTTTTTCTAAGAGGCGCGGGTGGCTACTTGGCAGGCTGGTCGCGGATCGCCATGGTTAGGCGCGAGATGCAAACCAGTTTTTCCTCCGGATCGCGGATCTCTATACCCCAGACATGGCTAGTCTTGCCGATGTAGTAGGGCCGCGCCGTGCCGGTGACGAGGCCGTCACGCACACCGCGAATATGGTTGGCGTTGATTTCCTGTCCTACGCAAAACTGTTTGGTGGCGTCTATGACCAGCATAGCTGCGAAGCTGCCCAGGGTTTCGGCGAGTGCGACAGACGCGCCGCCGTGTAGCAGACCATAAGGTTGGTGAGTTCGCTTATCCACGGGCATAGTGCCGCGAATATAGTCAGGCCCAACCTCTGTGATGCGAATATCCAGAGCTTCCATCATTGTGCCCGGGAAGTGCTGCGAAAGTTCTTCCAGCTGAATCGCTTTATTGAACCAAATTGAACTCATGCTGTCCTACCGCTGTTTGTAAGAGAGGCGGAATCACTCTGCCGCTTCTCCTAAGATCATTCGCTTTTCCATTTCGTCATAGGCGCTAAGGGCTTTGGACTCCGGCCTTGCGAGCGAGACGATGATACCGATAGTGAAGGCCAATGGAATAGTGATCAGTGCCGGGTTCTTCAAGGGGAACCAGGCGTCGGCGTGACCAAGGATGTCGACCTGTATGGTGGGTGAGAGATAAATGAACACAAGACTTGTGAGCGTGCCGACGACAATTGAAGCGACCATACCGTTTGTGGTGGAGCGCCGCCAAAAGATAGCGAGCACCAGAGCCGGAAAATTCCCGCTGGCGGCAACGGCGAAAGCCAATCCGACCATGAAAGCCACGTTCTGACCCTTGAAGGCGATACCGAGTAGAATGGCGACAATGCCGAGGACCACGGTAGCGACCCGCGCAACTTTGAGCTGTTCGCCGTGATCAGCGTGACCTTTGCGCACCACTGAGACCCATAGGTCGTGACTGAGAGCAGCGGCGCCCGACAACGTAAGACCGGCCACCACCGCCAGGATGGTTGCAAAAGCGACTGCTGCGATAAATCCAAGTAGTCCTGTGCCGCCAATGACTTCTGCCAGAAGCGGGGCGGCCATGTTGCCGCCGGTATCAACGCTGGTAATCAAATCGCGCCCGACCAGCACCATGGCGCCGAACCCCAAGATAAATGTCAGCAGGTAGAAGAAGCCGATCAATCCCGTGGCCCAAAACACCGACTGCCGCGCAGCCTTCGCATCGGGCACTGTGTAAAAGCGCATGAGCACGTGGGGCAGACCTGCAGTACCGAACATCAGCGCGAGGCCCAGAGACACCGCTTCCCAGGGACTGGTGATCAGTGCGCCTGGGGCAAGAACGACTGCGCCGTATTTTTCTTGCGCGGCCGCGAAAAGTTCGACCGGATTCATATTGAATTGCATCAGCACAAGAACGGACATCAACGTTGCCCCGCCAAGCAGTAGACAAGCTTTGACGATTTGCACCCAGGTGGTGGCGATCATGCCGCCGAATAGCACATAGGCAAGCATTACGGCGCCGACAATGATAACGGCGGCTTCGTACGAAAGGCCGAACATCAATCGGATTAAATTGCCCGCCCCGACCATCTGGGCGATGAGATAGAACGCCACGACAGCCAGGGTGCCAATCGCGGCGGCAACGCGGACCGGCGTTTGGCGCATGCGGTAAGAAACCACATCGGCAAAGGTATACTTGCCAAGATTGCGCAAGGGTTCCGCAATTAAGAACAAAATAACCGGCCAGCCGACAAGCCAGCCTGTCGAGTAAATAAGACCGTCAAAGCCGGACAGAGACACCAACCCGGCAATGCCGAGGAAGCTGGCGGCGCTCATATAGTCGCCCGCCAGCGCAAAGCCGTTCTGACGGCCCGAGATGGTGCGCCCCGCGGCGAAGAATTCTTCCGTGGTCTTGGTTTTGCGCGCCGCCCAATAGGTAATGGCGAGAGTGAGGGCGACGAAGATAAAGAAGAAGGCAATAGCCGTGATGTTGGGCTCGCCGATGCTTGAGCTTATCTCATTCATGATGAGCGCTCCGCGGCGTTGGTATTGAGCCGTTCAATCTCGGCGTCGATATGGGTGTTGGCCCAGCGTACATAGAACCAGGTGACCGCCCAGGTCAGAACGATCACCAATGCACCCAGAATAATGCCGACAGACAAACCGGGCGCCAACAAAGTGCCAAGACCGTTCTTGTTAAACGCTACCAGAAGAACGAATCCGAAGTAGATGATCACCATCACGGCGCTGAGGCCGATACCCATGTGCCAGCGCCGTCGCGCAAGCATTTGTAGCGCATCTCGATCATCGCTCATGTGGCTGCGTCCCCCTCCGTACTCCCCCCGGGAGTATGGCCGCAAACCCTGACCGCAGCCAACAGCTAGCTGCTACAGTGGCCCCAACCCTGCTTTTTGCCACATTTGCAGGTGAATTTGAGCGCGTTGGATGAGGCGGAATCATACAGTGATTGGTTGAGCTGCCAGGGCGATGTATGATCTTGGCGCTGTGATAAGGATAGCGGTGATGAAGATTTGGAGAGTGGCCGTCCGCACGATGAGTTTGGTGCGCGCAGTGTATGCGGCGCCGCTCTTGCTAATGGTTGTGCTCGTTTCGCCGACCTTGGCGCAGAATATTGTTGTCGTCCAAAAGGACAAAATGTTCTCTCAAGCTGAAATCACCCTCAAGGTCGGTGAGTCCGTTGAGTTTCGAAACGATGACGATACCGCGCACAGCGTGATCTCGTTCACACCGGGCCATGAATTTGAACTTAAGCTCCAACGCCCCGGTGAAGGACAGGCAATTGCCTTTGACAAGCCCGGCCGAATTGAAGTCGAGTGCGACATTCACCCGAAGATGTTGTTGATTATCAACGTGCAATAACGCCGCTTACTTGGTTACAATGTCGCGCTGCATCGGAGCCAAAAGGGCTAGCAGCTTGTTTTGAGTGCGAAACGGCACTCCTGCATTATCCATGGCGATTTGAAGATCTTCGACGATGGCGTTGAACTGCGCGTTGGTGATTTGGTCTTCCTCGTGGGACTCTTTCATGGTGCGTCCCTCATAGACGCAAGGCCCCCCGGTGAGGGCGCAGATTTGCTCGACAAGCATCCGTTTAACGCGGCGCGGGTTAACGTTTTCATCTTCGAAGGTATGTTTGATGCGTGGATCGGCCATTGAGATGTCGATGGTTTCATTCGAAAACTGGGTAATCACCTCGAGGCCGCCTAATTCTTGAAACAGCGAATCGTCGGCTTGCGCGGTACCTAAACCCAGGCCCGCTGTTGTGATGGCGGCTATGGCGAGTGTGCGAAGTTGAAACATTTTTTGCCCCTTATGCGCTCGCGATCTATCGGGAGAGTTTTAGAATCCCACTTGGACCGACAGATACAATCCTTGTTGTGTTTTCTGGAGTGCGATGTTGCCGAGATTTGCGTACGCTGCGGTGATCGACGCGTTTTTATTGATGAAGTACGCGGCGAAAATATCGAAGGCGTCGTCTTCCTTGGCAAAGCCAAGATTATTCGGTTTTGTTCTGTAATCGATACCCACCGCGAGATGACGGTTGACGAGGTAGGCCGCTGAGCCTTCGAACTGAGGGGAGTAGGCATTACTTGCATCCCCGCCGAAACCGAGAATGCCGAACTGGTTGGCCTTGGTCAGGCGCACCGTGCCGTTCAGCAACAGGCTCTGCGCTAAGAAAAGTTTGGTCGCGGAGACGTAGATATCAACACCCTCATCCGAACGTGCGCCAATCGCAGTCAGCACTCCGGGCTGGTTATTGTTTTTATATTGTACACCGACCGACATTTGCGGCCACCAGCGGTCTTGGTCGTAAACAATATCTCCAAACAACCTAACTTTGGCGCCGATGATGTCTTGCTCGAAAGTAAAACCGGATCCGAGACCGAGGGCAGCGCCGGTCGAGCCTGTGTCGAACCACTGGCGGTTATAGGATAGCTCGAGCCGGTTATATAAACCGACGGCGGCCCCGCCGCTGTGTAGCGTGAAGCTTGGAAGATTAACGTAGGTATAGTGAGCGTTCGCGCCAATGGCGTCGCGGGTTCCATAGCCGGTAATGACGGCCCATGTCGCTAAACCACCGCCGCCGGCGCCCTCGACTTGGCTTACGCCACCGGTCGCCAGAAGCCTGCCGCTTTCGAGCAGGCTGCTCGACTGAGCCTGCGCGCTTTCGCTGGATAGCGCGGCTAACAGAAAAGCGGTCGCCGCTACGCACATTTTTATCGCTTGTTTTGGACTGGACCGCATGCAAACCGCCAATACTTGTAGGGTTTTCAGGGAGTTTCCGTGTTGCAGAGACAGGCGCACACTCTCAATGCAGAACGCAGAGTCTACCGGTACATATATGTGTTATGAACATAAATACAACTATTAAGAGCGCTTCTAGCTCGTTCGATCGGCGATGTCTAGGTCGCGCGCCCAAGGCATAGCGATAACTTCAATTTGCGTGGATTTGCCCCGAACGTTGACCTGAAACCGATCATAGCCGCTTAAATCGGTACCGATCATGCGGGCGACTTCGCTCGAAATCAGTAGTTCGCAGTTATATTCTTTGGTCAGTCCTTCAATACGGCTCGCGGTATTTACGGTATCGCCGATGGCGGTGAGAGAGCGGGCCGATCCCCAGCCCATTTCGCCGACAATAGCCACTCCGGTATGAATGCCGATGCCGATTTTTAGAGGTTCGGGCAGGTCGTGCTGCAACTCGATATTTAACTTCTCAAGTCTCTGGCTCATGTCGCGCGCGGCACGTAGGGCATTGGTGGTTGCGCTGACAGGGTCATGCTTTAGCCCAAACAGCGCCATGATGCCGTCGCCCATGAACTTATCGACAATTCCGTCGGCAGAATGAATGGCGTGGCTCATTTCCTTGAAATATCGATTCAGTAGAAACACCGTATCGTAAGGTAGCTGGTGTTCAGACGAGGAGGTAAATCCCCGCAAGTCGGTGAAAACCACCGCGATTTCCATTTCCTTGCCGTGGGAGTAGTCGGTTGGACTTCGGACTTCGTGCATGTCCGGCGGGACGGGAAATAGCGGCGTGACCTCAAGGTCGTCGGTTGGTCTGATTTGGCAAGCGAGACGAACATTTGGCGAGGCATTGATTCGATTGAGGACACGTACCTCATTACTCGCAGGCGGCGGCAGGTGTTCAGCGCCGTGTCCTACCCGCACTCGGCAGGTGCTGCACCGGGCGCGACCGCCGCAGACGCTGGCGTGCGGGATTCCGGCACTTCGGCTGATTTCCAATACAGTAGGGCCCGGGGTGACCGAAGCGACTTCCCCGCCTGGAAACACGATTTCGATAATACCGTGCCTACGTTCAACCACACGGCGCGTGACGCGCAAAGCGTAGAGGCCGACAAGGATGGCCCCGAATATTGCGAATAACTCGAGCTCAAGCCGCATGAGCCGGTCTGCACCGTCGTCGCCGAGTGTCGCCTGATTTGCCATGAATGCGCGGTGCCAGCGCGGATCGGCATCCAGCCGTTCAACTTCGCGAACGGCCTGCAAAAATCCATTCAGGGCCAAGAGCGGTAGCGTCAGGACCACTACGAAAAACGGCCGGGCGAATATCGGATACCAACTGCGGAATCGCAACCAGTAATGAACGCCCATACACGCATGCGACCATGCGACGATGAGAAGTGCGGACTGTTTGACATATATCCACGGGTCATCTCGCATGCCCCAAATGACATAGGCATAGCCAGATTCTGCACCATAGAACTCGCGGGCGATCCTCGCGGCGACAACATGTTCAATAAGAAGCAGTGGAATGGTGAACCCGAGAACGATTTGTGCGGCTTCCCATACAGGCATCGTGAATCGCCGCTTCAAATACACAGCCCACAACGCCAACGAAAAGTGGGTGAGAGCGGCCCCGCCCAAAATAAATGTGCCGGCGTCTCTGCGGAAAAACTCTACGGTCCAGGGTTGCGCAGCCTCCATGACTTCGAGCGAAATATTGCCGAGTGCGTGATTCGAGAGGTGAACAAACACATAGTAGAGCAGTATGAGTCCGGTAGTGATGCGGGTGGTGCGTACATATGCCGCCCAGGGTATGCTTGGCTGTCCGGACTGGGCTGCTGTTTCTTTCGATTCAACAATTGCCCGTCGTCCACGCGCCCGTGATGACTTTGCGCTGTCCTCACGCGAGGTCATTGGTCATGCTGACATAGAATGTGAGGAAATACTCGGCCATTTGCGCATGATGCCTGGAAGCCGGCCAATGAGAAAGGGTCGTGAGAAAGGTCCGTGTTGGGTGTAGGCGGGGAGGCCGTTAAATAATCGTACCTATCCGCCGCCCTGGAAACTTTGCACCAAGCTGCCAACCAACAAATACCAGCCATCAACGAGCACAAAGAATATGAGTTTGAAGGGCAGAGACAGCATCATGGGGGGAAGCATCATCATGCCCATGGACATCAACACGGAGGCAATCACCATGTCGATAATGATGAAAGGGACATAGATCAAAAACCCGATTTCGAAGGCTCGTCGCAACTCTGAAATAAGGAAAGCGGGAACTAGGGCCTGAAGGGGCGTGTCGTCCGGTGTCGCAATGGGGCCGACGTTGGCCATGTCGATGAACAATGCCAGGTCTTTCGGGCGTACGTGACTGAGCATAAAGGTGCGAAAGGGAGCGGCGGTACGGTCAAAAGCTTCTCCCTCGTCAATCTGGCCGTTGATCAACGGCTGAAGACCTGTGTCCCAAGCAACCTCGAACGTTGGCATCATGATGAAAATCGTCATGAAAATCGCGAGAGACATCATCACCATATTGGGCGGGCTGGTGTTGGTGCCGAGGGCGCGCCGCACGAGGGACAATACAATCACAATACGGGTGAAGCACGTTACCATCATCAGTATGGCGGGGGCGATGCTAAGCACCGTCATCAGCAGTAGTAGCTGAATAACCCGTCCGGTTGTTGAGTCCGGTCCGGTTGTCTCAGAGCCACCGAAGTCGAGCGAGAAGCTTTGCGCGGTTGCAGTGTCCACCAGTAAGAACAGGCTGATGCAAATTGCGACCGCGAAGCTAGCCCAACGCCTAAGCGTGCGCTTCTTGAAGCCGAATATTGTCGAGATGTGTATAGCGCGCATGCCTATTTATTCCTGGACAGAAAATGCGCGAATGGCAGCGAGGACGACTGTCCTCCCACGGGCATGTCTCCGCTTGCAGGTATGCCGCTTTCTATGACTTGGCTGGTGTTTGGGCCGACAAGCACAAGATGTTCGACATCATCACGGCGTACCAGCACAACCTTGTGACGTGAATCGAGTGAAGCAGATTCGATGGTTCCCAAGCGCCGCCGCCGGGTTAAAGGCCCGCGTGCTCCATCGCCAATGCCTAATCGTTTCAGAAGCCAGCCAAGTCCAACTATGAGGCCCAGCACCAAAACAAGAACAAGCATGAAGCGCAGATAAACGGAGGCTTCCATGAGGTGTGTCCAAATTCCTAAGGTGTGCGAGTGTGGCTGTAGATCGTGGAGTCAGCCAATTTATGGAAAGTGCTTAAGAGTGCGGCCATAGATCGATGCCGCCGTGTCTGATCCGACCCGGCTAGAGAGCGCGGGCAAATCTCCATAGCGTTTCGTTAAATTGTCGGTGAGTGTGTCGAGTTGTGTAAGCACCGACTCCATGGCTGGAATAAGAGGCTTCGCATCGGGTGCCGGCAACTGCACGGCCGCATCGCAAACGTGTTTTGTGCGTTCTTGCAGGGCCGCGAGATCGACAACGCGGCCTTCCTCGACCAGTCTTACCGCCGTCGCAATCAATGACTCGATTTTCCGCAGATCGGCGTTAAGAGTGTCGGTGCCAATCGCTGCGGCAGTCGTATCAGTTTCGGTTCTAGTTTTCATGACGTACTCCCGAATGTGGCGAGATCCTCTGGTGGGGCGTGTCCGTTGGCGCGGTAAACGTAGGTCAGAATTTCGACAACGGCGGCATAGGCTTCGGTCGGAATATCGCTATCCACATCCACCGCAGAGAGTATCTGGACGAGATCGGCGTCTTCACGGACCTTGACGTCGTTGGCAAAGGCCACCTGCAGAATTTGTTCGGCGATGAACCCGCGTCCCGAGGCCATAATTTTTGCCGGCGCCGCTCCCTCTTGTGCCTCCAGCGCCACAGCCACCGTCCTCGGACTCTTCTCCTTGGGCGGCTGATCGGACAGCAGTTGGGCTGGGTCTTGGTCGGGTTTCTGGGCCATAAACTCTTTTTAGTATGTAAACAGATATAATTCTCGTTATCCGTGTAATTTCCAAGCCGTTGCCAAGTAGCAACAGATTCCTCCTCGGCTAGGTAAGAATTGCCGCAAAGCGTTTAAGAAAGATTTAAGTGGGGGCGTGAAAAATTCGCTCTATGCCGCAGAAAACAGCGATTTAGGTCTGTTAACACTGATTCACGGATTCTTAAGATTCATAGGTCAATTTTGCCCATAAGGCCGACTACCAACGATAGTCAATTGGAACGCGGCCCACGAAGGCACTGATACGGGCAAGGGGACCAAGATATGGATCTCGGAAATCTTAAGCTGTTCAAGATGGCGATGACGAAGATGGACTGGGCGGCGCAGCGCCAGAAAGTTCTGTCTCAAAACGTCGCGAACGCCGATACACCCGGATATCAGCCAAGCGATCTAAAAAAACTCGATTTCAAGAGCGTGCTGAGAGAAGAGGCGGCACCTGTGAAGGTGTCTCGCACAAATCCCAAGCACATGACGGGCACAATTCCCGAGCAAGAAGCTTTCCGCGCCACTGGCGTGCGCAAAACGTTTGAAGCGTCACCGGACGGCAACAAAGTCGTCATTGAAGAGCAGATGCAGAAGGTCGGCTCGACGCGCGGTGAATACAACACGGCGATTGCGTTGATGAAGTCTCATATGAAGATGCTTAAGACGGCCACCGGCAGCAGCGGCGCATAACGCTAAACCAAGGTCAGGCGCCTTTATGAAAAGGGCGTTTCGGCAAGAAGGGATCGAGATATGGATGACTTGTCCATCAGTTCAAAAGTAGCAGCAGCGGGCATGAAGGCGCAGGCAACGAGACTGCGCGTGATAGCCGAAAATCTTGCGAACGCCGATTCGACATCTGAAGTGCCCGGCGGCGACCCGTATCGCCGCAAGGTCGTAACTTTCCGCAATGCTCTAGACCGTGAGATTGAGGCGGATACGGTGAAAGTTAAGCGGATCTACAATGACCGCGGCGAACTCGACTCGAAATATGACCCTACACACCCCGCAGCAGATGAAAACGGATATGTACTTCAGCCGAACGTAAATCCGCTTATCGAGATGATGGATATGCGTGAAGCGCAGCGGTCTTATGAAGCCAACATGAATGTGATCAGCACATCCCGGCAGATGATTGCCAAGACTTTGGAGCTGTTGCAGTAGATCGCTGATTGAAACCTGCAATGCACGATTACGCAGATGAGATTCAATAGGGCACAAGGCCCGAGGAGAAGACAATGGCAATAGATTTTGGAAGTGCTATCAGCGCCTACCGCCAGGCCGCCAGTTCTGTTGAAAACGCGATGGGGGGCAAGCCGGTGGTTGGACCGGCCTCCGGCGACAATTCGTTCACGAATATGGTCACGGACTCTCTGAAAAGCGCGGCAAACGTGGGTCGGCAAGCTGAAGAGTTGTCGATGAGACAGATTGCCGGCGAAGCCGACCTTAAAGACGTCGTGACCGCCGTGGCCAACGCAGAACAGACATTGGGCACCGTCGTTGCTGTCCGCGACAAGGTCTTAAGTGCGTATCAAGAAATACTGAAGATGCCGATCTAATTTGACGTTGGCGTAGACCGAGTATGCAGTGGACGCGCAAAAATGACTGAAATGGAAGTCCTCGACGTTGCTCGGGATGGTATGACCACCATGCTGCTGGTGGTTGGGCCGCTTCTCCTGGTGGGGCTGGCTGTCGGTTTGACAATCTCGATCTTCCAGACGCTGACCCATATTCAGGAAATGACGCTGACGTTTATTCCTAAAATTGTCGCTGTTTTCGGCGCCATGATTATCTTCTTGCCCTTCATGGTGAGCGAGCTCACCGAGTTTATGCAGCGGATCATGGATCACATCATTGCGCTCGGGTGAGTTCGCATCCGGATAAATGCGCCCAAGCGACTGGGTCCAATACCGGACTCTGGCGGGTATATAGACAGGTTGCTGTACCATGCAGCTGAACGACTACCTCGCTTTAAACGTTTTTCACCTCTTTCTTGTTTTTGCGCGGCTATCGGTCGTGTTTTTGCTGATGCCGGGTGTGTCGGCCGGATATATTCCTGTGCGCCTGCGCTTGATGGTCGCGCTTATGGTCACGGTTCTTGTCTTGCCGATTGTCCAGGATACGCTGCCGCCGGAGCCCGGCACCCCCGCCGAACTGGCGAAACTTCTTGTCATAGAGGTGATTATCGGCGGGTTCATCGGCGGATTGATTCAGATTCTTATGGCCGCTCTCGAAGTCGCCGGCCACATGATGAGTATGGCGGTCGGTCTGATGAATGCGTTCATCGACGATCCTGTAGCGGACGAGCAGTCGGCGATTCTGATCGGCTTTCTGAATCTGGTTGCCGTTGCGCTGATCTTTATTATCGGTCTTCACCATGTCATGATTCTGGCGATTGTCGATAGTTACAGTCTGTTCCAGGTCTCAGCCCCTCTATTTTCGGAGGATATGCTGTCGATGATTGTGGCGCTGTTGGTGCAGGCATTTCACATGGCCATCCGCCTTGCCGCCCCGCTCGTGGTCTTTGAGATGATCTTCCAGGTGACGTCCGGCATTCTTTCGCGACTATCCCCTCAATTGAACGTTTTCTTCGTCGTGTTGCCAGCCAAAATCATGCTGGGCGTTGCAATTCTGATGATTGTGCTTCCGACACTCATGCTCACGTTCATGACTTACATGGACAACAATCTAAATTCTCTATTAACGCCGCGCTGATATTCCAGGGCTCAGATCGTCATGGCTGAAGACAAAGACTCAAAAACAGAACAACCAACCGGGAAGCGGTTGAGTAAAGCCCGCAACGAGGGCGATATTCCCGTATCTCAAGAGATCAAAAGCGTCGGCATGTTGACCGCCGGGCTTATCGTTATGGGGTTGCTAGCCCCCGGAGTGGCGAGCGACCTGCGCACACTTCTCAGCGGTTTTCTCGCCCATCCTCATCAGCTTGCCGTGGACCCTGAGTCTATCCGCACGGTCTTTGCCGGGACCATCGGTGAGGTCGCCTGGATTATGGCGCTCCCGATGGCCGTTTTTGCAGGGATGGCCGTTCTTATCAACGTCGGTCAGACAGGGTGGGTTTACACCCCAAAAAAAATGCGGCCCAAGCTGTCCAGTCTTAGTCCGATTGCCGGTGCTAAGAGGATGTTCTCGCTGAAATCCGTTGTTGAAGCGGGCAAGGGCGTTTTGAAACTAGCGGTGGTCGGTTCGCTGGTGGCTATATTTATCATCCCCACCATGAGCCACCCCGACAAACTTGTGGATCAGAGCATCGTTGCCACAATGAAGGAGATTCACGAAGAGATCGTGATGATCCTATTCCTGGTTGTTTTGATCATGGCGGCGATTGCCGTTGCCGATCTTGTCTATCAGCGAAAATCACATAAGAAAAAGCTGATGATGACCAAGCACGAAGTCAAAGATGAAAAGAAGCAGGCAGACGGTGATCCGAGAGTTAAAAACAAAATTCGCAGCCTGCGTCTTGCTCGTCATCGTCAACGTATGATTGCGAACGTATCCAGAGCCAGTGTCGTTATCACCAACCCTACCCATTTTGCTGTTGCACTAAAGTACGATATTGATTCTATGGCAGCGCCGATTGTGGTTGCGAAAGGCGTGGACTATCTCGCCAAACGCATCCGCGAAGTTGCAGAGATCAACGATGTACCCATCCTCGAGAATCCGCCCCTGGCGCGTGCTCTCTATGCGACGGTCGAGGTTGATCGGGAAATTCCGCAAGAGCATTATAAAGCGGTCGCCGAAGTTATCAGCTATGTGATGCAACTGAAGGACAAGCTTGCAAGCTAGAACCGCCTTGACCGCAGCTGCTTGGCTTTCAACCCTAAGCGCTGCGCTTTTTCTTTTCTCAATACTTACAGCGGGTAGCCCTGACGGGTCGTTGCAGGTGGGGTTGGCTGTTGCCGGTATGCTGGCGGCCGTTGGCGCTGCAGGGTGCGCGTGGCGCGCGCATAGAGGTGTTTCTTGGTCGGGCGAGCCCTTGGCTGTGCTCGGTCGGTTGCTGGATTCTGCCGAAGGTGCGCAAGCTGTCACCAATAGCGACGGTAAAGTCATTTACGTCAACAGCAGTGGAAAAGATTGGTTAGGGGCGTCCTCGCCACTCGAGTTTCTCACCGACAGGGTTGATGCAGACATGGATGACGACGAGGCCGTTGTGCGCTTGCGTCAGGCTGCTGCAACTGGACTTGCCGTTCGCGTGGAGGTTCCGGTCACGACACCGACCGGTGAGCCCGACTGGTCGCTGATTTCTGTGCGGCCTATCGACATCGGTGAAGGGTTGTTGTTGTGGACATCGGAAGATGTGAGCGCGCGCCGGACGATTAACGATATTCTCGGTCAGGAACGTCAGGATCTCGCGGACTTTCTCTATTTTCTGCCGACGGGTCTTTATTCCGTCGATGTGGATGGGCTCTTTCGGTTTGCAAATCAACGGTTTGCGGCTTGGTTGGGTTACGAAACTGACGAGCTGAACGGTCTCACGCTGGATGATGTGCTGGTCGGGGCGAACCGGCCGCAGCCGGACGGGGAATGGCAAGGCGAGGTTCAGTTTAAAACCCGCAGCGGCGAAGTCATTCCTGCGCTGGTATTACAGTCGACCTTTGATGATGCTGGTTCAACCCGCACGCGGACCTTGGTTGTGCGCGACGGTATGCGCCGCGAGTCAAGCGTGGTGCCCGGCCGCATAGCCTACGAGCGTTTCCGCGCGCTTTTTGATGCGGCTCCGATGGCCATCGCGATTACCGACCCGGAGGGCGTGGTCGCGGACTGCAACAATGCCTTCGAAAGGTTGTCGGGGCAGACGAGAGCTGCCCTGATCGGCAGCGGGTTGACCGAAAGGCTGGTGAGTGACGACCACCGGATGTTTGGAACCGAACTCGACCGGGTTTTGTCGGGCGACAGCGATGGCAGCCATCTTGATGTCCGGGTGGAGGGTAACGGCGGTGTCGCGCAAACATCGGTGTTTATTGGCCCGCTGTCCGCACCGGGTTTGGACGCAGAGGATATCGAAGGTGCGGTGGCGCATTTCATCGACGTCACCGAACAGAAAAGTCTAGAAGCGCAATTTGCCCAAGCGCAAAAGATGCAGGCGATGGGTCAGCTTGCGGGCGGCGTTGCTCACGATTTCAATAATTTGCTCACGGCGATGATCGGGTTTTGCGACTTGCTTCTTCAGCGTCATGCCGCAGGTGATCCGTCGTTTGCCGACATCATGCAGATTAAGCAAAATTCCAACCGTGCCGCCAACCTGGTGCGCCAACTTCTTGCATTCTCGCGTAAGCAGCCTCTGCAGCCCAAGGAATTGAATGCCACCGATGCGTTGATGGAACTTTCGCATCTTCTGACCCGGCTTATCGGTGAATCTATAGAGTTTAAGTTGATTCACGGCCGCGAATTGGGCGTGGTGCGCGTCGATCCTGGTCAATTCGATCAAATGATCATCAATCTTGCCGTCAATGCTCGCGATGCCATGCAGGGGGGCGGAACCCTCACCATTAGTACCGGCCCCGAGGTGTTTGAGGCGCCTACCCAGGTTGGAGCCGAGCAAGCTCCGCCGGGTCGCTATTTGCGCATTAGCGTGTCGGACACCGGCAAAGGGATTGCACCTGAAAATCTGGGACGAATTTTCGAACCGTTCTTCTCGACCAAGCAGGAAATCCCAGGGGCGGGCACCGGTCTGGGGCTCGCGACGGTTTATGGGATTGTGCGTCAGACCGGTGGTTTCATCCTGGTTGATTCATCTCTTGGCAAGGGCTCTACGTTCAACGTTTATCTGCCGAGGATCAGTGCTGAAGCGGAAGATACAGCTGCGGCCGCCGGTCGAACATCGACTGCACTGGGCCAGGCGAGGTCGCCGCGCAGCGAAGAAGGCGGGGATGATGAAGAGGCTGCGCTCGCTGCGGCTGACCTAGGCGGGACGGGTACGATCCTGTTGGTTGAGGACGAAGATGCCGTGCGTGTGTTTGCCGCGCGCGCGCTGAAAAATAAGGGATACAAAGTGCTTCAGGCGCGCACCGGAGAACAGGCGCTTGATATCCTGCGCGATACGCCCAGTGTGGACCTTATGATCACCGATATGATGATGCCGGGCATGGACGGGGGCACTCTAGCGCGGCTTATCCGGGTCGAGCGCTCGGAAATTCGCATTATTGTCATTTCCGGATATTCGGAAGAAGTGGCACGCGGCGATATTGTCGATACAGCGGACTTCCACTTCCTGCCCAAACCATTTTCTCTTGGTCAGTTGGCGAGCAAAGTGAAAGACGTGCTCGCGAACTAGGGTGCGAGCCGCGCCGGACAGAAGACCTGCCCGGCGCGCGCCTTTAGTATCAAGGTGTTGCGGTTACAATCGTGAGCGGATGTTGGCCGCGATTTCCGACGCATCATAAGCCTGCGCGTTGCCGCCCGTGCTTCCATTAGACATTTTGATTTCAATGGCGACGATGGTTTCATCGTTGCTTCGGTATGTTCCGAATGTGCTGGTCGTATAAGAGGGGCTTGTCGATGTACTGCAGCCGAGCAGGCCGCAGTTGCGCGTCACCACGTAGTCGCGCCTGACCTCTACTTGAGTATCGGGCCGGCGGTCCTCGACCACGTCCGAGGAGCGCGAGACCACTTCAAACGTTTTGTATCCGCGCTCCATGGTCAACTCGGCGGCGCGCAACAGGGCAAGGTCCTGCGCTCGGCCGACGTTGTCGTCATTGAGTCTGTACTCTACGCGGTAGCGGTCCGTCTCAAGGCCTTGAACAAAATAGCCCTCAGACCCCTGGCGGGAGGCTGCACGGTAATCTGATGATCCGGTCGAACAGGCTCCAACCAGTACAAGCAGGGAAGCCGCGGCTATATATTTGATTTTCATGGGTCGTCCTCCGGTAGTTGTAATCAAGTAACGTCAGGAGGACGGGAAAGTTGCGGGATCAATGGCGGGAATGTTGAGTGCCGAGTCCGAATCCGGGCTATGTCAAACCGAAACAGCACATAACGGATATGCAGTGTTATCTCGGCTTTTTCGATTGGCCATGCCGATGAAATTCATATAAGTATCTATTTTATATAGATAATTAATAAGTTCTATTTTTGTTCTTTTTCCTCCTTGCCTTTGAGAACAAAGTGAGTACATTTTGGCCCCTGGGACGGCGCGTTGCTCGTCCGTGTTTTTCTTCATAAACAACAGGAGCCTGTCATGGCTGAACCAGCCCTTCGCCTCGTAGAAAGAAACAACATGGATAAGACCAAGGCCCTTGATGCCGCGCTAACCCAGATCGAGCGGTCTTTCGGTAAAGGCTCGATCATGCGCCTCGGCCAGAACGACGTAGCGGTCGACCTTCCGGCGATTTCCACGGGTTCGCTGGGCCTCGACCTTGCGCTTGGCATCGGCGGGTTGCCGAAGGGCCGCATTGTCGAAATCTATGGACCTGAAAGCTCTGGTAAAACGACGCTCGCGTTGCATGTGGTCGCCGAAGCGCAAAAGACCGGCGGCACTTGCGCTTTTGTGGATGCCGAGCATGCTCTTGATCCGGGTTACGCCCGTAAATTGGGCGTTAATCTCGATGATCTTCTTATTTCTCAGCCCGACGCCGGTGAGCAGGCTCTTGAAATTGCCGATACGTTGGTGCGCTCTGGCGCTGTGGACGTGCTCGTTGTGGACTCTGTTGCGGCCTTGACGCCGCGCGCGGAACTGGAAGGCGAGATGGGAGACCACCATGTCGGCCTGCAGGCCCGTCTTATGAGCCAGGCCTTGCGCAAACTCACCGCTTCGGTTGCACGCTCCAACACCCTGATTATTTTCATCAATCAAATCCGGATGAAGATCGGGGTGATGTTCGGCAACCCTGAAACCACGACAGGTGGCAATGCGCTCAAGTTCTATGCCTCGGTCCGTCTCGACATTCGTCGCATAGGCCAGATTAAAGACAAAGACGAGGTGGTCGGCAATCAGACCCGGGTGAAAGTGGTGAAGAACAAGGTCGCGCCGCCGTTCAAAGTGGTGGAGTTCGACATCATGTACGGGGAGGGCGTCTCCAAAACCGGCGAACTGCTGGACCTGGGCGTTAAAGCCGGTTTGGTCGAGAAATCGGGATCTTGGTACTCCTACAATTCCGAACGGATCGGGCAAGGCCGGGAGAACGCCAAGCAGTTCCTTCGCGCTCACCCTGAGACCTCTCAGGAGATTGAGACGCAGATTCGGGTAAATGCGGGCCTTTTGTCCGAGGCGATGACGACAACGCCCGGGGATGATGGCCCAGACGAGACGTCGTCGGAGGACTAAGCGTCCGGCGCCTCCTGTTCTTGCCTTTCTTTTCTTCATCTCACGGGGTTCCTTGCGGAACCCCGTTTTGTTGATGGGATTGGGCCTTTCTGGACACCCCCACGCTGCGCAGGGTACAAAGCGCCCCCGGTGAGCGGGTCAAGAGGCTCGGCTCGGCAACAGTTTAACAAGCGCATGTCACGTTATGGCCACGACAAAAGAGATTAGAACCGCGTTCCTGAACTACTTTGCGGGCAATGCCCATGAGGTTGTCGCCTCCAGTCCTCTGGTGCCGCGCAACGACCCGTCATTGATGTTTACCAATGCCGGGATGGTGCAGTTCAAGAACGTTTTTACCGGCAACGAAACGCGTCCTTATAATCGGGCGGCTTCATCGCAAAAGTGCGTGCGGGCCGGCGGAAAGCACAACGATCTCGATAACGTCGGCTATACGGCGCGGCATCACACTTTCTTTGAGATGCTCGGCAATTTCTCCTTTGGCGATTATTTTAAGGAAGAAGCGATTGCTCACGCGTGGCAGTTGATCACCAAGGACTTCGGCTTGCCGAAGGATAAGCTGTTGGTCACCGTGCATTCCAGCGATGAGGAGGCCGCCGGCCTCTGGGCGAAGATTGCCGGTTTGCCTGAATCGAAAATTCTGCGGATCCCGACATCGGATAATTTCTGGGCTATGGGCGATACCGGGCCGTGCGGCCCGTGTACTGAAATTTTCTACGATCACGGCGAACATATCCCCGGTGGACCGCCCGGCAGTGCCGACGAGGATGGCGACCGTTTCATCGAGATCTGGAATCTCGTTTTCATGCAGTTCGAACAAATTTCGGCGGACGAGCGCGTCAATTTACCCAAGCCGTCAGTGGATACCGGCATGGGGCTCGAGCGCCTCGCTGCCGTGCTGCAGGGGGTGCACAACAATTACGATATCGACCTTTTCCGCGAGCTGATTGCCGCGATTGCCCACGCGGCTAACACCGATCCGAAGGGCGCTCATCAAGCCTCTCATCGGGTCATTGCTGATCATTTGCGCGCGGCTGGGTTTCTGATCGCCGACGGCGTGCTGCCCTCTAACGAGGGACGCGGCTATGTGTTGCGTCGAATTATGCGCCGGGCGATGCGCCATGCTCACCTGATGGGGTGCACCGACCCGCTCCTGCATCGGCTGGTGCCGGCGCTTCTTGCGCAGATGGGAGCCCATTACACCGAACTTGAGCGCGCTCAGGCTCTGATCAGCGAAACATTGCTGCTTGAGGAAACGCGCTTTAAGTCCATGCTCGACCGTGGGCTGAAGTTGCTCGATGATGAAACCAAGTCCATGACCTCCGGCGGCCAATTGCCGGGCGAGGTCGCCTTCAAGCTTTACGATACCTACGGGTTTCCCCTGGATCTGACGCAGGACGCATTGCGTAGCCGTGATATCGGCGTGGATACCGGCGGTTTTGATAAAGCAATGGAACGTCAGCGGGCCGAAGCTCGTAAAGCCTGGCAGGGGTCCGGCGATGCAGCTACGGAAAAGGTTTGGTTTGAGCTGCGGGACCAGCTGGGCGCCAGCGACTTTCTTGGATATGCAACCGAAGTGGCGGAAGGCCGAGTGACCGCACTGGTCGTGGACGGTGCCCCGGTCCAGCATGCGAAGCAAGGTCAAAGCATCGCCCTGATCGCCAATCAAACTCCGTATTATGGAGAGTCCGGCGGGCAGGTGGGTGATACGGGCACTATTACCGGGCTGATCGTCGGCAGTGGCGGACCGTTGGAAATCACGATTACTGATACCCAGAAAAAACTCGATGCTCTGCACGTGCATCTTGGGACGGTGACCAAGGGTACGGTCAAAGTTGGCGACGAAGTCTTGTTTAAAGTGGACGGCGCACGTCGGTCTTCGGTACGGGGCCACCATTCGGCGACGCATTTGCTGCACGCGGCGTTGCGCCAGGTGCTGGGAGATCACGTCAGTCAAAAGGGTTCGTTGGTAGCCGCCGATCGCTTGCGTTTCGATATCAGCCATAACAAGCCGCTTGCGCCGGATGAAGTCCGCGCCATCGAAGATCGGGTGAATGCGGAAATTCGCGCGAACGAAGCTGTTACCACGCGCCTGATGGACCCCGACTCTGCGGTCAAAGCGGGTGCGATGGCGTTGTTCGGCGAAAAGTACGGCGATGAAGTGCGCGTCGTTTCAATGGGGACTGTGACCGACGCCGACCCAAACCCGTATTCGGTAGAACTCTGCGGCGGCACCCATGTGCGCCGAACCGGTGATATCGGCCTCTTCAAGATCATTGGCGAATCTGCGGTGGCGGCGGGTGTGCGCCGGATCGAAGCCGTGACCGGGGCAGCTGCGGAAGCTTGGGTGGCCGACGAAGAACATATGTTGAAAGAAGCGGCGGGAGCGCTGCGGGTTTCTCCGTCCGATTTACCCGGTCGGATTACCGCGCTGGTTGAAGAGCGCCGGAAGCTTGAGCGGGAAATTTCGGATCTGCGGAAAAAGTTAGTCATGAGCGGCGGGGGCGGCGGTGCCGGCGTAGCTGAGCAGGTGAAGGATATCGGCGGCACAGCGTTTTCGGGACGTCTCCTGGCAGATGTTCCCGCGAAGGACCTCAAAGGCATGGCTGATGCCATGAAGAAGCAGTTGGGCAGTGGTGTCGTTGCGCTGGTCGCGGTCGCCGAGGGGAAGGTGTCCTTGGTGGTGGCTGTGACGGATGATCTGATCGGAAAGCTGAATGCGGTGGATTTGGTTAAGGTTGGCGCGGCTGCGGTCGGCGGTAAAGGTGGCGGGGGCCGTCCGGACATGGCCCAGGCTGGCGGACCAGATGGTGCACATGCGGCAAAAGCCCTTGCCGCCATCGAAGCGCAAATTGCGGAATAATTCCAAAAATTCATAAATATCAATTGGTTATTTGGATGCCGCAGGCGCAATAAAATTATTGTGCAACGCACCATTTATTGTTGACAGAGACTGCCTCTCGAACTATCTTGTGTGCAATGCAGCATTAAATGTCGCGCTGCGTTACGAGATTGCAAACGGCCGCGTGGGTTGTTTTACGGCCGCCACTTTCGGAAGCGAAACCGTTAGACAACGCAAACACAAGGAACCGAATTATGACTGTCGCATACACTGACTTCGCCGCTTTCAACCAGAACGCTTTTGACTCATTCGTGAAGAGCAACACTGCCGCTGCTGAAGGCGTCGAGAAGCTTACCAAGCACCTCGTTGACTACTCCAGCAAGTCTGTCGAAGACGCTGTTGCTGCCAGCAAGAAGCTGTCTTCCGTAAAGACCCCCGTCGAGTTCATTCAGCTTCAGATGAAGCTGGCGCAAGACTCCTTCGAGGCGCTGGTCAGCGAAAGCAAAAAAGTTTCTGACCTCACGACTTCGATCGTCAAAGACGTTACCGCCCCGATCAGCGAGCGTTTCCAGTTCGCCGGCGCTGCGCCGACGAAGTCCAGCAAAAAGGCTGCCTAACCCTCCCCATCTTGATTTAGGCAGACTTCAGAAAAGCCCGGTCGGTCCTCCCCCGACCGGGCTTTTCCACATTCGGGCCTCTGTAGCTCCCACACCTGTATTCTGTGCTCTGGACCCTGTATAAGGCGGCGGACCTTCGGTAGGGTTGGTTCCGCACTTTTTACACTGCAATTGTTTGCTAGAGGCTCCGATGCGTTTTTCCGGTACAGACAACTACATCGCCACAGACGATCTCATGGTCGCGGTCAACGCGGCGGTGACCCTAGAGAGGCCTTTACTTATAAAAGGCGAGCCGGGCACGGGTAAGACCGTCCTAGCCCATGAAATTGCAGCATCCTTAGATCTGCCTTTGCTCACCTGGCACATCAAATCGACCACTAAAGCCCAGCATGGTTTGTACGAATACGATGCCGTATCGCGCTTGCGGGATTCTCAGTTCGGCGATGAAAAGGTCAAGGACATCGCCAACTACATCAAGCCTGGCAAGATGTGGCAGGCGTTTGAATCTAAACCAAAGCGCGCGGTGCTGTTGATTGATGAAATCGACAAGGCCGATATCGAATTTCCGAACGATCTGCTTTTGGAACTCGATCGTATGGAGTTCTTTGTTTACGAAACCGGCGCCACCATTCGCGCCGAAACGCGCCCCATTGTGATTATCACGTCCAACAATGAGAAAGAGCTCCCGGATGCTTTTCTGCGTCGCTGCTTTTTCCATTACATCCGGTTTCCCGAGCGGGAAACGATGGAACGCATTGTCGATGTGCACTTTCCTGAGGTGAAGAAAATGTTGGTGCGCGAAGCGCTCAACGTCTTTTACGATATTCGTGAAGTTCCGGGCCTTAAAAAGAGGCCTTCGACCTCGGAATTACTGGACTGGATTAAGCTGCTGATGGCGGACGATATTTCGCCCGAAGCTCTCAAGTCGAAAGACGTAAAAACCGTTATTCCGCCGCTTCACGGTGCCCTTTTGAAGAACGAGCAAGACGTTCACATGCTGGAACGACTTGCGTTTCTAGCGCGCCGCGAAGGCCGCTAAAGCCCGTTTGGGAAGCTGCCATGTTCATCAATTTGATTGAGGGGCTCAGGAAGGCCGGTTTGCCGGTTTCCATTACCGAGTACCTTGCGCTTATTGAAGCGGTGAACGCTGGCATCTCGCAACACAGCGTTGAAGAGTTTTACTATTTGTCGCGAGCGACGCTTGTAAAGGACGAGCGGCATCTGGACAGATTCGACCGCGTCTTTGGCGTAGTGTTCAAGGGCCTTGAAGGTGGCGCGGATCTCGAGGGGATTGATGTCGATGTCCCCGACGAATGGTTGAAAACGCTCTCTCAACTCATGCTGTCCGAGGAAGACAAGGCCAAGATCGAAGCGCTTGGTGGTTGGGAAAAACTTATGGACACGCTGCGCGAACGCCTTGCCGAACAAAAAGACAAGCATTCCGGTGGTTCGAAATGGATCGGCACTGCCGGCACGTCTCCTTTCGGGGCCTATGGATACAACCCTGAAGGCGTGCGGATCGGGCAACACGAAAGTCGCCACCGCCGTGCTGTTAAAGTGTGGGACAAACGCGAGTTTGCCAATCTCGATGATCAAATCGAGTTAGGGACACGCAACATTAAGCTGGCTTTACGCAAGCTTCGCCGCTTTGCACGACAAGGTGCGGCCACGGAGCTGGATATAGATGGAACTATTCAATCCACGGCGCATCATGGCGGGCTTCTGGATCTGAAAATGGTGCCGGAGCGCCATAACACCGTAAAACTACTTCTGTTTTTAGATGCGGGCGGATCGATGGACGATCACGTCAAAATATGCGCAGAACTTTTTTCTGCCTGCCGCACAGAATTCAAACATCTCGAGTACTACTACTTTCACAACTGCGTTTATGAATCTGTCTGGCAAGACAACACTCGCCGACATACCCAGCGCCTGCCTACCTGGGATGTGCTTCATAAATATTCGGCGGACTACAAACTGATCTTCGTCGGTGATGCTTCTATGAGCCCCTATGAGATCGTCTATCCGGGCGGTGCGGTAGAGCACTGGAATGAAGAGGCAGGACAGACATGGATGCAGCGTTTGCTGACAACCTGGCCCCGGGCCGTGTGGCTCAACCCTGTCCCGCAACGGCAATGGCCCTACACGGAATCGATTGGATTGATGCGGAAGCTGATGGATGAGCGTATGTATCCGCTGACCTTAGCGGGCCTAGATGACGCTATTTCAGAGCTCAGCCATTAGCGACGGTATCTTCGCTGCTAGACGTTAAAGTATTGCGGCCCATAGGGAATGTTACACTTTCTCACAGTTTCCGTATGCGCCGCGCTTTACACTAAGATTATAGTTCATATTTCGCATATCGAATGTTTCCAATACGGAAATTATTGGGACGGATATCCGTCCACACGAGAGCTGATGCTAATACGCGTTAAGGCGAGAACGATGCGCCGAAACATCGTTCGGCAAGCAAGGCGGATGCAATGAAAGACGAACCTTCAGCACGACCAAGCGCTGACGAAAACATGGCCTCCGTGTTGGGGTTAGGGCAGCGCACGGACGTGGCCCCAATGATTGCCAAGAAATGGTGGGTCGTGGGCGGCGCGGTTTCGATCGTTGTCCTTGCGGCCATTTTTTTCGGGCCCTTCGGTGGTCCGCCCGCGCCGGTTTATCGCACAGCTGAAGTAGAAATGGGCGACATCGTTGCGACGGTTACCGCGACGGGAACGCTGCAGCCGGTTAATTCTGTGGATATCGGGGCAGAGGTTTCGGGACAGATTGATCAGGTTTTTGTCGACTTTAATACCCGCGTGACGGAAGGGCAGCTCCTCGCCGTACTGGACACGGAGTCGATGCGCGCGCGGGTGCTTCAGGCCAGAGCGTCTGTGGCGGCGGCAAAGGCCCGTGTTCAAGACGCGAAAGCAACGGTCCTGGAAACGGCGGACAAACTAGAACGAACGCGTGAACTTGCCAAAACAGGATATGCGTCCAAGCAAGCCGTTGATTCGGCGGAAGCTAGTGCGGCGCGCGCGAACGCTAGCCTTGCCAGTGCCGAGGCGCAGGTTGCTGTGTCTGAAGCTACGCTGAGTTCTGATGAAACCGCATTCTCGAAGTCTGAAATTAAATCGCCGATCAATGGCGTTGTACTTTCGCGATCAGTGGAGCCTGGTCAAGTCGTTGCCGCAAGCTTTCAGACACCGGTTCTGTTCAAGTTGGCTGAAGACCTCACCAAGATGCAGCTTGAAATCGACATCGACGAAGCTGACATCGGTCGGGTGAAGGAAGGGCAGCGGGCAAATTTCGTGGTCGATGCATTTCAGAATCGGCAGTACCCGGCGGTCATTACGCAGGTGCGGTTTGCGCCAAAAACCGTGGATAATGTGGTGACGTATCAAGCGGTTTTGACCGTGAACAACGAAGATCTGTCCTTGCGGCCGGGCATGACGGCCACGGCAACCATAGTAACGGCTTCACAAGAAGGCGTATTGAGTGTGCCTAACGCTGCCCTGCGCTTTGACCCTTCCATCGTTAGCGAAACAAGAGGCCCTCGGATGCCGGGCCCATTCGGCCGGCTCATGAATGAGCCTCGCCGTTCTCCTGCGGACACCTCTAAAAAAATGAATGAGCAAAGAGTGTGGATTCTCAAAGATGGTGAGCCGCAGCCGGTGCCTGTCAGTACGGGGGTTTCTGATGGGCGAAGGACGGAGATCCGGACCGGGGCGATCAAGCCGGGTGACTTGGTTGTGACCGGCGCACAAACACCGGCATCGTGAATATGACATCGCGATCCGCAAAAACCGACTTTTCAGCCGACCCTGGCGTTGATGGGGCGCCGGGCCCCTCCTTAGTTCGTTTTGAAAATGTACATAAGATCTATGGAAAGGGGGATGCCCAGGTCAGAGCGCTCGACGGCGTAAGTTTTGAAATCAAGTCGGGGGAGTTTGTCGCCGTCATGGGGGCATCTGGGTCCGGTAAATCGACAACCATGAACATGCTTGGGTGTTTGGATGTGCCGACACGCGGGAAATACTTTTTCCGCGGTGTCGATGTCGCAACGCTCTCTCACGATCAACTAGCGCTGTTGCGTCGCCATTTTCTTGGGTTTGTCTTTCAAGGGTTTAACTTGTTGGCGCGGACATCGGCGCTCGAGAATTTGGAACTGCCGCTGATTTATCAACGGCTTGATAAAGCGACGCGCCGTCGCCGCGCCATGGAAGCTCTTGATACAGTGGGGCTTTTGGGGCGAGAGCACCATACTCCGGCTGAGTTATCAGGTGGTCAGCAGCAGCGAGTGGCGATTGCGCGGGCGATTGTAACGCGGCCATCGTTGCTGCTCGCGGACGAGCCGACCGGCAATCTTGATTCGGCCCGCAGTCACGAAATTATGCAGCTGTTGACCAGTTTAAATAAGGAACACGGATTAACGGTCGTGCTCGTGACGCATGAGGACGATATCGCGGCATACGCTCACCGGCGGTTAGAATTCAAAGACGGTAAAATTATCGGCCAAACAAACGTTCAACACGCGGCCTAGAGGACTCACGTCTGATGATCGGCAATACGATGATAATGGCGTTGAACGAAATCAGGCGGAATATTCTCCGATCTGGCCTGACTGTGCTCGGTATCATCATAGGTGTGGCAGCTGTAATCATCATCGTCACATTGGGCTCGGGCACCACAGCCCAAGTGGGTAGCGAAATTTCAAAAATGGGCAGCAATATGTTGACCCTCACACCTGGCGGGAACCGGCGTATGGGCGGAGCAGCGGGGTCCTCTCAGCCCTTTGAGATTGCCGACGTTGAGGCGTTGCGCCGTGACGTTCCCGGTATTGCCGCCATCGCGCCGTACGCGCAGCGTACGGCCCAGGTCATCGCCGGGAATGAGAACCGCCAGTCGAACGTGGTCGGAACTACTGGAGAGTTTACGGTTGTCAGAAATTGGAACCTGACGAGTGGGCGTACGTTTACGCTGGCCGAGGAACAAAGCGGCAAAGCCGTATGCATCGTCGGCTCAACCATTCAAACCGATATGTTTCCCGGACAAGATCCAATTGGAGCAAGCATCCGTGTCGGCAAGATTTCCTGCGAAGTTATAGGCGTACTTGAGTCCAAGGGGCAGGTTATGTTCGGCGGCGATCAGGATTTGGTTGTTGCCATGCCGATCCGCACCTATCAGCGGCGCCTCGCGGGATCGGACCGAATACCGCAAATATTCATTTCCGCGTTTACCCCGGAGGGCCTTGGGCCCCTTAAAGAGGAGGTGACGAATATTATGCGTGAGCGGCGGCGTGTCGCGGAAGGGGAGGAGTCTAATTTCAACGTTCTCGACATGACCGAAGTTTCGGAAGTCATGGAAAGTACGATTGGCGTTATGACGACCTTTTTAAGTGCAATTGCTGCTGTAAGTCTTCTCGTGGGTGGTATCGGGATTATGAACATAATGCTGGTATCGGTCACCGAGCGGACACGGGAAATCGGAATTCGTCTGGCCATCGGAGCCACCGAACAAGAGGTGATGATGCAGTTTCTAATTGAGGCTGCCATGTTGTCGGCGTTTGGCGGGTTCGCGGGGATTGTGATCGGGTTGATTGGCGCTGCGGCGGTTGCTCCCGCGATCAATGTGCCTTTTGTCTTCGAGCCGGTTACCGCGTTGCTGGCTTTTGGTTTCTCCGCCATCGTCGGGGTGGTTTTCGGGTTCATGCCGGCTCGCCGGGCCGCGCGCCTTAACCCTATTGAGGCCTTGCGACACGAATAGCGGTGGTTTCGCGGGCAGGACCGCCGCGGGCGGTAGGTTGAGTATCAGCGGGGATTTAAAGCTAGACCCGCGACGTAGCCGAGCCAGACGGCCCCGACACAAAGACCGATGGACAGCCCGGCATTGCTGAACGCCGAAAGCCAGCGGCCGCTTTCGATGAGGGTCAGGGTCTGAAGGCTGAAAGCGGAAAAAGTGGTGTATCCACCACAAACCCCCACCATTAGAAATTGGCGAACAGAGTCGGACGAGGGAAAACGTCCTTCAGCGCTCAAAGTGGCGGCGGCGAAGCCGATGATGAGGGATCCGATGACGTTGACGGTCAGGGTTCCCCAAGGGAACCCCACGCCTGCAATCACGCTGGCGAGGCCCGTGCTCCAATGCCGCGCCATGCTACCGAGTGCGCCGCCCAGCCCGATCCACATGTACGCTTGCATGGTATGACCTCCACTTTACACCCAGATATGACTCTCTTGTGACATGATGGTGTCGCCCTCGCATCCAGAATCTGAATTTGCAGACGCCGAATTCAATAGTGCAGGTCTTTTCAAAGGTAGTGATTGCGGGTTATACCGCAGAGACAGTCCACTCCCCGCCATTCATTCGCCAGTTTAGGCCAGATTAGGATCGTACCCGTTCAATGTCTTTACAACCAAAGCACTACGAGGAAATTTTTCGCCAATTTCAGGCGCCGATTTCCAAAGTTTATGATTGCGGAAAAAAGTGCGCGCATCTGAATAACGGCAAGCCGGTATGTTGCTCGGTCGACAACGCCATTCCGATTGTCGAGAAGTCGGAATGGAAGCTGCTTAAATCGCGAACCGATCTGTGGAAGCCTTACAAGGCGGTGACAGCTGATGCCAAGAAAGAGCTGGCCGATCTAAAGGGCTCGGATTGCTGCGCCATAGAGTGCAAGGGCGTGGAGTATTGCGAGCGTGACAACCGCTCGATGGCGTGCCGCTCGTTTCCGTTCTACCCGTACTTCAATCCGGCGAAAGAACTTGTTGGGCTTGCCACATATTGGGTTTTTGAAGGCCAGTGCTGGGTGATTTCAAATGTCACCATCGTCGATCAGAAGTTCGTGAAGCAGTTTATCCAAAGTCACGAATATATGTTCAAGCACGACGAAGACTGGCGCGGAACCTATATCGACCAGTCGGCGTCTCATCGCCGCGTGTTCTCTCGCCGCGGCGAGAAATTTGCGGTGATTGGAATAGATGGAAGCTACCACTGGGTGCTCCCGAAGTCTGGGGGCAAGATGGTGCCCGCGACAGAAGCGCAGTTGAAGAAATTGCGCAAAGGGTTTCCGGAACCTTCATCCAAAGAGAAATAGATCAAATCGAAAAAAAACGCCGTCCTATTGAGGACGGCGTTTTTGCATCAGCAATAGCTGAAGCGATGGTTTGGCCCTATTTCATGGCCGCTTGAAGAAGCTCGTCGAGTTTGTTCAAGAACTGGGTAGTGGTCATCCAGGGTTGTTCCGGCCCGACAAGAATCGCTAGATCCTTGGTCATGAAACCTTGCTCGACAGCCTGGATGCAAACTTTCTCCAAGGTCTCGCCGAAGTGCGACACGTCCGGAGTATTATCGAACTTGCCGCGATACTTGAGGCCCTGGGTCCAGGCGAAGATGGATGCGATCGGGTTCGTGGATGTTTCCTTGCCCTTCTGATGTAGGCGGTAGTGGCGAGTGACAGTACCGTGGGCGGCCTCCGCCTCGACGGTCTGACCGTCTGGCGTGAGCAAGACCGAGGTCATCAATCCCAGCGATCCGAAGCCTTGCGCAACAGTATCCGACTGCACATCGCCGTCGTAGTTTTTACACGCCCAGACAAATCCGCCGGACCATTTCAATGCCGAGGCGACCATGTCGTCGATCAGCCGGTGTTCGTAAGTCAGGCGCTTGTCGTCGAATTTCGACTTAAATTCGGCATCGAACACTTCCTGGAAGATATCCTTAAACCGTCCGTCATAGGCCTTCATGATGGTGTTCTTGGTGGACATATAGACGGGATAGCCGCGCGATAGGCCATAGTTAAAGCAGGCACGCGCGAAGCCGGCGATGGAGTCATCCTGGTTGTACATCCCCATGGCAACGCCGCTGCTGGGGAAGTCGTAAATTTCGTATTCAGTGGACTCGCTTCCATCGGCCGGTTTGAAGGTCATGGTCAGCTTACCGGGACCGGGAACCTTGAAGTCTGTAGCGCGGTATTGATCGCCGAAGGCGTGGCGACCGATGATAATGGGTTGAGTCCAACCCGGGACCAAGCGCGGCACGTTTTTGCAGATAATTGGCTCACGGAACACGGTGCCGCCAAGAATGTTGCGAATGGTGCCGTTCGGCGAGCGCCACATCTTCTTGAGGTTAAATTCCTCGACGCGCGCCTCGTCGGGGGTGATGGTCGCGCACTTAACGCCGACCCCGTATTGTTTAATGGCGTTAGCGGCATCGATCGTAACTTGATCATTGGTCTCGTCCCGGTACTCAACGCCGAGATCGTAGTATTTCAAATCCACGTCAAGGTACGGCAGGATCAACTTTTCCTTGATGAACTGCCATATAATCCGCGTCATCTCGTCGCCGTCGAGGTCAACGATTGGGGTTTTTACCTTGATTTTGGCCATGAAAATTCCCTTTTTGCGGGCCTGAAACAGCAGGGTCCCGTGAGAGTCGTAGTCCCGAAGTGGCTTGCCAGTGTGTCTTGAGGGTGCGCCGTGGGTTCGGCAGGGAAATTAGTGCATAGGCCGTTGGGCACGCAAGTCGGGAATCTGCCAATTTGGCCGTCAGTGTAAGGGATTTAGGCTCTTAGACGTCAAATCGGACCGGTGGCTTGGGGTTTGCGAGCTCTGCTTCCACGGTTTGGACCACATCTTCAGCCCGTTCGACGACCGTTACCAGGGTGTCATGGCCCTTATGGGCGAAGTCCGCCGCGATAATCTGGTCGAGCAGCCCCATGAGATGAGACCAGTATCCGGCTGTATTGAGGATGATGATGGGTTTGTTGTGCCGGTGAAGCTGACGCCATGTAACGATTTCGAACATTTCCTCCAGGGTGCCGACGCCGCCGGGTAAAATGCAGAACGCGTCGCTGCGCTCGAACATAACGCGCTTGCGGGTGTGCATGTCCGGCACAACGATCATTTCGCTCGCGCCGGTATGGGCGAGTTCCTTGTTTTTAAGGAATTCGGGGATAACACCGATGACCGTGCCGCCGCCCGCGAGTGCGGCATCTGCTGCGGCCCCCATGAGTCCGACCCGGCCGCCGCCGAACACAAGCGCTGTTCCGTTGGCCGCGAGCGCTCTGCCCACGGTCTCGGCTGCTATTCTGAATTCCGGATTATTGCCTGTTTGTGAGCCACAAAATATACACAGAGATTGGAGGCTGGGCACGGCTGGTGTGTGCGTCATATCCCGGTCACAATGATGATTATACTATTACAATAGCAAGGATTCGCGGGTGCTCGCTAAGTGTAAGCTCTTGCTACTGTCGCAGGTTCTTTGTAAAGCATTGAGCTGGGAATTACAGGCGGTTAGTCTCCGTCCGAGAGTAACAATTCTAGAGAGCCTGATAAAAGCGCTTGTTCAACAGCCCGAAGCAGTGGAGGCTTCTTAATATGTCCAGTCTGAAAAACATTATCGGTGGTCTCGCGATGGCAGCAACGGTTGCGCTAGCACCGATGGCAGCCCACGCGGACGATCAAGATACGATCGATTATCGCAAGCACGTCATGGCGACGTTGGGCGCGCAAGCGGCCGCATTGTTTATGACTTTGCAGCAGAAGGCTCCGGCCGAGAATTTTGCACATCACGTAAAAACGTTGGCTGTGACGTCCCAGCAAGCGTTGAAAGCGTTCGAGCCGAATGTCGAAGGTGGCACGGCCAAGGGCGATGCGATGCCAAAGGTTTGGTCGAATTGGGATGACTTTGCCGGTAAGATGAACGATATGGTCGCGAAATTAGAGGCTTTGGATAAAGCTGCGGAGTCTGGCGGCATGGCCGCAGCAGGCTCCATGGTAAAAGAAGCCTTCACGTGTAAGGGCTGTCACGACGAATACCGTTACGCTGAATAGCCGGTATTTGCTCTCAAGTTTAAGCGCCCGCTTCGGACAGAGGCGGGCGTTTTGCTTTTGGCCTCCGGGAAATCGGGTAACAGTATATAACTTCAGGACAGCGCCGGGCGGCCCCGGCGAGGCTTAAAGCCCTTGCAATCGTTGGAGTTCCTCTAGTAAACCATTGGGCAACAGCTGAGAAAGCTCGGGCGTTTGCATGCCCTGGCGCGAAACTTTGAGGTCGGGGGGTGGCCCCAACTATCGACACAATTCAAAGTATAATAGAGCTAGTTTGGAGCATTGGAGGCTTCTCAAATGAAACGTTTCGCTAAATTAAGTTTCGCTAAATTAACTGGTGGTGTTGCAGCAATGGCTATGGTGGCAGCATTTGTTCTGCCCACAGCGGCGCAAGCCGACGATCAGGATGTGATTGATTATCGCCAGCACATCATGAAAACCATGGATGAGCAGACAGCCGCTGTCGGCAAAATTATGTCTTACGCGATTCCGGATGATAATTTTGCAAGTCATTTAGAAGCTATTGCGCTAGCGGCTCAGACATCCTTGAGCAGTTTTAAAGAAGAAGTTCAGGGCGGCGAGTCCCTTCCTGCAGTTTGGGAAAATTGGGCCGACTTCGAAGAGAGAATGAATAAATTTTCGGACGGTATAACAGCGGCCGCGAAACTTGCGCGGGAAGAAGGTAAGGATGCGGCTTTGAACGCTGCCTTTGCTGCTCTGTCCTGCAAGCAGTGTCACGACGATTATCGTAAGAAATAGTCTCTTACGATCAATGTTTAAGCAACGCCCGTCTTCTTCATGGCGGGCGTTGCGCGTTGTGCTTTTAGGCTACGGCTTCAATTCGATCAGAGCAAAACCCATGCAATTTTGTGCTTTCCCGAATACTTTCGCCGCCGGACTTTTTGTAGCGGCCCTGTCTGTGACGGTTGCTGTGCCGATGGCATCGCCCCATGCACAAGAGGAGAGCGCTGCAAGCGGGGTTGAATCTGCGCCGCCCGTCGCGCCTGTCGATCCGATCATCGAAAAGGGGAAGTATCTCGCGACGATCGGCAACTGCGTGAGTTGCCACACCCACAAGGACGAGCCGAAATTCGGCGGCGGCGTACCTTTCCACGTTGTGGGGGGACCGTTCAGCGAGCCGTTCGGAACCATCTATTCAACGAATATCTCACCCGATCCGGAAACCGGTATCGGTGGGTGGACCGAAGAAGAGTTTAGTCACGCCATGCGAAAGGGCGTGGCGGCCAACGGCAGTCATTTGTACCCGGCTTTTCCCTATACGGCCTTTAGCAAGATTACCGAAGAGGACATGTCGGCTATCTATGCTTACATAATGTCCTTGGCGCCGGTGAAGCACACACCGCCGGAAAACGACATGCCGTTCCCCTTTAATGTTCGGCTGGGGTTGTTTTTCTGGAATCTGTTGTTTGCGGACGATGAGATTTTCCAGCCGGACCCTGAACAATCTGACGAATGGAACCGCGGGGCATACCTGACGGAAGGTCTCGGCCATTGCAGCGCCTGTCACACGCCGCGCACCTTTTTTCTGGCCGAGGACAAAAGCCAAGCCTTGTCCGGTGGGACCTACTTCGACGTTGTCGAAGAGGGTAAAATTCGTAAATGGTCGGCGGTCAACCTTACGTCCTCAGACACGGGTTTAGGGAAGTGGCCTGAGGCCGATATCGCCAATTATTTGAGAACGGGCCATAGTTTTAAAGCGGGGACGTTTGGTCCTATGAACGAGGTGATTATCAACAGCACGCAACACCTCACCGCGGAAGACGCCAAGGCGATAGCCGTCTATCTCAAAAGTTTGCCACCTATCGAGCGCAATACAGAGCAAACGCTGAGTGAAGAAGCCAGCGCTCGTGGGCTGGCGGTGTACGATGAGCATTGCGAAGAATGCCACCTTCAGTCCGGCCGCGGCGGGTTTTTGAAAGCGCCGCCGGTATCCGGCAGCGCGATCGTTCAGGCCCCTGATGCTTCATCGCTTATCAATGTCATTCTCTATGGGGCAGATGTCCCGGATGAGGGGCCGGCCCCATTTGGGGCGTGGGAAGATATGGGCGCGTTCGGCGACAAGTTGAGCGACGAGGAAGTAGCGGATCTTGCCAATTACTTACGCACGGCCTGGGAAAACAAAGGTGGGCGCGTCACGGTCGAGGATGTGGCAAAGCAACGCTAAGTAAAGCGCTCGTTATAAAGCGGGGCGAAAACAGGAATATTTGCGTCTGTTCTCTGGTTCCTCCGGCAAAAACGTCATAAAAGCAGCGATGTTGGTGCTGTATTCGGTCTTATTGGGTCGAGTCCGGCCATATCATTCGTTGTGAGTCCAGCGTGGAATCTTTGTCCGTAATACTCCTGCCGATCATCCTTACGGCTCTTATCGCGGTCGGGCTCCGTGCCGCTGCGGGCGCCGAGCGTGGCGCGAGCCTCGCGGGCATCGCCGTGGCAGGAGGGTTTATCGTCTCTTGGGGGTTTTTGCTGGCCCCCGGCTGGACTCCGGAGGATTCATTTGCGCGTATCGGCCATATAGCGGGCGGCGCGGCTCTGGCCGGATTGGTGCTCGATTTTCTAGGCCCGAAGCGGTTCTGGGCTGCGGCGGTCGCTGGAATTGTCATTTTTATGTCCACGTGGGCGAATCTGAACAACGGATTCGTCGCTGCGGAGGGGCTCTCTGCCGTTAAGGCCGCGTCTTTTCTTGTTCTCGCTGTGGGTGCCTTTATTGTCATTGCGCGTCTCGACCGGTTGCGGGACGAGCGCGCTGTAAGCTATGTGGCAATCGTTATGGTTGCATTGGCGCTCTCGGTGCAGGCAGCCATTGTCGGTGACTCCGATGTCGCTGTTACGGCGCTTATTCTAGGGCTGTGTGTTGGGACATTCGCGCTTCTCCAAATAATTGTACCTGTACTGCTCGGCGACAGCGTTATTCTTGGCGCCGGTGCAGGGCTTTTAGCCATTGCTTGGGCCGTGGCTGAGCGCGACCCCAGCACCCGAATTGGATTGATTTTGGTGCCTCTTATTCTGTTTGCCGATGGAACCGCAAAACACGTTCCTTTGCCGAATGCACGCATCAGTTCAATTCTCTATCCGATCGTATTGATGTGCGTGGCAGCCCTGCCGCTGGGTTTAGGGGCCCTGATCACGTTCGTGATGTATGGTCCTTGACCTAATTAGGGCCTGTTTCACCTCAGGCTCTTCTTGTGGCCTTGTCGGCATCTGGTTGCATCATTGGGCGCAATCTCGTACACCCATTTCAGGCACCGTTCGGTTTAGCCAGCCTGCTCGCGACCGGATCATAGGGTGCCGCTGGCCGTAAAAGCGGCCTTAGAAGCAGATGCAATAGACGAGGCGCTGTGAACCGTCCCTTTATCATTGCCATTGTCGGCGTTGTCGTCGTTATCGCGGCGCTGGTATTGAACTTTACCTTGCAAAGTCCGGACGGGCTTAGCGGGCCTGACCAAGTGAACACTGGGCCGGGTGCGCCATCCTTCGACGTCGTCCGTATCGACCCAGATGGCAATATGGTAATGGCCGGACGGGCTCAGCCCGGCGCCACGGTTGTCATTCTAGATGGCGACAAGGAAATCGGGCGTGTGACGGCCGATGGTCGTGGAGAGTGGGTTTTTATTCCCACCGAAAAGATATTGCCGGGCACGCGCGAGTACTCCTTGCGCGCCCGAGGGCCCGATGGCGACGAGTTGGTGTCGCAAAACGTGGTTGTGATGTCGGTGCCCGAGCGCGATGGCGAAATCCTTGTCGTCGAGCAGTCGCGCGACGGCGGTCGCAGCCGTGTATTACAAGGTCCGGGCGCGCCGGAGGGTATGGGGGCTTTAACGATAGACTCCATAGATTACAGCGCCGAGGGGCAGTTCAACATTAGCGGTAAGGCCGATCCCGGGAGCACGGTTCAGGTTTATCTCGACAACGAATTCGTGGGCCGCGCGACGACCGACGAAAACGGTGTTTGGGAGTTGTCTCCGGACTCTCGCGCCAATGCCGGGGATCATGTTATTCGCGCCGACCAAATCGGCGTCAACAATAACGTTATGGCTCGTGTGGAAATCCCGTTCACGTTGGACCCGAGCCAAGCGGATATGCCGCCGGGGTCTGTAACAGTCGTGAGGGGCAACAGCCTTTGGCGCATTGCACGCCGCGTGTACGGTGAAGGCACGATGTATACGCTGATATATGCCGCCAATACGGATCAAATCAAAAACCCTGATCTGATTTATCCAGGCCAAGTCTTCAGCGTGCCGCCCACCGGGCGGCCTTAGCACTAAAACGGCGATGTTTCGCTTGTAGCGCGGTCTCTTTGTTTCCCCTGATTTTTCCCTAAATCAATGATATGACTCCGGGTACGAATGTATCTGTTAGAAAGGGTCATCGCGTGTCAGCAGCCGATACTGAGCCGAATTCAATGAAATCGATCGACATTACCTGGCGTGATTATATTTTTCCGCCGCTTCATCCTGAAGGTCCCGGGTTTGTCGCTGTGTTTGCCATTGCAGCGTTGATCCTATGGTGGATTTGGACGCCGCTCGGTCTCGTTGGGTTGGCATTGACTGTTTGGTGCTTTTATTTCTTCCGCGACCCGGACCGGGTAACACCGAAGCAGACCGGTCTTGTGATTAGCCCGGCGGATGGCGTCGTGCAGATGATCGGGCCAGCGGCGCCGCCGGCGGAGCTGGAGATGGGCACTGAGCCGCTTATGCGCATAAGCGTTTTTATGAGCGTTTTCGATTGTCATGTGAATCGCGCGCCGATTGGTGGCGCGATCATGAAGGAAGAGTATACGCCTGGAAAATTCGTCAATGCGACACTGGACAAGGCGAGCGAGGACAACGAACGGCAGTCTTTGATTATTCGCACGGCAGACGGAAAAGACTTTGCAGTTGTTCAGATTGCCGGGTTGGTTGCGCGTCGTATCCGTTGTGATGTGCGGGAAGGACAGCAGGTAGTGACCGGTCAGCGATTTGGCATGATTCGGTTTGGAAGCCGGGTCGATGTTTACATGCCCGATGGCGTGGCACCGCTTGTAATCGTTGGGCAAAAGGCGATTGCCGGTGAGACAGTATTGGCTGATCTTGCAGTTAAAGGGCAGCCGCGCGTGGGAGAGGTTCTCTAATATGGCTGACGACAGCCAACTTCCAGACGGAGCGAGTTCAGACGACAAGGCTGGACCGGAAAAAGAGAATCACCGCTTCGGACGGGCGGCGCACCGTCTGAGGAGTCTGTCGTTCAACCGCATTTTCCCCAATATTCTGACGCTGCTTGCCCTCTGCGCGGGCCTAACCGCCATCCGGTACGGGATGAGCGCGGAATGGGGCCGCGCGGTGATCGCTTTGGTGATCGCAGCGATGCTCGATGGGGTTGACGGTCGCGTGGCGCGTCTTCTTCGCAGCACCACAAAATTTGGGGCAGAACTCGATTCTCTCGGCGATGCGATCAGCTTCGGCGTGGCACCGGCGATGCTGATGTATCAGTGGGCGATGAGCGGTGCAGGCGGTATTGGTTGGGCTCTCTGTCTTTTACATGCTGTGTGCTGTGTTTTGCGCTTGGCGCGGTTCAACACCATGGTTGGCCAGCCTGACTTGCCGGCCTGGGCCCACAATTACTTTACCGGTGTTCCTGCACCTGGCGGTGCCGGGTTGTCTATCATGCCGCTTATACTCTGGCTTTATACGGGTTCGGATATTTTTGCCGAGCCAGTCGTGGTCGGCGCTTTTCTCTTGGTCTCGTCCATTCTAATGGTGAGCCGTGTGCCGGTCTATTCGGGCAAGCACATGCGCTTGAAGCCCTTTATGGTGCTTCCGTTGATGATCTTGATTGGCATTACAGCGGGCTTCTTGGTGACAGACCCGTTTGCCACCTTAAGCTTCGTGGGAGCGGCTTATGTGATAAGTATCGCCGCGAGTTCTTGGTCATTCCGCCGTCTCAAAACACGGGCAGACGAATCTCTCCCATAGGGTGACCGGTTAGGGTCCCTTACGCTTGCGTTTGGCACGTCTTTTTTGCTGTGGATTTGGCGCAGAGGGCTTGAACTCCTGCAGGGCCCGGGGCTTGGGTTTACCGCCATCTGGGTCGCCGTTGGCCCAATTGCTTTCTCCGCCGTATTCCAATTCCATCTGCTCTAGGCGGCGAATTTCATCACGCATCCGCGCGGCGTCTTCGAACTCCAAATCTGCTGCGGCCGCGCGCATCTTTTTGTCCAAATCGTCGATGGTGGCGCGTAGGTTGTGGCCTAGAAGATGTTGCTCCTCCGCGAGTCCCGTATTTACCGTGACGCGGTCCTTTTCATAAACGCTATCGAGAACATCTGAAATTCGCGACTTTACGGACTCCGGAGTGATGCCGTGCGCCGCATTGAAGGCCTGTTGTTTTTCGCGCCGCCGATTGGTCTCACCAATTGCCGCTTCCAGGGACCGCGTCATGCGGTCTGCGTAAAGAATAACGCGTCCATCAATATTGCGCGCAGCGCGGCCGATGGTTTGAACAAGTGACGTTTCCGAGCGTAAAAATCCTTCTTTGTCGGCGTCGAGTATGGCGACAAGGGAGCATTCCGGAATGTCCAAGCCTTCACGTAGAAGGTTGATGCCGACCAGAACGTCGAATGCCCCTAGTCGAAGATCGCGGATAATCTCAATGCGCTCCAAGGTTTCGATATCCGAATGCATATACCGCACGCGTATGCCGTTCTCGTGGAAGTACTCTGTTAAATCTTCGGCCATGCGTTTGGTCAAGGTTGTGACCAAAACGCGCATACCCTTGGCCGCTACGGCTTTGCACTCGGCGAAAAGATCGTCCACCTGTTTTTCAGCAGGCCTAATAATGCAAACGGGATCAATGAGGCCGGTCGGGCGAATGATCTGCTCTGTAAAAACGCCGCCTGTGCGTTCCATTTCCCAGGGCCCTGGCGTCGCCGATACAAAGACCGTGTCGGGCCGCATGGACTCCCATTCCTCGAACTTTAGAGGTCGGTTGTCGCGGCAGGACGGCAACCGAAACCCGTAATCGGATAAAGTAGATTTGCGATTGAAGTCGCCGCGGTACATGGCGCCGATCTGCGGTACCGCCACGTGGCTTTCATCGACAAATAAGAGGGCGTCTTCCGGTAAGTATTCGAAAAGTGTCGGCGGCGGTTCACCGGTGTTGCGTCCGGTGAGAAACCGCGAATAGTTTTCGATGCTCTTGCAGTGGCCCGTGGTCTCCAGCATTTCCAAATCGAACATGGTGCGTTGCTCAAGTCGCTGGGCTTCGAGCAGCTTGCCCTCGGCGTGAAACTCTTCCAAACGTTTCTTGAGCTCGACCCTGATGCCTTTGATGGCTTGGGATAGCGCCGGGCGCGGGGTGACGTAGTGACTGCTGGGATAAACGGTCTCACTGACCAAAGTCGCGGTCTTTTCGCCGGTCAGAGGGTCGAATTCCTGTAGGCTCTCAATTTCATCGCCGAACAGAGAAACGCGCCAGGCGCGGTCTTCATAGTGGGCCGGGAATATTTCAACCACGTCGCCGCGAACGCGGAACGTGCCACGATGAAAATCCACATCGTTGCGCTTGTATTGCAGCGCTACGAGTTGCTTCAGTAGTTCCGAGCGCGGCAGGGTCACGCCTTCTTGAAGCTTGATTACCATACGTGAGTACGATTCGACCGAGCCAAGGCCATAGATGCAACTGACTGACGCGACGATGACAACATCACGCCGTTCCAAAATTGCACGCGTTGCGGAATGCCGCATCCGGTCGATTTGCTCGTTAACGCTAGAGTCTTTCTCTATGTAAGTGTCTGTGCGAGGGACGTAGGCCTCCGGCTGGTAGTAGTCGTAGTACGAGACGAAGTACTCAACCGCGTTTTCAGGAAAGAATGATTTCATCTCGCCGTAGAGCTGCGCAGCCAGCGTCTTGTTCGGCGCCATGATCAGGGCCGGACGGCCGGTCTGGGCGATGATATGGGCCATGGTGAAGGTTTTGCCCGACCCCGTAACGCCCAGTAGCACTTGATCGCGTTCGCTTTGGCTAAGGCCTTCAGTCAGGCTGGCTATGGCGCGCGGCTGGTCGCCGGCCGGCGTGAAGTCACTGGCAAGCTTGAAATTGGCCCGGGGTCCGGGCGGGGGCTTGGTATAGAGCGGGACGGCAACGGACGACATGATGGGTACCTCAAGCACTAACATAAGCGAGGCATCCGCCGGGGGCTACCTCGGCG